>NZ_VJVX01000030.1:0-99826 GCF_008033685.1 Microbispora sp. CSR-4
ATGTGCTCAGTGCCGATGTAGTTGTGGTTGAGCATCCGAGCCTCTTCCTGGGCCAGGACGACAACCCGCCGCGCACGGTCGGTGAACCTCTCGAACATCTCGTCGCTCCTCACAGAGCGGTCAGGCGAGCACGGGAGATCCGGCCCGTCGTTCCGCATGGTAGCCCCGACCCAGCGACCCGCTCCTTGGCAGAAGGGTTCCCCAAGCGCAGGGCGTTCATGCTCTATCCAACCCCCTGCCGGGGGTGACATGTTCCCGATACGCCGCAAGCGAACGAGGTTTTAAGGGAGCACAAACACAATCGCGCGGTTATGCGATCGTCAGATCCTCCGACGACTTGCCATAACCGCGCGATCAAGGTTCAAGTTAGGGACTGTCCCCGCAGATCTTGCCCTCGCCAGGATCGTCCAGGCGGATGCGTCGCAAGGTGGAGGAGGAGCCAATAGCGGAGCTATTGACACCGGCTCCGCGCCCTTGCGGAGATTCGAAGGCCGTGAAGAATCTCCGTGGGTAGGGCGGCGACGCAGCCAGGTGCCGTCTGGACGACCCCAGTAGACAGCCGTTCCGAGCGACGCGACCCAGAGGTCGTGCCCGGCAAATCAAGCCCTGCCGCCCGCGGGGCGGCATCTGCCGGACACTGTCTAGTGCGCTTCCTCGTACGCCTGGACGATCGAGGCGGCAATGCGACCGCGCTCGCTCACAGGGTGTCCGTGGGCCTTCGCCCAGGCACGGATCTCCGCGCTCTTCTCGCGCGTCATCGCTCGCTGGCCCCCGCCGCCCGCACCACGACGGCGCCCACGGGCCTGCCCGCTGTCGGCGCGCCTCGCGCTGCTGACGAAAGGCGACAGAGCCTCGCGAAGCCTCTTCGCGTTGCCGTCGCTCAGGTCAATCTCATATGACGTGCCGTCAATCGCGAAGGTGACCGTCTCATTGGCCTCGCCGCCATCGAGATCGTCGATGAGAATCACCTGCGTGTCCTTGGCCATCCGGCAATCCTTTCGCAGCCCATAGTTTGATTCGTCAGCCAAACATATACCCGGTTTCCCCTGGCTGACAATTCATGATTGCGGATTCTCAGGAACCTCTGAGTCCGGTGACTTCTCGCGTGGCTCCCGTGCCGTGCGGAGGCCCGCCGCGTCGGAACGTACCAACTTTACGATGCCGTAGACGACCGCGCCGGCGACGACCGCGGAAGGTATCAAGGCGGACAATACCTCTGTCATTCTGCCTCGCTCGTGCCGGGGGTGTCATTAGGTGCACCCGAGGAAATTCCGAGGACGTGGCAAGGCTGCCGGCCTCTTGCCCGGGCCGGGCGCCCTGATACGACCATAGCGCCGGGAGGGACCAGGCGCGCCTTCCGGGGTGCCCCTGGAGGGCCGAGGTAATCCTCGTCTCTCCAGCGGCCTTACCGGATGCACTCGAAATCGTACCCAGAATGCCGCCCCCGCCGGTCACCGATCCCGGGCCGTCCGGTCGTTTCAGCCGCTTGCGCGCTTCCCCGGCCACGGCCGGCGACGGGGTCACGCCTCCCACAACATGCCGTAGCCGCAGGTGAGGAACCTGACGATCCGTACGGACAGGCGTGGGGGAACACGCGTCAAGCGGCAAACACACCCCGCGGAAAAGGGCCGGACCGGGGACGTACGGCCGTTGAAGAGCTCGGCTGAAACGAGGAGCCGCGTCACGGCGGCCGGATCTTCACAAGGAGCCCGGCACCCTTCTCGTACGGCGTGCACGCCTTGCGTGATATACGCGCAAGCAGATCGTCACAGCCCGGAAGCCTCGTAAAAAGAGTGGACCACCGGTTCCGTCAAGATCGACAAGAGGGAGGTCCGAAGATCGAAAAAAGGAGCGGGGGGCACAATCACGCGGACGGCCCGGACGGTCGTGGCGCCGGAGTTTCCCACGGCCAAACGATCCCCGCATTCCGCGGACGCCGCCTCCGGGCGGCCGGAGCGGGCGGGCATCGGGGAGAGCCATAAGGGCCTGTGCGGCTCCATACGGCCCCATAAGCGCCCCTGACGGTTCCTTAAGCCGCCCGTGGGGGATATGACCCCGGAGACGGCGGGGGCGAGTCTTAAGGATTGGCGCCGGGGGCGGTCTCGCGGTCATTGGGCACCTCTCGGGACGGTAACCCAAGCATGACATGCCCCGTAGAGGCCGCAAGGATTTTCCGTCACAGCCACGCGGGCGTGGTGCGATCGGAGCCATAGCGACCCATAGAAAAACGGGGCCGATGGTCCGTTCCATCGACCCCGTCCGTCGTCTTACTTGACCTTGACCACTACGGTGTTGGCGACCTTGTCATGGAGCGCCTGATGCAGCGGCTTGTCCCACAACAGCCACAGCACGTTCAGAAGAGTGCCGAGGTTGGCGATGTAGGTGATAACGGGAATCCACTGCAGGAACTCGAAAGCGTAGAGCACGCCGGCCCGCTTGAGCGCCGCGTCCTGCGGAAGCCCACCCGCGTCGAGAGTGCCTCCGACCCGGACGACCTTGATGCCCATGAGTTTCTTGCCGAGCGTCTGGCCCTGTGCCCGCAGCATGAGGAATTCGTAGACGACCATGACGAGGCCGCCCAGGATCGCCGTGAGCAGCGACGCCAGGAAGTAACCGCTTCCGGGGTTGTAAACCCCGCTCCTAATGTCGACGCTCGCGTTGGTGACGACGATGGCCGCGACCACGACCGTGATGATCCCGAGCGGAATACCGACGATCACGCCATCGATGATGCGGGCGACGAGACGCTGCCACCACTCCGCGAGCGGAGCCGGGGCGCCGGGCGGGATCGGGCCGGCGGGCGCGTACGGCTGGCCGTAGCCGGGCTGACCATAGGCGGGCTGGCCGTACGGCTGCTGGCCATAACCGGGCTGCTGCCCATAGCCCGCCTGGGGGCTCGGCTGGGCGAACTGCTGCTGCCCGTACTGGTCCTGGCCGTACGGCTGCTGGGCCTGCGGCTGGCCGTAGCCCTGCTGGCCGTAACCGGGCTGCTGCTGAGCGCCGTAGCCCTGCTGCTGGCCGTACGGCTGCTGCGGGCCGGTCTGACCATAGCCCTGCTGGGGGTGACCCTGCTGCGGCCCGGTCTGGCCATAACCCTGCTGCTGCCCATAGCCCTGCTGCTGGCCGTACTGGTCCTGACCATATGGCTGCTGGGCCTGCGGCTGGCCGTAACCCTGCTGACCGTAACCGGGCTGCTGCTGAGCGCCGTAGCCCTGCTGCTGGCCGTACGGCTGCTGCGGGCCGGTCTGACCATAGCCCTGCTGGGGGTGACCCTGCTGCGGCCCGGTCTGACCATAACCCTGCTGCTGCCCATAGCCCTGCTGCTGGCCGTAGTCCTGGGGACCGGTCTGCTGGCCGTACTGCTGCTGGGCCTGCGGGGCCTGCTGACCATAGCCCTGCTGGCCGTACGGCTGCTGCTGGGCGCCGTAGCCCTGCTGCTGGCCGTAGCCGCCCTGAGCGGGGTCGTAGGCGGGCGGCTGCTGCGGACCCGTGTGCTGCCCGCGATAGCTGACCACCGTGACGTCGGGGTCGTATTCCTGGGGTTGTCTGTCCGTGTTGTACCCGGGGTTCGATGACGGCGGTGGCGTTCCGTCCGACTCGTCCTGGGGGTACGGCGGCTGTCCGGTGCTCACCGTGTCACCTCGTTTCGAAGACGCATGCGCCGCACGTCTGTAGCACACGCTGATATTGCCAAAAGTAGCGACAGGCGTATCAACAGTCACCTTTGCAACAGTCGACAACCACCGTCAAGATCGATGATCAATGCCCATCAATGGTGATCAATGACGGTCGAGGTGCAGCAACATCCGGGTGTTCCCCAGCGTGTTCGGCTTCACGTGCTCCAGGTCGAGAAACTCGGCGACACCCTCGTCGTACGACGCCAGGAGCTCCGCGTAGACCTCAGGGGAGACCGGGGTGCCCTGGATGGGCCGGAAACCGTGCCTGGCGAAGAAGTCCACCGCGAACGTGAGGCAGAAGACCCTCCGCACGCCGAGGTCCCTGGCGGTCTCGATGAGCGCGGCGACGATCCGGTGGCCGATGCCCCCGCCGCGCGCCGCGGGGTCCACCGCGACGGTCCTGATCTCGGCGAGGTCCTCCCACAGCACGTGCAGCGCGCCGCAGCCGACGACCTGCCCGGCCGTCTCGGCCACCCAGAACTCCTGGACGTCCTCATACAGCGTGACCGTGCTCTTCTTGAGCAGGCGGGGCCCGTTGCCGGAGTACGCGTCGACGAGACGCCGGATCGCCCGGACGTCCGGCGTCCTGGCCCGGCGCACCGTCACGGCCGTGGCACCCGACTCACTGGGCGTCTGCGCGGCGACCTGCTCCATGACCGGTCAGCCTAGCCGCAGCGCGGCCTGATCCCATGCGCGGAGCGTCCCCCGGATAACGGTCATCCCCAAACGCCAGACCCCACATGAGTTCTGACCGTGTGTAGCCGCCCGGACGCGGACGGACGCACGGTCACACCCCAAGGCCACTGTCCACTTTTGTCCCAGTTTTTTCACCAGCCCGAGCAGCACATCCAAACTCTCGGATCGCTCCAAACCCTTGTGAACACGGACGTTTCACAACCGATCCCGTGATCCGACCGTGATCCTTTGGTTGTCAAACCTAGACGGGTTTCGGAGTTCTGGTTGAGCAAGAACTCGCGGTGCACTATCGTCCAGCGACGATGCCGGTCATCGTGAGCGCTCGCGGCGACCGGGCGCCGAATCTTCGAAGCACCGAGTGCGAAGGGGAGCCGGGGACCCAACTGCAGGATCCAGGATCGGTTCGGTCTCAGATCGACAAGGGGTGAATCCGCCAGGTAGGGCTACTCCGGCCCGAACCCGTCAGCTAACCCGGTAGGCGCTCAGCAGCGCCCCGCCGTACGGCCCCGTCTCGACGACGGGCCCGCCGCGGGGCGCACATGGGAGAGGAGCTCGGTTGCGCATGCGTGGCAAGAGGCCGGCGGGCAGGCACGCCCGCGGCCGGCGATCCGGATCCGGCACGGCCGGTCCGGGTCCCCTCCGCCGTTTGGCGTTCGTCGGACTCGCGATCAGCGCGATCACGTTCGGCGCCCCGGTCGTCAGCGCCACCGCCGACCCGAAGCCGAGCCTCAAGCAGCTCACCAAGCAGGTCGAGGACCTCTACGACGAAATCGAGACGCTCACCGAGCAGTACAACGGCGAGCGGGTGCGTCTGAAGGCGGCCGAGCGGTCCGCCGACCTCGCCAAGAAGAACCTTGCCAAGAGCGAGGCCGAGCTGGAGGTCCGCCGGCAGAAGGCGAGCGCCCTCGCGCAGCACTCCTACATGACCAACGGGCTCGGCAACGCGCTCGCGCTCATCGACAGCGACATCGACCCCCGGCGCTACCTCGACCAGGCCTCCACGACGTACGCGCTGGAGCTGCAGCAGAGCCAGGAGGTCGCGGAGGTCACCAAGGCCATGGACGCCGCCGCGCGGGCCAGGCAGAGCGCCTCCGCCCGGCAGGCCGAGGTCAAGAAGCTCCTCAGCGGCCTCGACGCCCGGCGCGACAAGATCACCAGTCTGATCAAGAAGACCGAGAGCAGCCTCTACCGGCAGGTCTCCCAGACGATCGGCAGAGAGACGCGCACGAGGACGGACTTCCCCATCATCGGTGACGGCAAGGCCGCCCAGGCGGCGCGCTGGGCCCTCGCGCAGCAGCTCAAGCCGTACGTGTGGGGCGCCGATGGGCCCGGCTCCTTCGACTGCTCCGGCCTGGTCATGGCGGCCTACCAGTCCGTCGGGATCAGCCTGCCGCACTACACGGGCGACCAGTGGACGGCCGGCACGCACATCCCGCGTGACCAGCTCCGCCCCGGCGACCTGGTGTTCTTCTACTCCGACCTGCACCACGTGGGCATCTACATCGGCAACGGCTACATGATCCACGCGCCGCGCACAGGAGACGTCGTCCACATCGCGAAGATCGACGGCCGGCCGTTCGCGGGCGCGGTGCGCGTCGCCGACTGAGTCTCTGGCCACGGGGCCTCTGACCACGGGGCCTCTGACCACGGAGCCTCTGTCACAGGGGCCTCGGTCTACGGAGCCCTTCGTCTACGGAGCGCCTCGGTCTGCGAGGGCCTCTGTCTGCGGGCGCTCTTCCACGGAGCCTTCCCGGGGGCCTTTCCGGGGAGCCTTCCCGGGGAGCCTTTCCGGGGGCCTTTTCGGAGAGCCCCTCCTCCGTTGGAGGGGCGCCGGTCCCTTTCGCAGCGAACGCGGCCGGACAACGCAGTCGGATAACGCGCTTAGATGAAACACTCAGATGAGGCGGCGGCGTGCCGCCCAGGCGACCGCCTCGATCGCCGTCGCCACACCGATGCGGTCGCAGATGCACCGCAACCGGCGCCGCACGGTTCGGCCGCTGACGTCGAGACTGCGGCCCACCCGGTCTGCTGTCACTCCCTTGGCCAGCTCCGCGAGGAGAAGCAGATCCTCTTCGGTGAGACCGGCACGCTCAAGGTCCGAGGCAGGATTGTCACCTCGGTAGACGACCTCGGGAACACCCATCGTCCGCCCTCCCCCACGACGATGTCGTCGGCCCACCCTTCAGGGAAGGTAAACGCCTCGCCTGAAGGTCGTCAAGGTCGGTGGCCGGAGCGGCGGTCGTACGCCTGCCTGGCCGCTTCGACATCCTCCATGTGGATCTCGGCCCAGCGCTTGATCGCTTCGAGCAGCGGCATGAGGTCCTCGCCCAGCGGCGTGAGCCGATAGTCGACCCTCACCGGCACCGACGGAGTGACCGTGCGTGACACCAGGCCGTCGCGTTCCATCGTCCGCAACGTCTGCGTGAGCATCTTCTGGCTGACTCCGGCGATCGTCCTCGCCAACTCGCTGTAGCGGCGCGGGCCGCCGGCGAGCGCGGTGAGCGCCAGGCTCACCCACTTGTCGCTGAGCGTGTCGAGCAGCTTCCTGGACGGGCAGGTCGCGACGTAGGCGTTGTAGCGCTGACGCGCCTCCTCGCGCCGCTCGGCCGCCGTCTGAGTCGCCATGTCTTCCCTTCTCCTCCCTTACGCACTTCCAGGTGCCTTCTTACCGAAAGAGAGTAGATCTTCCTACGCTCCGTGCCATCGCGAAAGGAGAAAGACGCTCATGAGAGCACTGATGGCACGGGATGGAGCCGTACGGATCGTCGACGTGCGGGAGCCGGATCCGGGGCAGGGGCAGGTGCGGATCAGGGTCGAGGCGGCGGCCGTCAACCCTGTCGACCTGGCCACGGCCGCGGGCGTCCTCGCCGACAACGGGCTCATGCCGCACCAGGAGACGTACGCGCTCGGCTGGGACGTCGCGGGCGTGGTCGACCGGGCCGGGCCGGGGGTGACGGGTCTGCGGCCGGGCGAGCGGGTCATCGGGCTGTCGGACCGGCTGACCGACCCGCTCAAGGCCCAGGCGGACCTGGTGGTGCTGGACGAGACGGCGGTGGCTCCCGCGCCCGTGGGGGTGGCCGCGCCCGAGGCGTCCACGTTGCCGCTGAACGCGCTCACCGCCGTCCAGGCACTCGACCTCGCCGGGCTCGCCGAGGGCGAGACCCTGCTCGTCACGGGGGCGGCGGGCGGCGTCGGCGGCTATCTCGTGGAGCTGGCCGTGGCGCGGGGGCTCCGGGTCGCGGCGGTCGCCGCGCCCGGCGACGAGACGGTGGTGCGGGGCTTCGGCGCGGAGTGGTTCGTGCCGAGGGGCGCCGACCTGGCGGCCGCGGTCAGGGCCGCCGTTCCCGGCGGCGTGCACGGCCTGGTGGACGCGGCGCTCGTCGGCCTGCCCGCGCTCGACGCCGTGCGCAACGGGGGCGCGTTCGTCGCCGTCAACGCCGGGCTGGCCCCCGTGCCGCTGCGCGGCATCCGGGTCTCCACGGTGTTCATCCGCGCCGACGCGGCCCAGCTGCGGGACGTCGCGAAGCTGGCCGAGGCGGGACGGCTGAGCCTGCGGGTCGCCGGCACCTACCCGCTGGAGCGGGCGGCCGAGGCGTACGAACGCCTGCGGAAGGGCGGCCTGCGCGGCCGGCTGGTCCTGCTGCCCTGAGTCTCCCGATCCCCTGCGTTTTCCGGCGCCCTGGGTTCCCGGCGCGCTGCGTTTCCCGATGCTCTGGGTTCCCCGGCGCGCTGCGTTTCCCGATGCTCTGGGTTCCCCGGCGCGCTGCGTTTCCCGATGCTCTGGGTTCCCCGGCGCGCTGGTTTCCCCTTCCGGCATGCCCGGCCGGGCATGCCGCGGGCCGGACGGCGACGCCGTCCGGCCCTTTTGTCGAAGGCGGCGATCAGGCGCGGCCGAGGAGCTCGCGCACCCGGTCGCGGCCGACGGCCAGCAGCAGCGTGGGCAGCCGCGGGCCGGTGTCGCGGCCGACGAGCAGCCGGTAGAGCAGGGCGAAGAAGGCCCGCTGGGCCGCCTTCAGCTCGGGCGTGGCCACCTTGGCGTCCATGTCGAGCCCGGCCTGCACCTTCGGCACGCCGTAGACGAGCGTGGTCAGCCCGTCGAGCGACCAGTGCGCGTCGAGTCCCTCCACCAGCAGGCGCAGCGACTCGCGGTCCTGCTCGCCGAGCGTGTCGAGCAGCTCCTTGTCGGGCGTCTCGCGCACCTGTGTGCGCTCCTCGGCGGGCACGTAGGTGTTCACCCAGTGCTGGGCGCGATCGAGCCGCGGCCGCAGCTCGTCGAGCCCGCCGATCTCCGGGTCGAACGCGCGCAGGATACGCAGCGTCTGCTCCTCGTCTCCGGTCGTGATGTCCACGACCGAGGCGAGCGTCCGGTAAGGCAGCCGCCGCGGCGTCTCGGGCAGGACCCGGGAGGCCGTGCTCGACGCCCGGCGGTAGGCCGCCTGGTCGGCCGGCAGCGCCGTGCCCTCCTGCACCTTCTTCGTCAGCGTGTCCCACTCGTCGTACATGCGCTGGATCTCCTGATCGAAGGAGACCTTGAACGACTGGTTGGGACGGCGGCGGGCGTACAGCCAGCGCAGCAACGCGGGCTCCATGATCGACAGGGCGTCGGCCGGGGTCGGCACGCCGCCCTTGGAGCTGCTCATCTTGGCCATGCCGCTGATGCCGACGAAGGCGTACATCGGGCCGATCGGCTGCGGCGCGTCGAACACCTCGCGGACGATCTGGCCGCCGACCACGAACGACGAGCCCGGCGAGCTGTGGTCCACGCCCGACGGCTCGAAGATCACGCCCTCGTACGCCCAGCGCATCGGCCAGTCGACCTTCCACACCAGCTTGCCGCGGGTGTGCTCGGACAGCAGGACCGTCTCGCTGTGGCCGCACACGCAGGTGTACGACATCGCCGTGGTCTCGTCGTCGTACGACGTGACCGTGGTCAGGTCGCGGTCGCAGACCGAGCAGTAGGGCTTGTAGGGGTAGTAGCCCCCGGCCCCGGAGCCGTCGTCCTCGCTCGCTGCCCCCGAGCCTTCGAGCGCGGCGGCCTCGTCGGCGTCCGTGACCTGCTTGGCCTTGGCCTTCTTGGTGCGGTACTGGTCGAGGATCGCGTCGATCCGCCGCCGCTCGCGCATGGCGAGCAGCACCTGCTCCCGGTATGCCCCGGAGGTGTACATCTGCGTCTGGCTGATGCCGTGGAACTCCACGCCCAGCTCGGCCAGCGCGGCGATCATCGGGGCCTTGAAGTGCTCGGCCCAGTTCGGGTATTCGCTGCCGGGCGGGGCCGGGACGGTGGTCAGCGGCTTGCCGATGTGCTCGTTCCAGGCGGGGTCGATGCCCACCGGAACCTTGCGGAAGCGGTCGAAGTCGTCCCACGAGATGATGTGCACGCACTCGTAGCCGCGCCGCCTGATCTCGTCGGCCACCAGGTGCGGGGTCATGACCTCGCGCAGGTTGCCCAGGTGGATCGGGCCGGACGGGCTGAGGCCGGACGCGCAGACGACGGGTTTGCCCGGTGCGCGCCGTTCAGCCTCGGCGATGACCTCATCGGCGAAACGCGCCACCCAGTCGGCGTCCATCACGTCAGTCCTCTCTGAACGGGATCCTGCCTTCTATGGTCCCGTACGCGAGGGAGTCGTCAGGACGCGTTACGGGCGTAGACCAGCCGCAGGCCGATCAGCGTGAGCCAGGGCTCGTGCACGTCGATCGTACGGGCCTCGCCGATGACGAGCGGGGCACCGGTGCCCGTGGCGACCACGGTCACGTCGTCGGGGTCGGAGGCCAGCTCGGCCGTCATCCGGTCCACGATGCCGTCGACCAGGCCCGCGAAGCCGTAGATGATGCCCGACTGGAGGGCCTCCACGGTGTTCTTGGCGATCACCGACCGTGGGCGCACCAGCTCCACCTTGTGGAGCTGGGCCCCGGCCGTGGCCAGCGCGTCCACCGAGATCTCCAGGCCGGGCGCGGTCACCGCCCCGACGTACTCGCCCCGGGCCGAGACGGCGTCGAACGAGGTGGCCGTGCCGAAGTCCACGATCACACACGGCCCGCCGTACAGGGTGGTGGCGGCGAGCGCGTTCACGATGCGGTCGCTGCCGACCTCCTTGGGGTTGTCCATCCGGACCGGGACGCCGGTGCGGACGCCCGGCTCGACGACCACCGCCGTGACGTCGCCGTAGTAGCGCCGCGACATCTCCCGCATCTCGTTGAGCACCGACGGCACCGTGGAGCAGATCGCGATGCCGCTGATGTCGGCGTCCTTGAGAAGCGGCGACTGCCCGAGGAGACCCTGGAGCACCACCGCGATCTCGTCCGCCGTACGGCGGGGGTCGGTGGCGATGCGCCAGTGTTCGATCACCTCTTCACCCTCGAACAGGCCAAGCACCGTATGGGTGTTGCTGACGTCGATGGTGAGCAGCATTCCCTGATTATGCATCACGAAGATCTAGACCAAGGTCGAGTGCCGGGGCCGAGTGTGTGAGCGCGCCCACGGCCAGGTAGTCGACCCCGGTCTCGGCGACCGCGCGGGCCACGTCGAGGGTCAGCCCGCCGCTCGACTCCAGCCGCGCCCGGCCGGCCACGAGCCGTACGGCCTCGGCGAGCTGGTCCACGGTGAAGTTGTCGAGCAGGATCTCGTCGGCCCCTTCGTCCAGAACCGGCTCGATCTGGTCGATGCGGTCCACCTCGACCTCGATCAGCACGCCGGGGAAGGCCTGCCGTACGGCGCGGAACGCCTCGGCGACGCCTCCGGCGGCGACGACGTGGTTGTCCTTGATCAGCGCGGCGTCGTGCAGGCCCATCCGGTGGTTGACCCCGCCCCCGGCCCGTACGGCGTACTTCTGCAGGGCGCGCAGCCCCGCCAGGGTCTTGCGGGTGTCGCGGATGCGGGCGCCGGTGCCCTCGACGGCGTCCACCCAGCGGCGGGTCTCGGTGGCGATCCCGGACAGGTGGGTGAGGAAGTTGAGCGCGGTGCGCTCCATCGTGAGCAGGTCCCTGGTCGTGCCCCGCACGGTCATCACCACGTCACCGGGGCGCACGCGGTCGCCGTCGGAGGCGTGCCGCTCGACCTCGACCGGCCCGGCGGCCTGCCGGAAGACGGTCTCGGCCACGGCCAGCCCGGCGACCACGCCCTCCTTGCGGGCCACGACGTCGGCGACGGACCGCTGGCCGGCCGGGATGGTGGCGACCGAGGTCACGTCCTGTCCCCCGGCCAGGTCCTCCTCCAGCGCGGTCCGGACGAGGCCGAGCACCGCGTCCGGGTCGAGTCCGGCCTTCTCCAGCTCGGTCCGCAGTTCCTCGTGAGGCGTGTACGTCAAGGTCAGTCCCTCCGCCGTCAGGGCGATGTCGATGTGCGCCCGCCAGTGGGCGTCGTCGCGGTCGGGGTGGTCCTCCCGCCAGTGCGAACCGCGGGTCTCCTCTCGTACGGCCGCTGCGGCGACCAGCGCGGACGCCACCGTGAGGAGGTTGGTCGCCTCCCACGACTCGGTGCAGGGCTCGACCGCGACCGGCGTCCAGCGGGCGTCGGAGAGCGCGCGGGCGACCTCCGCCAGGCTGCGGTCGCTGCGCAGCACCCCGGCGCCCCGGCTCATGTGGCTCTGCACCCTCGTCCGCGTACGGGGGTCGACCAGGCCCTCGGGACGGTCGTCCGGCGCGGGCTCGCCCGGGGCGGGCCGTTCCGCGACCAGGTCGGCGGCGATGCGCTCGCCGTAGACAAGCCCTTCCAGGAGGGAGTTGGAGGCCAGCCGGTTGGCACCGTGCACGCCCGTGCAGGCGACCTCTCCGCAGGCGTACAGGCCGGGCACGCTGGTCCTGCCGTACAGGTCGGTGCGCACGCCGCCGCTCGCGTAGTGGGCGGCGGGGGCGACGGGGATGGGCTCGGTGACGGGGTCGATGCCGTGCTCGCGGCAGACGGCGAAGATCGTGGGGAACCTGGAGCGCCACTTCTCCTCGCCGAAGTGGGTGGCGTCGAGGTAGACGTGGTCGGCGCCGGTCCGCGCCATCTGGCGCATGATCGCCTTGGCGACCACGTCGCGGGGGGCGAGGTCGGCCAGCTCGTGCACGCCCCGCATGAAGCGCTCGCCGTTCGCGTCGATGAGCACGGCGCCCTCGCCGCGCACGGCCTCGGAGACCAGCGGCTGCTGGCCGGTCGAGCCCTCGCCCAGCCACAGGACCGTGGGGTGGAACTGCACGAACTCGATGTCCCTGACCACCGCGCCGGCCCGCAGCGCGAGCGCCACGCCGTCCCCGGTGGACACGACGGGGTTGGTGGTGGCCGCGTAGACCTGGCCCATGCCGCCGCTGGCCAGCACCACGGCCCCGGCCCGTACGGCGCCGACGCCGTCGCGAGCGCCCTCGCCCATGACGTGGAGCGTGACCCCGCAGGCGCGGCCCTCGGCGTCGAGGAGGAGGTCGAGGGCGAGGGCGTGCTCGATGACCTCGATGCGGGGCTCGGCCAGCACCGCCTCGGCCAGGGCCCGCTGCACCTCCGCGCCGGTCGCGTCGCCGCCCGCGTGGACGATGCGGTTGCGGTGGTGGCCGCCCTCGCGGGTGAGCTGGAGCTCGCCGTCGACGTCGCGGTCGAACTCCGCGCCGTGGCTCATCAGCCGCTTCAGCGCGTCGGGGCCCTCGGTGACCAGGACGCGCACGGCCTCCTCGTCGCACAGGCCGACCCCGGCGACGAGCGTGTCCCTCAGGTGCTCGTCGGGGGTGTCCTCGGGGTCGAGGACGGCGGCGATGCCGCCCTGCGCCCACCGGGTCGATCCGGCCGACAGCACATCCTTGGTGACCACGAGCACCCGCGCCCGTGGGTCGAGTTCGACGTGGCGCAGCGCCACGGTGAGGCCGGCGATCCCCGACCCGATCACGACCGCGTCGGCTTCGACGGTCCAGCCGGGTGCGGGGGCGGTGAGTCTGCGTGCGAGCGCGACCATGAGGGGGTCCCCTTTCGTCATAATGACGATAACGCCCCCGGGTCGATGGTGCCGCCCCGGCCCCTCCTACAAGAGACGTGCCGCAGGACCGGCGCCTGTGCCGGGCGCGACGCCTGTGCCGGGGGTGGCGCCCGTGCCGGGGGTGGCGCCCGTGCCGGGGGGTGGCGCGGTGCAGCGTTGGCGTCCGTCGCGGGGCTGGTGTCAGGAACGAGGGCGGTGTCCGTCGCGGGGCTGATGTTCGTCGCGGGGCCGGTATTCCGTCGCGGGTGCGGTGTCCGTCGCGGGTGCGGCGTTCGTCACAGGGTCGGCGCAGAGCTGGGCGGTCAGAGTTGCGCAGGCCCATTCCTCCCATTGGTCCTGCGACCAGCCGCGGTCCCGCACGAAGAGCAGGTACAGGTCCGGGCTTAGCAGGCAGAACAGCAGGTCCGCCGCCGTCTCGGCGGAAACGCCGGGACGCACGCCGGGTTTGCCGGAAAGCGCCTCGGCCGCGGCCCGCTGCACGATGTAGCGCGGGTCGGAGCCGTCCGGCCACTGCGCGGCGATCTGCGGGTCGGCGGCGCGGGCGGACTCGATCATCGGCATGAGCGGGGCGACCCGGCCGAGGATCTCGCTCGTGCCGCGTACGTGCGCGCGCACCTGGCCGGCCGCGGTGGGCTCGGCGCACGCGGCGCGGAACCACTCACGATCCATGACGGCCACCGGCTCGGTGTCGCCGGCGATGGACGTGTCGACGACCTCCTTGAACAGCGCACGCTTGTTGCCGAAGACGAAGTAGACCGTCTGGACGGCCACGCCCGCCCGGTCGGCGACCTCCTGCAGGCTCGTCGCCCCGTAACCCTGCGCGACGAACAGCTCCCGCGCCGCCTGGATGACCTTCTCGCGGGTGCGGCGTGAACGCTCGGCCCGCTTGTCCGGCCGCTTGACGGTTTCCATGGCGCGAGTATATCTCTAGAGTTAATCACTAGAGTTCACCTCTAAAAACATGGAGCCGGGGCATGGAGAAGCCGAACATCACCGACGCAGGCACCGGACGAGACCTGGAGGAGGCCGTACGCCGAAGGCTGGAGAGCTACTACCGGGACGGCAAGCCGCCCTGGGACACCGGCGTGACGCCGCCCGAGCTGGTCACCCTGATCGAGGGGCACAGCGATGGGCACGGCGATGGGCACAGCGATGGGCACGGCGCGAGGGACGGCGAGGGGAACGGGGCGGGGAGCGGCCGGGCGCACCTGTCCGGCAACGTCGGCGCGGGGAACGGCGGTGCGCACGGGGCCGGCGACAGTGAGACAAGGAACGGCCGGGCGGGGAACGGCGCGCTGCCGCCCGGCCGCGCCCTGGAGCTCGGCTGCGGCACCGGAACCAACGCCATCTACCTGGCCCGGCACGGCTGGGAGGTCGTGGCCGTCGACCTGATCGACCGCGCGATCGAGGAGGCCGGGAAGCGGGCCGACGCGGCGGGAGTGGCCGTACGGCTGCTGCAGGGAGACGTCACCCGGCTCGACGAGCTGGACGCGCCCGGCCCCTTCGACCTGTTCTTCGACCTGAGCTGCTTCTGCGGCATCCCGCCGCACCGCCGCGACGCCTACGCCGCCGGGCTCACCCGCCGCGCCGCCCCCGGCGCACGGCTGCTGATGTTCGGGTATGGCCCGGACACGCTCGACGACGCGCTCTCCGGCGTCACGGCCGACGAGCTGCGTGCCAGGTTCAAGGGCTGGGAGCTGGTCGACGTCACGCCCGGGACGAACCCGTTCCCCACCTTCTGGTTCACGCTGCAGGCGCGGAACGTCTGAGTCTCACGCAGCGGGGAAGGCCGAGACCACGCCGCCGGCCCGGGGACGGCCGAGGGCACCGGCCGGAGACGCCGCCCGGAGCGCGCCACGGGCCGGGTGCGGCCGAGCCCGCGCAGCAGAGGGGGGCGCCGCGGCCTCGCATGATACCCCTACCCGGTAGCCCTACAGGGTCAGCACCATGTTGTCGATGAGACGGGTGGTGCCGACCTTGGCCGCCACCGCCAGGATCGCCTCGCCGCGATGGTCCTCGGCCACCGGGGCGAACGTCGCGGGGTCGGCCAGGATCAGATAGTCGAGCAGCAGCGGCGGGTCGAAGCGGGCCGCCTCCTCCAGCACGGCCCGGGCGGCGTCGAGGATCCCGGCCGGCCCGGCGGTCCCGGCCCGCGCCGCCCCGGCCCGCAGCGCCCGCGACAGCGCGAGCGCGGTGCGGCGGTCGGCCTCGGACAGATACCTGTTGCGGCTCGACAGGGCGAGGCCGTCCGGCTCCCGCACGGTCGGGGCGCCGACGATCGACACCGGCACGTCGAGGTCGGCCACCATCCGCCGGATCAGCGCGAGCTGCTGGGCGTCCTTCTGCCCGAAGACCGCGACGTCCGGCCGCACCAGGTTGAACAGCTTGAGCACCACGGTCAGGACGCCGTCGAAGTGGCCGGGCCGGAACGCTCCCTCGACCACGCCGCCCATGCCGCCGGCCGAGACCTGCACCTGGCGGTCCGGCAGGTACATGTCCTCGGCCGAGGGCGCGAAGACCACGGCCACGCCCTCCTCCTCGCACACCTGGAGGTCGGCGTCGAACGTACGGGGATAGCGGGAGAAGTCCTCGTTGGGACCGAACTGCAGGGGATTGACGAACACGCTCACGACCACGTGGTCGGCGTGCTCGCGCGCCAGCCGAAGCAGCGACCGGTGGCCCTCGTGGAGCGCCCCCATCGTGGGGACCAGGGCGATCCTTCCGGGGCCGAGCTCGTCCCTCGCCTTGTCGAGGGCGGCGCGGTCGGCGGCGACGGTCAGGTCCATATGTTCCCTCCCAGGGCGTCCAGCAGGCGTTCGGCCGCCTCCGGTTTGAGCAGGCCCGCCGCGAGCGCCCGGTCGGCGGTGAGCCTCGCCAGGGCGACGTACGCGTCCGCGGCCTCGGGGGCGGCCAGGATGAGCGCGTCTACGTGCTTGCGCACGGTGCCCGCGTCGCCGCGGACCACGGGCCCGGTGAGCCCGCTGATGCCGAGACGCAGCACGTTGTCGAGTGCCGCGCTGAGCAGGGGGCCGAGCATCCGGCCCGGATGGTCCACGCCGATCTTCGCGAGCAGTTCCTGCGACTCGGCGACCAGCGTCACCATGTGGTTCGCGGCGCCGGCCAGGGCGGCGTGATAGAGCGGGCGGTCGCGGTCGGCGATCCACACGGGCTCGCCGCCCATCTCGATCACCAGCGCCTCGGCCACCGGCCGCAGCATGTCGGGCGCGGTGACGCCGAACGAGCAGCCGTTGAGCCGGGTCAGGTCGTCGCTCCTGCCGGTGAACGTCATCACGGGGTGGAGCGCGAGCGGCAGCGCCCCCTCCTGGGCAGCGGGGTCGAGCACGCCCAGGCCGTACGCGCCGCTGGCGTGCACGAGCAGCTTGCCGCGCAGGTCGGCGCCGGTTGCGGCGAGGCCGGAGACGAGGCCGGGCAGCACGTCGTCGGGCACGGTCAGCAGCACGAGCTCGGACCGCGCGATCACCTCGTCCGGCCTGCTGAGGTTCAGGCCGAGGCGGTCGGCGGCGCGCCGCGCCGACGCGTCGGATACGCCGCTGGCCGCCACCACGCGATGGCCCGCGAGCATGAGCGCGGCTCCGAGCACGGAGCCGACCCGTCCCGCGCCGAGCACTCCCACGGCGAGCCGCGCCGGGCGGTCACTTGTGTCCATGACGCCTCCCCTCGGTTCAGCGTAGCGGCGGCGCTCCCGCCGGCCCGGGCGTGGCCCAACGGTCGGATTTTGTCCCGTTTCTCACGGGCCTATGTTGAGCCATAAGTACGAAAGTGACTACTTTTCGTCACGGCCCCGGCGTGTCGGTAACGTACACCGGTGTGGAGGTCACCTGGCGGGAGGCCATGCGGCGGGCGCTCTACGGCGCAGAGGGCTTCTATATACGGGAGCGTCCCGATCGGCACTTCCGCACGTCGGTGCATGCCTCACCGGTCTTCGCGGAGGCCGTGCTGCGCCTGCTCCGGCGGGCCGACGCCGACCTCGGCCGCCCCGACCCGGTCGATCTCGTCGACATGGGCAGCGGCAACGGCCTGCTGGCCGCCCGCGTGCTCGCCGCCGCGCCGCCGGACCTTGCGGAGCGGCTGCGGGTCACCGCCGTGGACCTGTCCCCCCGGCCCGGCGATCTCGATCCCCGCGTCGCCTGGGAGCCGGAGGCGCCGTACGGGATCGCGGGCCTGGTGATCGCCAACGAGTGGCTCGACAACGTGCCGCTCGACGTCGCCGAGATGACGCCGGACGGCCCTCGCCTGGTGCTCGTGGACACCGCCACCGGCGACGAACGGCTCGGGCCCGCGCCCTGCCCCGAGGATCTGGCCTGGCTGGAACGCTGGTGGCCGCTGCGCTCACCGGGGGAACGCGCCGAGATCGGCCGTACGCGCGACGAGGCGTGGGCCTCGCTGATCACGCGGCTGGCGCGCGGCACGGCGGTCGCGATCGACTACGCCCACCTGTACGGCCACCGGCCCCCGCTCGGCACGATCACGGGATATCGCGACGGCGCGGTGGTGCCGGCCACGCCCGACGGGTCGTGCGACATCACGGCCCATGTCGCGCTGGACGCCTGCGCGGCGGCAGGCGAGCGGGCGGGGGCGCGGGAGACCACGCTCACCACGCAGCGGGAGGCGCTGCGCGACCTCGGGGTCACCGGCGCCCGGCCGCCGCTCGCGCAGGCGTCCGCCGATCCCGCCGGATATGTACGCGCGCTCGGCCGGGCCTCACAGGAGGCCGAGCTGATCGACCCGGCGGGGCTCGGCGGCTTCGGGTGGCTCGCTCAGACGGTCACCTTGAGCGACTCCAGGCCGCGCATGATGTAGCTGGGCTTCCAGGCGGGCTCCTCGGCGAGCTCCAGCTTGGGCGCGAGCCGCAGCAGGGCACCGAACGACTCGGCCATCTCGACCCGCGCGAGCGGCGCGCCGAGGCAGAAGTGGATGCCGGCGCCGAACGAGATGTGCGGGTTGTCGGTGCGGCCGATGTCGAGACGGTCGGGGTCGGCGAAGACCTCGGGGTCGCGGTTGGCCGAGCCGAACAGCAGCGCGATCTCCACTCCCCGGGGGATCGTCACCCCGCCGACCTCGATGTCCTCCAGCACCCACCGCTCGAACATCTGCGCCGGGGTGTCGTAGCGCAGCAGTTCCTCGACCGCCGTCGGCATCAGGCCGGGGTCGGCGCGCAGCCGCTCCAGCTCGCCCGGGTTGCGGAACAGCGCCCACCACCCGCTGCCGGTGGCGTTGACCGTGGCCTCGTGACCGGCGTTGAGCAGCAGCACGCAGGTGCCGATCAGCTCGTCCTCGGTCAGCCGGTCTCCGTCGTCCACCACCTGGGCCAGCGCCGAGATCATGTCGTCGCCCGGCCGCTCCCTGCGCGCCCTGGCCAGCCCGCGCAGGTAGTCGGCGAACTCCGTGGCCGCGCGTACGGCCGTGTGCTGGGCCTCCAGCGAGGGGTTCAGCTCGTACATGCCGCAGATGTCGGCCGACCAGGGACGCAGCAGGTGCCGGTCCGACTCGGGCACGCCCAGCATCTCGGCGATCACGGTGACCGGCAGCGGCTCGGCCACCTCGGCCAGCAGGTCGCCGCCGCCGCGTTCGACCAGTGCCTCGGTCAGCTCGGTCGCGATCTTCCGTACGCGGGGGCGCAGCGACTCGACCATGCGGGGCGTGAACGCCTTGGACACCAGGCGGCGCAGCCGCGTGTGGACCGGCGGCTCGACGTCGAGCATCCCGGCCCGGATCACCCGCCAGAACGGTTCCTGGAACTCCGGCTCGGGCTCGCGGCCGAACGCCTCATGCGTCGCCACGTGCAGGTAGGACCGGCCGAGGCGCCGGTCGCGCAGCAGCGCGTTCACATCCGCGTGGCGGGCGATCAGCCACTGCCCTGTCGGCTCGAAGAAGCTGACCGGCTCGTTGTCGCGCAGGTCGCGGTAGGCGTCATAGGGGTGCGCGATGAACTCGGCGTTCCAAGGATCAAACTTCACAATGGACAACAATACGGATGAAAGGCCTCGCTCGGGAGTGCGGGCGTACGGGTCCCTCATGGCGTACGTTGGGGCGATGCCCAAGCGCCGCGCACCGCATCGCAGGGAACCCCGCGAACTCGGCGACCTGCCGTACGCCGGTCACCTGGAGCCGTTCGACGGCCGGCTCGATCACGGCGGCGACTACGACACGGTCCTGTTCGACGGGCAGGAGTTCGAGGACGCCGACGCCGGAGGCGCCCGGTTCATCGAGTCGGCGTTCACCTCGGTGACGTTCATCGGCGGCCGATACCGGCGCGCCCGGTTCTCCGACGTGTGGCTGAACGGCGTGCGCTGGGTGGGCGGCGACCTCACCGAGTCGGTCTGGGCGGACGCGGAGATCGTCATGAGCGCCCCGGCCGGCACGGCGCTGCCCGGCGCCGAGCTGCACCAGGTGTTCTTCCACCGCTGCAAGCTCGACTCGGTCAACTTCCGCGCGGCCGACCTGCGGGAGGTCTCGTTCGTCGAGTGCACGCTGCGCGACGTGGACTTCGCGGGCGCCACGCTGACCGGCGTCGCCTTCCCCGGCTCCACGCTCGAACGGGTGCGGTTCGACAAGGCCCGCATGTCCCGGGTCGACCTGCGCGGGGCGGTGTCGCTGGGGATCTCCGACGGCTACGACGCGCTGCGCGGCGCGACCATCAGCGGCGTCCAGTTGATGCAGCTCGCGCCGATGTTCGCCCACGTCCTGGGGGTCACGGTCGGCGACGACTGACTCCGCCCGGGTCATCCGCACTTGCGCCCGGAGGGAGGTGCCGGGTTATAGTGCCGTCCAGGTCATGAGTGCCAGCGTCAAGCCCCGGCTTGCTGGCCGGCAACCCTCGCGCTCGCGGCGGGGTGCCCCGGGTGAGGACCGGGCTCGGCACGAGGTGTGCCGGGCAAGCGCGGGCTCCGCCTTCCGACGCCATGGCCGGGGTCCCCGACCCGAGGAGGCTTGGCGTTGTCCGCACTCACGTTCGTCCAGCAGGCCGTCACCCGCATCTCCGACGAGCCCGAGCTCGCCCCCGTCCTCCTGCCGGCCGTCGTCGGCGCCGATCTGGAGGTGCCCGTCAAGGGTGGCAGGCTCGTGCCGTACGCGAACCTCGATTACGCGGCGAGCGCGCCCTGTCTCGAGCCGGTGAACGCCGCCGTCGCGGCGGCGCTGCCGGCCTACTCCAGCGTCCACCGGGGTGCGGGCTACGCCTCGCAGCTCACGACCGCCAGGTATGAGCAGGCCAGGCACACCGTGCGGGCCTTCGTCGGCGCCCGCCCCGGCGACGCGCTGATTTTCGTGCGCAACACGACCGACGCCATGAACCTGCTGGCCCGCAGCCTCCCGCAGGACACAACCGTCGTCGTGTTCGAGACCGAGCACCACGCGTCGCTGCTGCCCTGGCCCGACGCCGTACGGCTCGCGCCGCCCGCCTTCCCCGGCGAGGCGCTCCGGGCGGCCGACGAGGCGCTGGCCGCGATCGAGGGCCCGGCCCTGCTCGTCGTGACCGCCGCCTCCAACGTCACCGGCGAGCTGTGGCCGATCGCCGGGCTGGCCCACATCGCCCACCGGCACGGCGCGCGGATCGCTGTGGACGCCGCCCAGTTCGTCCCCCACCGCGGGCTCAACCTCGCCGCGCTCGACCTCGACTACGTGGCCTTCTCCGGGCACAAGCTCTACGCCCCGTTCGGCGCCGGGGTGCTCGTGGGCCGCCCCGACTGGCTCGCCGACGCCGACCCGTACCTGCGCGGCGGCGGAGCCGTACGGTCGGTGGGCGAGACCACCGAGTGGAGCGACGACCCCGAGACGCGGCACGAGGCGGGCACCCCCAACGTGCTCGGCGCGATCGCGCTCGCCGCCGCCTGCGACGCGCTGACCGCGACCGGCTGGGCTGCGCTGGTGCGCGAGGAGGAGCGGCTGCTCGCCCGCCTGCGCGCCGGGCTCGCCACGATCCCCGGCGTCCGCGAGCTGTCGCTGTGGGGTCAGGATCACCCGCGCGTCGGCATCGTGTCGTTCGTCGTCGAGGGCCGTACGGCCCGGGAGGTCGCCGAGGCGCTGTCCGGCGACTGGGGCATCGGCGTCAGGGACGGCAAGTTCTGCGCCCACCCGTTCGTCCGCCACCTCCTCGGCGGCGGGCAGGACGGCGGCTGCGCCGACGGCACGGTCAGCGCCGTACGCGCCTCGATCGGCATCGGCACCACCACCGAACACGTCGACCGCCTCATCGAAGCCCTTCGCGAGATCGCCGCAGCCTGACGGGGGTTACCGAGCCGGCGGAGGCTTTCGCTCGTGCGGGGCGAGCGTGAAAGCATGGACGGTATGACGACCGAGCAGGAGGGCGTGCGCCGGGAACAGATCGTGGGGATCGGCGCGGGCGCCGACGCCGTGCAGGCGAGGGAGCTGGCCACCGAGGACATGATCCTCAACATCGGCCCGCAGCACCCGTCCACCCACGGCGTGCTGCGGCTGCGGCTCGTCCTCGACGGCGAGCGCATCACGGCCGCCGAGCCGATCGTCGGCTACATGCACCGCGGCGCGGAGAAGCTGTTCGAGGTGCGCGACTACCGGCAGATCATCGTGCTGGCCAACCGGCACGACTGGCTGTCGGCGTTCGCCAACGAGCTGGGCGTCGTGCTCGCGGTCGAGCGCATGCTGGGCATGCAGCCCCCGCCCAGGGCGGTGTGGGCCAGGACGCTGCTGGCCGAGCTCAACCGCGTGCTCAGCCACCTGATGTTCCTCGGCAGCTATCCCCTGGAGCTCGGCGCGATAACGCCGGTCTTCTACGCCTTCCGCGAGCGGGAGACCCTGCAGCACGTCATGGAGGAGATCTCCGGCGGCCGCATGCACTACATGTTCAACCGGGTGGGCGGGCTGAAGGAGGAGCTGCCCCTGGGCTGGCTCGACCGCGTCACCGCCGCCGTCGCGGCCGTGCGGCGGCGGCTGCCCGACATCGAGGAACTGATCGCCGGCAACGAGATCTTCCTGGCCCGCACCCGCGGCGTCGGCGTGCTCGACCGCGAGACGATCATGCAGTACGGCGTGAGCGGCCCCATCGCGCGGGCCTCGGGCGTCGACTTCGACCTGCGGCGCGACGAGCCCTACCTCGCGTACGGCGAGCTGCCGGTGAAGGTCGTGACCCGGTCGGCCGGGGACTGCCAGGCCCGGTTCCAGGTGCTGCTCGAACAGGTCAAGGTCTCCCTCGACCTCGCCGACGCCTGCGTGGAGCGGCTGCGGCACCTGCCGCCGGGGCCGATCAACCAGCGGCTGCCGAAGGTGCTGAAGGCGCCCGAGGGCCACACGTACGCCTGGACGGAGAACCCGCTCGGCCTGAACGGCTACTACCTCGTGTCGCGCGGCGAGAAGACGCCCTGGCGGCTCAAGCTGCGCAGCGCCTCCTACAACAACATCCAGGTGCTGCGGGAGATGCTGCCGGGCAACCTGGTATCCGACATGATCGCCATCCTCGGCTCGATGTTCTTCGTGGTGGGCGACATCGACAAGTAGCCGGTTACGCTTCCCCGGAGGGCTCGCCGGGCACCCGGCAACAGTGTTCGAGGAACAGCGCCGCGCAGATCAGGATCACGCAGGCCACGAACGACCCACCGCCGACGAGCGCGTCCTGGCGAGGCTGATCGAGGTCGAGCAGTTCGAGCACGTGCACCACGAACCCGGCGAAGATGCCGCCGAACGCCGCTCCGGCGTACGCCGTGGCCTTGGCCAGCGCCGCCAGGCGGGCGACGGCCAGCGGCTCGACGGGCTTGGTGTTCGGGCGGCGCAGGATCCGAGCCCGGGTCAGCCACCCCGTGTACGCCTCACCGATGGCCAGCAGCAGCGTGGTGGGGATCGCGGTCCACGGCAGGGTCGGCACCGTGGAGTAGAACCGCAGCAGCAGTCCCCAGGTGAGCAGACCGAACACGAGCACGAGACCGACGAGCACGCCGGGGTTGGTGGGCTTCAATCGGGGTCTCCTCGTCTCAGGCCGGGGGTTCGAGCACGAGGTCGGGCCGCGGCCGCACCCCGCTCTGGTCCGTGCCGGCCAGCAGGTTCGCCACCGGCCCGCGTCCGGGCAGCACCGCCGCCGGATCGGCCTGTGCCCACGGAACCAGCACGAACGCCCGCTCGTGCGCCCGAGGGTGCGGGAGCGTGAGCTCGGGGTCGTCCGACGTGAGGTCGCCGACCGTGATGAGGTCCACGTCGAGCGTGCGCGGGCCCCACCGCTCCCTGCGCTCGCGGCCGAACGCGTTCTCCACGCTGTGCGCGCGGTCGAGCAGCGTACGGGGGTCGAGCAGGCTCTCGGCGACGACGACCGCGTTGAGGTAGGGACCCTGCTCGGGGCCGCCGACCGGATCGGTCTCGTAGACCGGCGACACCGCCACGCACGTGAGCCCGGGGGCGTCGAACAGCGAGTCGACGGCTCCCTGGAGGTTTTCCATACGGCGGCCGAGGTTGCTGCCGAGCGCGATCACGACCCTCATGCGCGGCCCCTTCTGATCGTCACCACCACGTCGCCGAACGGCAGCGGGATGGGCGCCGCCGGTTTGTGCACGCTGACCTCTACCTCCTCGACCAGTTCGTGGGCCAGGCAGGCCGCCGCCAGCCGCTCTGCGAGGGTTTCGATGAGGTTGACCGGCTCGCCCTCCACGATGCGGACGAGCTCCGTCGCCAGCGCCCCGTAGTCCACGGTGAGCGTGAGGTCGTCGGCCGCCGCCGCCGGAGCGGTGTCGAACGACAGGGCCACGTCGATCACGAACTCCTGGCCCAGCTCGCGCTCCGCGGGCAGGCAGCCGTGCCTGCCGCGGGCCCGCAGGCCCACCAGCCGCACGGTGTCCCGACCGGTCGCCGCCCGCGCCGTCACTGCTCCTGGTCCTCCTCGTCGTCGTCGCTCTGCAGCACCGGTGAGCCGTGGTAGAGCCACAGCCGCCAGCCGGTCCCGGTGCGCACATAGGTGCTGGAGGCGACGACCCGGCCCGCCGCGAAGCCCGGCTCGTCGGTGTCGGCGGCCGTGAGGATGTTCTCCGCGCAGGTGATCACGGCGACGTCCCCGATCACGGCCGTCTGCACGTCGGTCAGCACGAACTGGATGTACGGCGTGTTCGCCATGATGAGCGCCCAGGAGCGCAGCACCTCCGACCGCCCGGTCAGCATGGGCCAGCCGGGGTGGACGCACATGGCAGGTCGCCCCGGGACGTCCTCGATCCAGATCTCCGACATCCTGTCGAGGTCGCCGCTCTCGATGGCGTTGTAGAACGCCTCGTTGAGCTCCTCGATGTCCTTCATCGGCGTCCCTGTCGGCATCTCGTCACCGGCCCTCGTCGGCATGTCGTACGGCTGCTGCCCCCCACGCGGCGGCCACCCGCACCGCGTCGGCGTTCGGCCGCACCCGGTGCACCCGGACGCACCACGCGCCGGCCTGCGCCGCGAGCGCGGTGACGGCGAGTGTGGCGTCGTCGCTGCCGTCGAACGGCCGGGGCTCGCCGTCCGGCCCCGCCAGCAGGCGGCCGAGGAAGCGCTTCCTCGACGCCCCGATCAGCAACGGGCGGCCGAGGCCGTTCAGCTCGCCGATGCCGGCCAGCAGCACCCAGTTGTGCTCGGCGTTCTTGGAGAACCCGAGGCCGGGGTCGAGCACGATCTGCTCCTCCCGCACGCCCTCGGCCAGCACGGAGTCGACCCGCTTGCGCAGCTCCTCCGCCACCTCAGTCACGACGTCGCCGTAGATGGCCCGGCTGTCCATGTCGCGGCTGTGCCCACGCCAGTGCATCACGACGTACGGCACGCCGGTCGCGGCCACCACCCGGGGCATCACCGGGTCGGCCAGCCCGCCGCTCACGTCGTTGACGAGCTTCGCCCCCGCCGCGACGGCCGCCTCGGCCACCTCCGCGCGCATGGTGTCGACGCTGACCGTCACGCCCTCCTCGGTGAGCGCGCGGATCACCGGCTCGACGCGGCGCAGCTCCTCTTCGAGGGACACCCGCGCCGCGCCCGGGCGGGTGGACTCCCCGCCCACGTCGACGATGTCGGCGCCCTCGGCCACCAGGTCGAGGCCGTGCCTGATCGCCACGTCGGGGTCGAACCACTGCCCGCCGTCCGAGAACGAGTCGGGGGTGACATTGACCACGCCCATGACCAGACAGCGCCCAGAGTCGGGCATACCGGGCACACTTGCTGCGGTCATGGGGTCAAGACTAGTGCCCCGGGACTCGTTGCCTGCCGGGCAGGAGCGGTGTCCCAATCGGCCGTCGTCCGCGCTCAGCCGCGCAGGATCAGCGACATGGCCTCGGCCCTGGTCGCCTCGCTGGAACGGAAGTCACCCCGGACGGCCGACGTGATCGTCTTGGCGCCGGGCTTGCGCACGCCGCGCATGGTCATGCACATGTGCTCGGCCTCGATGACGACGATCACACCGCGCGGCTCGAGCACCTGCATCAGGCCGTCGGCGATCTGGGAGGTCATCCGCTCCTGCACCTGCGGCCTGCGGGCGTAGACGTCCACCAGCCTGGCCAGCTTGGACAGGCCGGTGATGCGCCCCTTCTCGTTGGGGGTGTAGCCGATGTGGGCCACGCCGTGGAACGGGAGCAGATGGTGCTCGCAGGTGGACATCACCTCGATGTCCTTGACGAGCACCATCTCGTCGTGGTCCGCGTCGAACATCGTGGTCAGCGCGTCTTCGGGCCGCTGGCCCAGGCCGGCGAACTGCTCGGCGAACGCGCGGGCCACGCGGGCCGGGGTGTCCCGGAGCCCGTCGCGATCGGGGTCCTCCCCGATCGCGAACAGGATCTCCCGGACCGCCTTCTCGATCCGGTCGTGGTCGAAGCCGGAGGGCGGCCCCGCCATGGGTTCGGCCATGGATCAGGCCTCGTCCCGCTGCGTCGACTGGTCGTTGACCCACGGAGTGGAGCTGCTCCCGCCCGCGGGCAGCGCCGAGCCGTTGCCGTTCGCGCGCTCCTTGGGCGTGATGACCGGAGGACGGTCGGACGGCAGACGCTTGCCGTAGCCGGCGTACGAGGGACGCTTCTCCTTCTGCACGACCGGCGAGAAGATCTCGAGGACCTGCTCGCGGGAGAGCGTCTCCTTCTCCATCAGTTCGAGCACGAGGTTGTCGAGCACGTCGCGGTATTGGACCAGGATCTCCCACGCCTGGTCGTGCGCGCTCTCGATGAGGCGGCGGACCTCCTCGTCGATCGCCGAGGCGATCTGCTCGGAGTAGTCGCGCTCGTGGCCCATCTCACGGCCGAGGAAGACCTCACCGTTGCCGCTGCCGAACTTGCGGGCGCCGAGCCGCTCGCTCATGCCGTATTCGGTGACCATGCGGCGGGCGATCGAGGTCGCCTTCTCGATGTCGTTGGACGCGCCGGTGGTGGGCTCGTGGAAGACGAGCTCCTCCGCGGTGCGGCCGCCGAGCAGCATGGCGAGCTGGTCCATCATCTCGGACCGGGTCGCGAGGAACTTGTCCTCCATCGGCAGCGTCATCGTGTAACCGAGCGCGCGGCCTCGGGACAGGATCGTGATCTTGTGGACCGGGTCGGAGTTGGGCAGCGCGTGGGCCACCAGGGCGTGGCCGCCCTCGTGGTAGGCGATGATCTTCTTCTCCTGGTCCGACATGACCCGGGACTTGCGCTCGGGACCGGCCATCACGCGGTCGATCGACTCTTCGAGCGTGTTCATCGTGATGAGCTTCTGGTCCTGCCGGGCGGTCAGCAGGGCCGCCTCGTTGATCACGTTCGCGAGGTCGGCGCCGGTGAAGCCGGGCGTCCTGCGGGCGATCACGTCGAGGTCGACGTCCTGCGCGAACGGCTTGCCGCGGCCGTGGACGCGCAGGATGCCCTTGCGGCCCTCCAGGTCGGGCCGGTCGATGACGACCTGCCGGTCGAAGCGGCCGGGGCGCAGCAGCGCGGGGTCGAGGATGTCGGGGCGGTTGGTCGCGGCGATGAGGATCACGCCGCCCTTGACGTCGAAGCCGTCCATCTCGACGAGGAGCTGGTTGAGGGTCTGCTCGCGCTCGTCGTGGCCGCCGCCGAGACCCGCGCCGCGGTGCCGGCCGACGGCGTCGATCTCGTCGATGAAGATGATCGCCGGGGCGTTCGCCTTGGCCTGCTCGAACAGGTCGCGGACGCGGGAGGCGCCGACGCCGACGAACATCTCGACGAAGTCGGAACCGGAGATCGAGTAGAACGGCACGCCCGCCTCACCCGCGACGGCGCGGGCGAGCAGGGTCTTGCCCGTGCCGGGCGGGCCGTACAGCAGCACGCCCTTGGGGATCTTGGCGCCGATCGCCTGGAACTTGGCCGGGGCCTGGAGGAACTCCTTGATCTCCTGGAGCTCCTCGAT
Organism: Microbispora sp. CSR-4; assembly: GCF_008033685.1. NCBI lineage: Bacteria > Bacillati > Actinomycetota > Actinomycetes > Streptosporangiales > Streptosporangiaceae > Microbispora > Microbispora sp. CSR-4. The sequence continues at coordinate 27,626 of NZ_VJVX01000030.1, forward strand.
GGCCTCGTCGGCCCCCGCGACGTCGGCGAAGGTCGTCTTCGGGGTGTCCTTGGTGATCAGCTTCGCTCGCGACTTCCCGAAGTTCATCACCCGGGAGCCGCCGCCCTGCATCTGGTTCATGATGAACAGGAAGATCAGGACGATGATGATGATCGGCAGGAAGCTGACGAGCAGGCTGACGAGGAAGTTCTCCTTCGCCACGTCGACGGTCCAGCCCTGGGGGGGCTTGGCCTGCTCGAGCGCCTGCGTGAGCTGGACGCCCTGACCCTCGACCCACAGCGCCTGGATGCGGTCGGTCGACTTGTTCCCGACCTCGATGGGCCGGTTGAGCGTCAGCTCGACGCGCTGGTCCTTGTCGACCACGGTCGCGCTCTTGACATTGCCCTGCTGGATCTGCTGGACGACCGTCGAAGTGTCGGCGGTGGTGTAGTTGCCGCCGCCCCCGAACATCGTGGTGACGAGCAGGAGAAGCAATACGATGCCCAGGATCCACAGCAGTGGGCCACGTGTAAATCGCTTGAGATCCATCCGTTGCGGAACCCCGGCGGGCCCGTCCCTTCCTGACCAAGGCCTGCCCCGGGAAACCCCGGGGTCGCGGCATCCCTTACCGCTCCTTCTGGCTACCGCGGGGCGGCCGACCGGCCCCTCCCACGGATATCCGAAGGTACACCCGGCAGCCGCGTCGGGTAACTGCCCGAGCGGCTCCGGCTTTGCCTTTCCAACGTACGTCAGCCAAGCCCGTGTTCCCCGACCTGGCGCCCAATAACGCCTGATTCGAGGGTCACTTCGCTAAGGGCTTACTCCCCTCCGTACACATGAGGCGCAAGAGTCCCGATGAACGGCAGGTTGCGATACCGCTCGGCGTAATCGAGCCCATACCCGATGACGAACTCGTTGGGGATGTCAAAACCGACGTAACGGACGTCCAACTCGACCTTCACCGCGTCCGGCTTGCGCAGCAGCGTGCAGATCTCCACGGACGCCGGGTTACGCGACTTCAGGTTGTTCATCAACCACGAGAGAGTCAAGCCGGAATCGATGATGTCCTCGACCACGAGCACGTGCCGGCCGGCGATGTCGGTGTCGAGGTCCTTCAGCACCCGCACAACACCGGACGACACGGTCCCCGCGCCGTACGAGGAAACGGCCATCCAGTCCATCTGCACGGGCACGTGCAGCGCGCGGGCGAGATCGGCCATGACCATGACCGCGCCCTTGAGCACGCCGACGATCAACAGTTCATTGCCGGCGTAGTCGGCGTCGATCTGCCCCGCCAGTTCCCTGATCTTCTCCTGCAGCTCCTGCTCCGAGATGAGGACTTTGGAGAGATCCCTGCCCATGTCTGCTGCGTCCACCTGGGGTTTTCCTTACGCGAGCGAGAGTTTGTCCACGGCGAACACAAGGGTGCCATAGCGCCTGACCACCCCCACCCCCCCGGGTAGGTCCACCCCCTTCTGCCCGTGCCAGCCGGTCACCAGCCGCTCGACCGCCTCGATGTGCACGGCCGCGAGCGCGGCGGCGTTCGCACCGGCCTCCACGGCCGCCCGCTGGATGACCCGCCGCCGCACCGCCCCCGGCACGTCCGCCAGCACGGAGACGTCCAGCTCCCCCGCCGGGCCCCGCGACTTCGTGTGGACGGCGTCCGCCCACGCGTCCAGGGCGTCGGCGTCGTCCCTGCACAGCCGGGCCGTACGGGCCAGCGCCTCGGCGATCCCCGGCCCCAGCGCCGCCTCCAGCGCCGGGAGGGCGTCGTGCCGCACCCGCACCCTGGTGTACGCCGGATCGTCGTTGTGAGGGTCGTCCCACGGGCGCAGGCCGAGCGCGTCGCACGCCTGCCTGGTGCGCGCCCGGCCGAGCCCCAGCAGGGGCCGCCGGTAGATCCCCGAGACCTCCGCCATGCCGGACAGCGACCGCGTGCCGCTGCCGCGGGCCAGCCGCAGCAGCACGGTCTCCGCCTGGTCGTCGCGCGTGTGGCCGAGCAGGACCGCGGCGGCGCCCAGCCGGTCGGCCGCCTCGGACAGCGCGGCATAGCGGGCGTCGCGCGCCGCGGCCTCCGGGCCTCCTGCCGTGCCGACCGTGACGGTCAGCACCTCGGCCGGGCCGAGGCCGAGCGTGGGCGCGAGCCGTACGACGTCACGGGCCCGGCCGGCCGAGCCCTCCTGCAGGCCGTGGTCGACGGTGAGCAGCCCGGCGCGCAGGCCGAGGCGCGGGGCCGCGAAGCCGGCGGCCGCCGCCAGCGCCAGCGAGTCGGCGCCGCCGCTGCAGGCCACCAGGACGAGCGCACCGGACGGCTCCCGCGACTTCCGCGACTCCCGGGAGGCGGCGAGATCCGCGAGCGACAGCCGTACGGCGCGGCGGACGTCGGCGACGGCGGGATGCGGGCCCATGCGGCCATTCTGGCCGCCCCGGGCGGGCATGGGGAAACGCCCGTCCGGCGGGAACGGATGAGCGGGCGCGATCAGGCGATGGTCAGGCGGAGCCGGGTGGGTCCGCCCCGGGCGCGCGCCGGGTGAATCCGGCCCCAGGCGGTGGTCAGGTGGGGCCGGGCAGGCGCGATCAGGCGATGGTCAGGCCGGGCCGGGCCGGGCCGCCCCGGGCGCGCGCCGGGTTGATCCGCCTCAGGCGGTGGTCAGGACGCGGGACATCCAGGCGTGCGGGTCGGTGATCTCCTCGCGGTCGGGCAGGGTCTCCGGCGAGGTCCAGACCTTGTTGAACGACTCCATGCCGGCCTCGTCCACGACGGTGCGGACGAAGTGGGAGCCCTCGGCATACTGCTTCATCTTCAGCTCGATGCCGAGCAGACGGCGTACGAGCTGGTCGAAGCGCGAGCCGCCCTCGCGGCGGCGCTGGAACTTGGCGCGGATCTCGGCGACCGACGGCACGACGGACGGGCCCACCGCGTCCATGACGTAGTCGCCGTGCCCCTCCACCAGCGTCATCACGGCGGTCACACGGTCGAGCACGGCCTTCTGCTCGGGCGTCTGGATGGCCTCGATCAGGTTGCCCTCACCACCCCGGAAGGCGTCGGCGACCGCGTCGGAGGCGGCGCGCAGGCGCTCCAGCAGGGTCGTCAGGTCCATCTCGGACGCGAGGAGGAACTCGGTCATCTGACCGCGGACGTACTCCCGCAGCCAGGGGACGCCGGTGAACTGCACCCGGTGGGTCTCCTCATGGAGGCACACCCACAGGCGGAAGTCACGGGGATCGACGCCCAGCTCGCGCTCGGCGTGCACGATGTTGGGCGCCACCAGCGTCAGGCGGCCGGTCGGGGCGTTGCCCGAGGGGTCGGGCGGGAGGAACAGCTCATACTGCCCGAGCACCCGGGAGGCGAGGAAGGCCAGCACCGCGCCGACCTCCAGCCCGGTGATGCGCGAGCCGACCGCGCCGACGACCGCCGGCATGTTCGACATCTTCTGCGTCAGCGGCTCCAGCACCACCCGGAAACCGTCCACGTTCGCACGGATCCACCCGGGACGGTCGACCACGGTCGCCGCCTCGGGCGTCGCCGAGTCGATGCGGGTGAACTCCCGCACGTGCCCCTCGGCGTCCCGCGACAGCCTCCGCAGTTCGAGGACCGCCTGCCTGGCCTCCTCGCGGCTCACCTGAGGGCCGGGCCGCACAAGGCGGACCCCGGTCGCGACGGCCAGATCCCAGTCGATCACCTGCATACCCACCACCGTACGTTCTCCGACTTCTCACCGCGCATGCAGGCGCGTGAGGGGCGCGGCCGTGTTCTGGACTGAGGAGCGCGCGCAGTGAGGAACGAGCGAGCACGCACCGAGGGAAGCGCCCACTGCGCGCCTCCGGCACGACCCCACGGCCTGGAAGCGCCCCGAACCGCGCGAGCGGAGCGAGTGCAATCCAACACAGTTGCTAGCTCTGGGAGACGATCGTGGCCATTTTGTCGAGGGCGGTGATCGCCTCCGGGGGGTTGGCCACTTGGTCGGCCATGAACGCGAAGGTCAGCAACCGGCCCTCTGATGTGTACGCGATGCCCGCCAGGGTGTTCACCCCGTTCAAAGTGCCCGTCTTCGCGCGCACCAATCCGGCGCCGGCCTTCGTATCGGACTTCGAATATCGATCGTGGAGAGTTCCGGTGAAATGCGCGACCGGCAGGCCGCTGATCAGCGAATGCAGCTCCGGATGGGCGGGGGACGCCGCCACGGACAGGATGTGGGCGAGGGCCGTCGGCGTGATCCTGTTCCTGGTGGACAGCCCGCTGCCGTCGTGGACCTCCACACCGCCGCCCACGCCGAGGCGGGTGAGCACGCGCCCGACCGCCGTGGGCACGCCCTGGAAGGTGTGCGGGAGGCCCTCCTTGATGGCGGCCTGACGGGCGAGCGCCTCGGCGAGGTCGTTGTCGCTGTGGGTGAGCATCCGCTCGACGAGCGCGTAGATCGGGCCGGACTCCACCCGGGCCAGCTCCTGCGCGGTGGGCGCCGCCTTCGCGGAGTCGACATCCTTGCCCACCTTGATGCCGTTCTTCCTGAGCAGCGTGGCGAACGCGTCGGCGGTGGCCTGGGCCGGGTCCGGATAGCGGGCGCCGTTGGCGGCCCGGCCCTCGTCCATCATGAGCGCGGACACCGGGGCGACGCTGCCCTCCGGGATGTACGTCGGCTTCCAGCCCGGCGCCGTCCGCGGCCCGTTGAACAGGGACGCGTCGTACGACAGGTCAACCGAGGTGACCTTGGCCGCCTTGAGGGCCTTGGCCGTGCTCGACGCCAGCCGGGCGAGCGACGCCGGGCGCGGGTAGGTCTTCTCCTGCTCGGCGGCGCTCGTACGCGGACCGGCGAGGGTCGGGTCGCCGCCGCCGACCAGGACGATCGACCCCGCGGAGGCCCCCCGTACGACCCGGGTGGCCAGGCGGGCGTCCGGTCCCACCGTGGCCAGCACCGTCAGCCCGGTGACGAGCTTGGTGGTCGAGGCCGGGGTGATGGCGGTGCCCGAGCGGCCGTCGAAGATCGGCGTTCCCGTCGCGACGTCGAGCACGATCCCGGCCACGCTGCCGCCGAGGGCGGGGTCACCCATCGCAGCGGTGAGCCGGGTGGTCAAAGTACCCTTGGCGGGGAGAGCCCCGTCCCCCGCCGCGGCCAGAACCGGACCCGCGGTCACCAGGGGGATCGGGGTCGGCTTCGGGGACGCGACCGGAGCCGGGGTCCTGTCGGCGTCATGGGTGATCCAATAAGTGCCCGCGAGGACGACGAAGATCTGCAGCAGGGCGAGGGTGGCCACCACCATCCACCGCTCACGTCGCACCACAACGCCCTCATTTCGCGCCGACCTTGACCACGCCTACGAGACATTAACGCCAGCCCGGGAGACCGGGGACTCATGCGGAGGAACGAGTGGAGTTCGACGTTGTCGTTGAGATCCCCAAGGGACAACGGAACAAGTACGAGGTTGACCACAAGACCGGCCGCATACGTCTGGACCGCCTGCTTTTCACGTCTACCCAGTACCCCGCCGACTACGGGTTCATCGAGAACACCCTCGGTGAGGACGGAGACCCGCTCGACGCGCTGGTCCTGCTCCAGGAGCCGACTTTCCCGGGTTGCCTGATCCGCTGCCGCGCTGTCGGAATGTTCCGGATGACCGATGAGAAGGGCGGCGACGACAAGGTCCTGTGCGTTCCCGCGACCGATCCCCGGATGGAGCACATCCGTGACATCCACCACGTCGCGGAGTTCGACCGGCTGGAGATCCAGCACTTCTTCGAGGTCTACAAGGACCTGGAGCCCGGCAAGTCGGTCGAGGGCGCCAACTGGGTGGGCCGCACCGAGGCCGAGGCCGAGATCGTCGCCAGCATCCAGCGCTTCCAGGAGACCGAGCACCACGACGAGGAGCACTAGGTCAGCCGGGCCTGGTGGCGCCGACCAGATCGTGGCGCCAGATGGGCGAGATGCGCACCACGTCCCCCGTCTGGGGGGCGTGGACCATCATGCCGCGCCCGATGTAGATGCCCACATGATGGATGTCGCCGGGATTCTTGCTCAACCGGCCGTAGAAGATGAGGTCTCCGGTGCGCAGATCCTTGAGCGGGACGTGCCGTCCCGACGTCCACTGCGTGCCGGTCCAGTGATCGAGTGAGACCCCGGCCCGCTGCCAGGCCCGCATCGTCAGCCCCGAGCAGTCGAACCCGGACGGGCCTGCGGCGGCCCACACATACGGCTTGCCGATCTGTTTGAGCGCCCATTGGGCGGCCATCTCGCCGGGTCCCGACCCGAGCCGCCCGGCCCAGGCCGGCGGTTTCAGACTTCTGCGTGCGGGGAGCGCCGTCCGCCGCGCCACGTGCCGGGCCTTGGCCCTCGCCTCTTTCAGCTCGTCGACGCGGTCGCGCGCGGCTTCCAGGCGCTTGGAGATCTCCGCTTTCTCCTGCTCGATCTTCTTGGTCTGTTCGAGCTGTTCTTCGACGGCCCGCTGTGCCGCGTCCCTCGCCTGTCGCACCTCTTCGGCGCTCTGCGACTGCTCGGAGTAGGCACGGGCCGCCTGTTCTCGGAGGATCTCGAAGACCTGTTGCGCGTCTTTCAGCCGTTGCAGCGAAGCGGCCTGCTCGTCGCCGAGCTGCGTCAGCACGCTGGCTCTTCGCAGGAAGCCGTTCACGTCGCCGATGCCGCCGAGCATGGCCGCGGCGGATGGTGACAGCCGCAGCGTGCCGTACCCCTCGGCCACCCTCGCCGCCACCTCTCCGCGCAGCCGCGCGACCTGGTCGGCCGCCTGGCGGACCCGCCGCGCCGACTGCTCGTATGTGGCCTGCGCCTGCTCAAGCTGGACGAGCTGCCCGTTGTACGCCTCCACGAGCCGCTCGGCCTCGGTGTTCAGCGCCTCACGGCGGGCCTGCGCGGCGGCGAGATCGGCCTCTGCCTTGCCCAGTTCCTTCGCGCGCTCCTGCACCTGCTGCCGCGCCTTGGCGACGTCCTTCGCCGACGGTTTCGGATCGGCTCCCGCCGGTGCTCCGAAGGTCAGGACGAGACTTGACCCGAGCCCGGCGACCAGCCCCGATGCTCTGAGGAGTGGCAATTCCTTCCCCTTCCCTGCTCCACTCCCCTCACTTCCCGGCGACTACTCTCCGTACACATTTAAGTTACGCCCAGTAATCAACCTATGCGGTAGATCGTCCCGTTTAGGCGGGGAAAGCCTTTCGGGGTCCTCCGGGCCCTCCCGTCCCTGGGATGCTGGAGGCGTCACGCCGCTCCGTCGCGCGTTCGGAGCCGCCGTCCCGGGCGCCTCCGGGCAGAGCCGGCGGGGAGCCGCCGTCCCGGCCGGGGCGAGCGGGAGCCGGACCGTCGCGGTGCGAGCCGCCCCGGACGGGGCCACGGGGCTTGGACCGCGGCGAGCCGTCCTGCCTGACGCGCGGCGTCTTCCCGCCGCTCGGCGTCTTTGTGCCGCCTCCGGCGGCTTGTGCCTTACCGCCGCCCGGCGTCTTCGCGCCACCCGGTGCTTTTCCGCCGCCTGGCGTCTTCGCGCCACCTGCGGCGGCCGGTGCCTTCACGCTCGCGGGGTTCCGTGGCCTTCCGGCCGGGAAGCCCTGCGCACCGGCTCCGGCCGCGTGCGCCACTGGCCGGCCGCCGTGTCCGATCCGCCACGGCGGTACGGAGGAGGGCCCGCGGTGGTGAGCGGAGAGCTTGCGGGAGGGCACGGACGTCGGCGGCCAATTTATGGGCGTACGGGGATGATGCTGGTGGTCATGCCAGGGCGGGCGGTGTCCGGGCCAGTGCGCGGGAGGTGGTCCGCCCCTGGGCGGCCACCCCGGGCGGGGTCCGCCGGGGCCGTGCCCACCAGAGCCCGGCCAACCGGAACCGGGCCAACCCGAGCCGCCAGGGGTCGGGCCGGTGCCCGGAGTGCCGCGGGTGACGGGGGTGACGGGCGTGATGGTGGGCTCGGGCGTCGGGCCGGACGGCGAGACGCCCGAGCCCTGCGAGGACGACGTCGCGGGATGCGCGGACGGCTGCCCGTGCGGCGCGGGCCGGTGCGGCCGGTTGGCCGAGGGCGGCACAGGGGCGGGCAGCGGCGCCGGGCGCGGCAGGGCGACCGGCCGCGCGGGAGGTACGGGCGCGACCGGCTCGGCCAGACCCGGGGAGACCGAAGGCACAGGCGAGCCCCCGTCGGCCCCGTCTGCCCCGGTCCCGTCGGCCCCGGTCCCGCCGGTCTCGTCGGCCTCGCCCGGCGACCCCTCGGGAGAGGCGGCACCGGACGGGCCGGCCGACGCCTCCATCGGGGGAAGCCGGAGCGGGCCGATCGTGTCGGCGGCCTGCTCGCGCAGGTCACCGGCGAACTGGGCGAACACGAGCGCGATCGTCGCCACCGCCGCCAGTGCGGCCACGGCCCCCGCCACCGCCTGCGCCAGCCTGCCCTCGCGACGGCCGGCTCTCGGGAAGCCCGCGGCGTTGAGCCTGCCGACGCGCTTGGCGACGTACCGCCGATAGGGGACGAGCTCGGGGTCGATGAAGCTGCTGAGCACCCGCACCCGCAGGGTCTCGGGCAGGGCGATCTGCGGGAGCAGGCCGAACACCTTGGCCGGGGAGATCTGCCGGACGCGCTGGCGCGCGCAGGTCTCGCACCGCGCCAGATGCCGCAGGAGCTGGGCCCGCGTCTGCGGGGTGAGCTCTCCCGTGAACCCCGCGAGGATGGCGGAGGCCCGCGCGCAGTCGTGGGTGGCACGCCGGGCCAGCAGCTCGACGGTCACCGTCTCGCGCAGGCGTTCGGTGGCCGCGTCGAGGAGCCCCTCGGCGTACCGCTCGCCGGCGCCGAGCACGGCGGCCAGGTCCCGGCCCGCCAGACCGTGCCGGGTCACGAGTTCGAGCACCTCCCGGTCTTCGACCGACAGCGCGCCCACGGCGCTGCTCGCGACCAGGCGCAGGTCGGCCTCGGCCCCCTCGGCGGTGACGCCGGGGAAGGGCACGGTCACGATGGGGATCGGCCCGGTGTCGGGGCCGTCCTCCTCCGCGTCCGGCGTACGGCGGCGCATGCACTCGCCGCGGGCCAGGGCGTACAGCCAGGGACGGAACCTGTCCGGGTCGGCCAGCGAGCCGACAAGGGCCTCCGCGGCGATCAGCGTGTCGCGCAACGCGACCTGGGCGGCGTCGGGCCCGGCCAGCAAGGTGCGGCAATATCGGTAGAGATTGCCCGCATATGTGTCATAAAGGGCGGCCAGCGCTCCCGGATCCCGGGCCTGCAACGCCTCGACCAGGACGCCATCATTCATATAACTGAGAGTAAATGCTCAGTAACTCCCCGCTCCACCCATTCTTGCGAAGTGGCGCTCCTACATCGTCAGCTTTTACACTCCGCTATCCCGTTAATTTGCCGGAGTTCGCCGTTTTATTTCACGACTAATCGCGAAAAATCCGGCCCATGGCACAAGACGCCGTACGGGCGTCTGTCACTCCCGCACAACCATGCCCGCCTCGGCGCAGCCGCGGGTGAGCGCGTCGAGGCCGAAGGCGTCCACCGGGCCCAGGGCGCCGGTGCCGTGCACCCCCTCGGCCAGCGCCGTCGTCGCCGCCCACGCCAGCACACCGGCCGTGAACTCGTACGGATCGCCGCCCGCCAGATGGACGGCGGCCAGGCGGCGGCCTGCCGCGTCGTACGCCTCGGCCACGATGTGCGACGACACGCCCACCGCCGCAGGCGCCGCGCTCCCGCCCGTACGGAGCACCCGATCGGCCAGCGCGTCGGTCGCCCGCCGGACCCCCGGCAGCGCGGCGATGACGGGCGTGGCCTTGGCCAGCACGCCCGCGACCCTGGTGAGCCCACCCAGCCAGCCGAGATAGACGTTCACCTCGCGCAGGCCGGGATGGGCGGGCGGCAGCGTGAAGTGCTCGGAGGCCCCGATGGCCAGGCCGTGCCGCACGCGGCCGTCCACCAGGAACTTGCGGGTGCGGCCATACTCGGGGACGATCCGGCCCTCGCGGAAGCCGTACATCGGTTCGAGGACCATTCCCAGCGCGGAGGCGCGCGTGCCGGCGCTGGCACGCCGCGCCGTGCCGCTGCCCTCCACGAAGTAGCCGACGTCCACGCGGACGGCTCCCGATCCGGCCTTGCGCAGGGCCAGGGACGCGGCGAGGTTGCCGGGCACGTAGTCGTACCCGAAGGCGGTGACCAGGGCCGCGCCCCGGGCCGCCGCGGCGGGGCCGTACCGCTGGAAGATCCGCTTGACGAACGTGGGCTCTCCGGCGGTGTCGAGGTAGACCGCGCCCGCCTCGGTCGCGGCGGCGACCGCGGCCTCCCCCCACCGGACGAACGGGCCGACGGTCGAGATCAGCACGTCACCCGGGCTGACGATCCTGCGTACGGACTCGGGGCGGCCCACGTCGGCGATCGCGATGGGCAGTCCCCCACCCAGCGCGTCGGCGAGGGCGGCGAGCCGCGTCTGGTCCCGGCCGGCCAGCAGCGGCCTGGCCCCGCGCGCGGCGAGCGCCTCGGCGGTGAGCCTGCCGGTGAAGCCGGTGGCTCCGAACAGCACGATCCTCGGGGTGGCCATCCCGCTACGGTAACCCGCCCGTCCTGTCAAGATCGTCAGTGGGCCGCTCACTGGCGCCGGTCGTTGGGCGGCGGATATCCACGGTCCTTGTCGAACGGCTCCGTCGTCGGCGGGATCGTGTGCAGCGAGACGGCTCCCGCCTGCGCCAGGTCCTCGTATGTCTTGGCGGTCGAGCCCCAGGTCGTGGCCTGCACGTCGGTCGCGCCGGCCGTTCCGCGCACGCCATCCACGGTGATGACGAACCTGCGCTTGCCCCCCGGCCGCACGTCGTCCACGTAGGACGTGGCCCCGCCGACGAGCTTGCCCGCCGCGTCACGCAGCAGGGCCGTGACGGCGAGGGCGGCGGCGGGCTTGCGGAACGGGTTCACCACGTAGCCGGTGACGAGATAGGACCCGTTCGTCAGCTTGTCGGTGCGGACGTCCGAGATCGGGAACTTGAGGAACGCCGACGGGGCGCGCGGGATGGACCGCCACGAGGCGGGGCGATAGTCGATCTTCACGCGGACCGGCCGGGCGGAGCTCGGGGCCTGACCGCTGAAGGCCAGCGGGCGGCCGGGCGGCACGGCGTCCAGCGGCTGCTCCAGGTGGACGACCTCCTTGCCGGCGGCGTCCACGGCCGTGATCACGGCGACGGCGTTCTCCCCGAAGTGCCAGCGGTTGGGGTTGCTCAGCACCCCCGCCCAGGTCACCGCATATCCGGCCCCCGAGCGTACGATCGAGGACACCTGCTCCTTGAGGGCCAGTGGCTGGGGGCCCTCCTGCTTGTCTTCCCTCGCGCACGACGCCATCGCCAGCGCGGCGAGGGCGAGTGCGACGGTCATGTGGCAACGTCGCGTCACTTAGCCGTCATAACCGCTGAATGGGACGCCACCTCCGGGACACGCGCACTCCCGCCGCTATCTTTACCGGCCGTCTATCGCGGGCGGACCACGCCTGTCTCGCCCGGCCATGCCTCTTTTCCCGGAAGGCGGAAGTATGGAGACGGGGACATACCGGAGGGAGGAGGACACGGTGGATCTCGGGGAGCTGGGGTCGTTCCTGAGGTCGCGCAGAGACCGGCTTCGTCCGGAGGCCGTCGGCCTGCCGGGCGGCAGCCGGCGACGGGTGCCCGGCCTGCGCAGGGACGAGGTGGCGGAGCTGGCGAGCCTGTCCGCCGACTACTACACCGAGCTGGAGCAGGGGCGCGGCCAGACCCCGTCCGAGCCGGTCCTGTGCGCCCTGGCCCGCGCGCTGCGCCTGGCCCCGGACGAGACCGCCCACCTGTTCCACCTGACGGGCCATCCGGCGCCGTTCGGGGCGGAGCCCGTGCAGATGCAGGCGGCGCTACAGCAGCTCATGATGCGGCTCGACGACACCCCCGCCATGGTGATCACCGACATCCACGAGGTGGTAGTGCAGAACCACGCCGCGCAGGTCCTCGTCGGCCCGCAGGCGGGGCCGACCGGGATCAGGGCCAGCTTCCTCTATCACTGGTTCACCGACCCGGCCACCCGCGACCTCTATCCCGCGGACGACCACGACTACCACTCCCGGCTGCTCGTCTCCGATCTGCGCGCCGCGGTCGCGCGTCGTGGCCCGGCGGACGCCGTCAGCCGCGCGCTGGTCGGCCACCTGCTGGACGTCAGCGAGGAGTTCGCCGGGCTGTGGCGGGCGCACGAGGTCAAGGTGCGCCACGAGGAGTACAAGCGCGTGGTGAATCCGGTGCTCGGGACCCTCAAGGTGACGTGCAACAGCATCGTCACCGCCGACGCCGCCCAGCGGCTGCTCTGGTTCGTCCCCGACGACGCCGGTGTCGTGCCGAGGCTGCACGAGCTCGACCCCGCCGACGTCTGGCGCGACACGCCCGGGCCGGCGTTCGGGCTGGTCAGAGGCCGGGATTGAGGCTGGGGCCGAGGCTCGGATTGAGGCCAGTGGTCGAGGCCGGGGTCGAGGCCGGGGGAAGCCGGGGTCGTGTCGAGGCTGGGGTTGAGCACCCCTGGCTGTCCCGGAGCAGGCACAGCACGCTGGTCAAGGCGGCGCGGGGGCGTCGGCCGCGACAGACGGAGGAAACCATGCGTGCAGCACTCGCCACCGGGGCCGGCGCCCCGTTGTCCCTGGTCGAACGTGAGATCCCGGAGCCGGGCCCGGGCGAGGTCCTGATCAGGGTCACCGCCTGCGGCCTGTGTTTCACCGACCTCAACCTGCTTCGCCGGCACTACCCGTTCGCCCGCTTCCCGGTCGTTCCCGGCCACGAGATCACCGGCACGGTCGCGGCGCTCGGCAGCGGCGTCACCGGACTGTCCGTGGGCGACGCGGTCGGGGCCCAGTTCCTGTACGACTCCTGTGGTCACTGTGACTACTGCGTGTCCGGCGACCAGATCCTCTGCCCGGCCAAGCGCATCACCGGCATCACGAACGACGGCGGCTACGCCGAATACGGCCTGTTCAAGAGCGGATATGTGACCCCGCTCCCGGCCGGGCTCGACCCGGTGGCCGCGGCGCCGCTGATGTGCGCGGGCCTCACCGCGTTCAACGGCCTGCGCCGGGCCGGTGCCACGGCGAACTCCCGGGTGGCGGTCATCGGCGCCGGCGGCATCGGCGCCCTCGCCGTCCGGTACGCCGTCGCGATGGGCGCCCGGGTCGCCGTGATCGGCCGCTCGGCCGAGGGCGAGGCGGCCGCCAAGGAGCTCGGCGCGGAGACGTACGTGGCGAGCCGCGACACCGACCCCGCCGCCGCACTCAAGGCGTGGGGCGGCGGCGCGGACGTCATCCTGAACGCCGCCCCCTCCAACGAGGCCGCCTCCGCCGTCCTCACCGGGCTCGCCCCGGACGGCACGCTGGTGCTCTGCGGCTACGACAACACGCCGCTCACCCTCAGCGCCCAGCCGATGGTGCTCAACCGGCTGCACGTCATGGCGTCCCCGTCCGGATCGCCCCACGATCTGCGCGACACGCTGGCCTTCTCCGCCCGGCACGGCATCCTGCCCGCGGTCACGCCGATCGGCCTCGACGGAGCCCCGGAGGCTCTCGACGCCATGGGCAGCGGGTCCGGCGGCGGCCGCCGCGTCATCACGTTCGCCTGACTCGTGTTCGCCTGACTCCAAGGAACACCGATGAGCAAGACCATTCTGATCACCGGTGCGAGCTCCGGCTTCGGCGCGCTGTCCGCGCGCGCCCTGGCCCGCGCCGGGCACACCGTGTACGCCGCCATGCGCGCCACCACCGGGCGCAACGCCCCTCGCGTCGCCGAGGCGGCCGAATTCGCCAAGGAGCACGGCGTCGACCTCCGTACGGTCGAGCTGGACGTGCTCTCGCAGGAGTCGGTGGACGCCGCGGTCGCGACCGTCCTGGCCGAGGCGGGCGCCATCGACGTGGTCGTCCACAACGCCGGCCACATGGTGCTCGGCCCCACCGAGGCGTTCACCCCCGAGGAGCTCGCCGCCGTCTACGACACGAACGTGCTGGGCAGCCAGCGGCTCAACCGGGCGGTCCTGCCGCACATGCGCGAGCGGGGGCACGGCCTGCTGCTGTGGATCGGCTCCAGCTCCACCAGGGGCGGCACCCCGCCCTACCTCGCGCCGTACTTCGCCGCCAAGGCCGCGGCCGACGCCTTGGCGGTGTCGTACGCGGCCGAGCTGGCCCGCTTCGGCATCGAGACCACGATCGTCGTCCCCGGCGCGTTCACCTCGGGCACCAACCACTTCGCCAACGCCGGACACCCGGCCGAGCAGGCGGTGATCGCGGCCTACGACGAGCGGTACGGCGCGCTCATGGAGCAGGTGGGCGAGCGGCTGGCCGCGCTGCAGCCGCCCGGCGCCGACGCCTCACTGGTCGCCGACGCCGTCGTCCAGGTCGTGGACACCCCGCACGGCACGCGGCCCTTCCGGGTGCACGTGGATCCGGTGGACGACGGGTCGGCCGAGGTGAGCGAGGTCGCCGACCGCGTCCGCGCCCGTTTCCTCACCCGCATCGGGCTGGCGGACCTGCTGCACCCTGTCTGATCTTCTTCTGCGCCTGACCTTCTCCGGCGCCTGATCTTCTCCGGCGCCTGATCTTCTCCGGCGCCTGACCTTCTCCGGCTCGGCTATCGGGGGCGGACCACGCGCGTCTCGTCCCAGACCGGCTCGGGCGACTCGTACACCCGCCCGTCGGAGCCGAAGACCATATAGCGGTCGAAATCGGCCGCGAACCAGCGGTCGTGCGTCACCGCCAGCACCGTGCCCTCGAAAGCGTCCAGGCCCTGTTGCAGGGCCTCGGCGCTGGCGAGGTCGAGGTTGTCGGTCGGCTCGTCGAGCAGCAGCAGCGTCGCTCCCGACAGTTCGAGCAGCAGGATCTGCAGGCGGGCCTGCTGACCGCCCGACAGCGTCTCGAACCGCTGCTCGGCGACCCGCCCGGCGAGCTCGTAGCGGGCCAGGGCCTTCATCGCCTCGTTCTTCAGCCGGGCGTGCTCGGTCATGACGATCTCGCAGGGCGTACGGCCGAGCAGCTCGGGCCGGGCGTGGGTCTGGGCGAAGTGCCCGGGGACGACCCGCGCGCCGAGCCTGACCGTGCCGGTGTGGCGCACGTCCTCCCCGGCCAGCAGCCGCAGGAAGTGCGACTTGCCCGAGCCGTTCGAGCCCAGCACGGCGACCCGCTCGCCGTACCAGACCTCCAGGTCGAAGGGCTTCATCAGCCCGGTCAGCTCCAGGCTCTCGCAGATCACGGCTCGTTTGCCCGTACGGCCGCCGCGCAGCCGCATGCTGATGACCTGGTCCTTCGGCGCGAGCTCCGGCGGCCCCGCCTCCTCGAACCGGCGCAGCCGGGTCTGCGCGGCGTGGTAGGCCGGGGCCATGCCGTCGTTGTATGTGGCCTTCTGCTTGAGCATGACCACCAGGCGCTTGAGCTTGGCGTGCTCCTCGTCCCAGCGCCTGCGCAGCTCGTCGAGCCGCTCGTTGCGCTCCCGCCGCGCCTCGGCGTACGTCGCGAAGCCGCCGCCGTGGATCCAGACGTTGCCGGACTCGACCGTGACGATCCGGTCGGCGGCGTTGGCGAGCAGCTGCCGGTCGTGGGAGACCAGCAGCACGGTCTTGGGCGTCTCGCGCAGCGCCGTCTCCAGCCACACCTTGCCCGGCACGTCGAGGTAGTTGTCGGGCTCGTCGAGCAGCAGCACCTGGTCGGGCCCGCGCAGCAGGGCCTCCAGCACCAGCCTCTTCTGCTCACCGCCCGACAGCGTGGCGACCTCGCGATACTTCACCCTGTCGTACGGCGTGCCGAGGGCGGCCATCGCGCAGGCGTCCCAGAGCACCTCGATGTCGTAGCCCCCGGCGTCGGTGTAGTCGGTGATCGCCTGGGCGTACCGCATCTGGGTCTTCTCGTCGTCCCGCTCCATCATCGCCAGCTCGGCGGCGTCGAGCCGTTCGGCCGCCGTCCTGACCCGTTGCGGCGCGACGCTGAGCAGCAGGTCCTGCACCGTGCGGCCGTCCCGGATGTTGCCGACGAACTGCCGCATCACGCCGAGCCCGCCCGAATGGGCCACCGTGCCCTCGACCGGCTGGAGATCGCCCGCGATCATCCGCAGCAGGGTCGTCTTGCCCGCGCCGTTCGGCCCGACCAGGGCCGCCTTGACGCCCTCCCCCACACGGAACGACACGTCGTTCAGGAGCGTCCTGCCGTCCGGCAGCACATGTGTCAGATGCCCGACCTCGACGTGTCCCACAGCGGCGTTCCCTTCTCGCTCCTGGCGCAGGCTACTTGCCGGGTTCACGATCGGCATCCCAATTCCTCGGCGGCGGCTTCGAGCTGAGTGGCGGCACGCGGGCGAGGCGCACCCCTGGTGGCCCGGCGCCCGGTCTTTTCCGCAGTGCCGGGGTTCCTTGACCTGGTGGCGAATCGTCCGGAAATAGCCTGGCTTTTCAGGGGATTTCCGAGTCAAAGGGGCCGGATATGTCAACGAATCCGATCCTCGACTGCCCGCTCGACCAGGTGCCGGAGGGCCCGGAGTTCATCGAGGCCGCCATGCGATGGCACTTCAGCCCCGAGACCGGCTCGCCGTACTGGCTGGAACGGGCGAAGACGCTCGGCTTCGACCCGCGCGAGGACGTGCGCACCTTCGAGGACCTGCGCCGCTTTCCCAACGTGGCCAACGAGCTGCGCGGCGTCCGGGTGGAGGACCTGATCCCCCGGGGGTACGGCCCGGACGCGGACGTCATCGGCGTGTACGAGAGCGGCGGCACGACCGGGCCGCCCAAGCGCGTGGTGCTGCTGCGCGACTGGATGGAACGGCTGATGCACCACACCGAGAAGGATCTGCAGGTGAAGGGTTATCCCGAGAGCGGCCACTGGCTGGCGCTCGTGCCGACCGGGCCGCACGTCTTCGGCGAGCTGGTCCGCTGGCAGGCCGCGCGGCGGGGCGGCGTCCCCTTCACCGTCGACATGGACCCCCGATGGGTCAAGAGATGCATCGCCGAGGGCCGCGCCGACGAGGCCGAGCGCTACGCCGAGCACCTGGTCGACCAGTGCGCCCACATCCTGGAGACCCAGGACGTGCGGGTCCTGGTGACCACGCCGCCGCTGCTGACCCGGCTGGCCCGCAGGAACGCGCTCATCGACCTGATCAACGCGAAGATCGACGTGATCGGCTGGGGTGGCGCGCACATGGATCCCGACACCCACTATCTGCTCCGCACGGAGGTCTTCCCGGACGTCAAGCTGTACGGCACGTACGGCAGCACGATGATCCTCGGCGGGCTGGGCGAGCGCATCGTGCCGCCGGAGCAGGACATCGTCATCTTCGACGCCTTCTCCCCCTACATCACGTTTTCCGTGATCGATCAGGAGAGCGGCGCGTCCGTCCGCTACGGCGACCGCGGCCAGGTGGTGATGCACCACGTCAGCAAGAGCTTCCTGCTGCCCAACAACCTCGAACGCGACCTGGCCACCCGCGTGGCGGCGCCGCCGGGGCAGCTGGGCGACTCCGTCGCCGACGTCGGCCCGCTCCCCACCTTCGAGAACGAGCAGGTCATCGAGGGGGTGTACTGATGGACGAGCTGATCCGGCTCGACGCGCTTGGAGCGGGCGGGGCCTATCACAGCCGCAGCCGGTTGACGATCACCGAGCTGACCGGGACGCCGGTCGCCGAGCTGAGCCTGGTGCCGCGGCTGTTCGTGCAGCGGACGATGGCGGCCCTGCGCGAGGCGCGCACCCTGCCTGCCCACGATCGGGCGGCGGCCCTCGCCCGCGCGGGACGGCTCTTCGCGACCGGCGTGGTGGACGGCATCCCGGCGGAGAGATACCAGCACATCGTCAGCCGCGTCTCCGGGATGCCGATCACCGTGGTCCGTTCGGCGACCGAGGGCATCGGGCGGCGCGCCGCCGAGGCGTACCGCACCACCCGGTACGCCCGTCCGCAGGGCGCGGTGGACGACTGGCGCGACCCGCTCACCCGCAACGGCCACGCGGTCTGGACCCGGCGCGGCGACGTCTTCGCCGTACACGCCGCGGGCAACCACCCGGGCGTGCACACGCTGTGGCTGGAGGCCCTGGCGCTGGGCTACCGGGTCGCGGTGCGGCCGTCGCGGCGCGAGCCGTTCACCCCGCACCGCCTGATCACGGCGCTGCGCGAGTCGGGGTTCGGCGACGACCAGGTGGTGCTCCTGCCGACCGACTACGCGGTGGCCGACGACGTCATCCGCGACGCCGACCTCGCCATGGTGTACGGCGGCGAGGAGGTCGTGAACAAGTACGGCAACGACGTCAGGGTGCTGCCGCAGGGCCCGGGACGGTCCAAGATCCTGCTCACCGGACGCGACTGGGAGTCCCATCTGGGGACGATCGTGGAGTCGGTCAGCGCCTTCGGCGGGACGGCCTGCGTGAACGCGACCGCCGTCTTCGTGGAGGGCGATCCCGCACCGGTGGCCGAGGCCGTCGCGGAACGGCTCGCGGCGATCCCGAGCCTGCCGCCGGAGGACGACGGCGCGGTGCTGCCCGTCCAGCCGGTCGCGGACGCGCACGCGATCGAGAAATACCTGCTCGACCACGTGAACGGCGCGACGCCCGTGCTCGGCGGCGACGGCGTGGTGGACGACCTGGGCGACGGCAGCGCGGCGCTGCGGCCGGCCGTCTTCCGGGTGAACCGGCCAGATGCGCCCCAGACGGGCATCGAGCTGGCGTTCCCCTGCGTGTGGTTCGCGCCCTGGAGCCGGGCGGACGGCGTCGAGCCGCTCAGGAACACGCTCGTGCTGACCGCGATCACGGATGACGAGGGGCTGGTCGACCGGTTGGTGGAGGATCCGTCGATCAGGAACGTCTACCTGGGGGACACCCCCACCTATCTGATGCCGCCGTGGGTGCCGCACGACGGCTACCTCGGCGAGTTCCTCATGCGCACAAAAGGTGTCATCCGCACTTAGCGCGCTGTGCGCCCTTAAACAACCGTAAAAGGCCCAGTAGATTGCGGGCATGCACAGGACGAGACGGTGGCGGCGCCGCCTGCTGTGGACGCTCGCCGTCGTCGTGGTGCTCGCCGTGGCCGCCGTCGGCGGCGCGGGCTGGTACTACTCCGGCCTGGTCATCGACCCCGTCCACACCTCCGGCTATCCCCTGGAGGTGACGGCCGTCGACGGCGACCAGGTCACCATCAAGGGCGGCTCCGACACGGCCGCCCCCGGCACATACGGCCTGACCTGGGCGGACGGCAACGCGCTGCTGGGCCAGGTGGTCACGAGCGGGGCCGGCACGGTGACCAGGAAGGTCGCCGAGGTCGTGCGCGGCGAGCTGCGTCCCGGCGTGCGGGCCTACTTCGACCGCTGGCTGTGGGGCCACGGGACCCCGGCCGCCGCCGGCGTGCCGTACACGGACGTGAAGATCCCCTCGCCGCTCGGCGACTTCCCCGGCTGGCGGACCGAGGGCACCTCCACGACCTGGGTGATCGCCGTACACGGCCGCAACGGCGGCCCGGCGGAGGCTCTGCGCGTGCTGCCGGTCTTCCACAGCCTGGGGATGCCGGTGCTGGGCATCACCTACCGCAACGACGAGAACGCCCCGGCGAGCGAGGACGGCAAGCTCCACCTTGGCGCCACCGAATGGCAGGACGTCGCGGCGGCCATCACGTACGCCAGGAAGCAGGGCGCGACCGGCATCGTCCTGTACGGCTGGTCGATGGGCGGGGGCATCGTGCCGATGACCGTGCGCAACCTGCCCGGCGAGCCGATCAAGGCCATGATCCTCGACAGCCCGGTCATCGACTGGCGGGCGCCGATCGCCCTCGGGGCCGAGCAGATGGGCGTGCCCGGCTTCCTCGTATCGGTGGGCGAATGGGTCATCGAACGACGCACCGGCGTGTCCTTCGACGACATCGACCACCTGCGGCACGCCCGCGAGTTCACGATCCCCACGCTGGTCTTCGTGGACGACGACGACGCGACCGTGCCGACCGGTCCGGCGCTGCGGTTCGCCGAGGCCCGCTCCGACATCGTCAGGCTCGTACGGACCAGCGGAGGCGGGCACACCGGCTCCTGGAACGCGGACCCCGGGCGTTACGAGCGTGAGGTCAAGGAGTTCGTCTCGTCCCTGTGACAGGAGCCGGGGACCACGACGGTCATCGAGCCGCCGACCGGGGTGAAACAGAGCCGTTCGTACACGCGCCCGGCCGGGTCGCCCTCAGACACGGCCAGGCCCGGCCGTCGGCCGCCGCCCTCTCCCGTACGGCGGCCGGCATGCGCGTGCCGAGGCCGGAGGGCGTGCGGGCGGGATGGCGGAAGACCTCCACCACCCAGGGCCGGCCGTGGTGGAGCATGACCGGCACGCCGCCCGCCCCGGTCAGAAGCACGCGTTCCACACGAGGGAGGATCTCGGAGCCCGACGAGGCCGGGCGACACCCTTTTCCGGACCGGAAGCTCCGCCGCGTCTACGTGCAGGGATGACCCACTTCCTCCGGGGTTGAGCATGGGCTTCGGAGACGGAGTCGGAAAAAGATGGCGTGGCCCGGGAACAACAACTCCGGACACGTGGTTGGATGAAGCGTGGCCGGTGTGCAGGTGTCCCCGGGCCTCACCTAATTTGCCTTCGCGGACTACCGTTCGGCTGGAGCCGCGTTGTGCCTTTCGCCGAGAGGCGACCCGGCACCGGCACCACACGTGCGGGACCCCGGCAGGAGATCCTCCTGCCGGGGTCCTGGCGTCTACGGGGTCTTCCGATGTCTCTGCGGAGTCTTCTCGGCGGTGAACGGTTCACCGCCGCAGGACGCCTGAGCCCTGCGGATATCAACCTCCTTACCCCTTTGCATCCACTTTTGTCGGCTGAGGGTGACAAGATGCGTCCGTGCCTGATTTGGATCCGCAGTCGATCGCCTCCTACTGGGACGCGGAGGCAGACACCTTCGACGACGAGGCCGACCACGGGCTGCGCGACCTCCGGGTCCGCGCGGCCTGGGCGGGACGGCTGCGGTCCTGGATGCCGCGGCCTCCCACCGACGTCCTCGACCTGGGTTGCGGCACCGGGTCGCTGACGCTGCTGCTGGCCGAGCAGGGGCATCGGCCGGTGGGCGTCGACCTGTCCCCCAGGATGGCCGAGACGGCCCGGGGCAAGCTGGCCGCCGCGGGCTTCACCGCACCCGTCCTCACCGGCGACGCGAGCGACCCGCCGGCCGACGCCGGCACCTCCTTCGACGTCGTCCTGGCCCGGCACCTGCTGTGGACCCTGCCCGCGCCGGAGCACGCGTTGCAGACCTGGATGGGCCTGCTGCGCCCACACGGCCGGCTGATCCTCATCGAGGGCAACTGGCAGGCCTCCGGAGACGGCCCGCCGTACGTGCCGGGCGCCCACTCTCTGCCCTGGCTCGGCGGGGTGAGCGCCGAACCACTCGTCGAGGTGCTCCGGCCGTACGCGTCGAGTGTGGCGGTGGAACCGCTGACCGACCCGGTTCTGTGGGGAAAGCCCGTCCACGACGAGCGATACGCCGTCATCGCCCACCGCTGAGCTGCGTAATTCGCGGAAAACACACAATGCCGATTCCGTAAACGTCTCGGCAATTAGTCGAAGCATATTGCCGGCGAAATGCGCGGGCAAAGCGCGGCCTGGTCATCGCGTCGTAGCCGACAGCCACGTCCAAGGGCGCACATGGAATTCCGCAGCGGTCGGCCCGGGAGGGGTCAACTCGCCTGGACGGGCTCCGGAGGCGTGTGCCAACGATTGAGATACGACCCGATCGCTGATCGGAGAGGAGTATCTCTATGCACGGCACTCGATTCTCATTACTGCTGGGTCCGGCAGTCCTGTCCGCAGTCACGCTCTGGCCGGCCATCGCATCGGCCGCCACCACCGCCCACCCCACCGGCCTCGCCGCCGCGCTGAGCGCGCCGCGGGCCGACGAGCCGAGCACCGACCTCGGCGAGCAGTCGGAGGAGGCGGCCCGGGAGAGCGGACGCGCGTACCAGGAGGAGAGCGGGTACGGGCGGGAGAGCGCCCAGGAAGAGGAAGGTTCGTCGGGCGAGGAGTCGAGCGGCAGCACCCAGTCGGAGAGCGACCTCGGCCATCAGCGCTCGCGGTCCTCGCTGAACGAGTCGTCACTGGGCCAGTCGTCGCTGCGCGAGTCGTCACTGAGCCAGTCGTCGCTCAGCGAGCAGTCGTCCAGCCGTCCGATCAGCTACACGCGGACGATCACGTACCAGCGCCCGGTCACGCAGACGCGGATGGTGACTGAGAGCCGTCCGGTCACGTTCACCCGGCACGTCACCTACCAGCGCCCGGTCACCGAGACGCGTACGGTCACCCGGATGCGCCCGGTCACCGAGACGCGCCAGATCACCTATCAGCGTCCCGTGACCTACACGCGCATGGTCACCGAGACCCGGCCGGTCATCCACCAGGAGACCTTCCAGCGTCCGGTCACCCAGACGCGGTACGTCACCGAGTCACGTCCTGTGACGCGGTACGTCACCTATCAGCGTCCCGTGGTGAAGTACGTCACCGAGCGCCGCGCGGTCACCCACCAGGAGACCTTCCAGCGGCCCGTCACCGAGACGAAGTTCGTCACCGAGACGCGCCCGGTGACCCGCCAGGAGACCTTCCAGCACCCGGTCACGCAGACGCGCTTCGTCACCGAAAGCCGTCCGGTCAGCTACACCCGGATGGTGCCGGAGACCCACGAGGTGAAATCCACGCACTGGGTCACCGAGAGCCGTCCGGTCAGCTACACGCGCATGATGACCTACCAGCGCCCGGTCACCGAGACCAAGTACGTCACCGAGTCGCGGCAGGTCACCAGCTACAGCCGGCCCATGATGCACCAGTCCTCCTCCAGCGGCAGCAGCGAGGAATGCGACTGACTGAGCCGGGAAGCCAAGCCCTGACATCCAGTCGGGCCACGAGGGGCACGAGCGGTTCCCGCCCGTGCCCCTTCCGCACGTGCGCCCAGCGTCATTCGTCGAAGACGTCACAGCGCCTGGAGTCGTCCGGGTCGTCCCTCAGACACCCTTCGTCCACGGCATTGGACACCCCGGGCAGATCGATCGCCGCACTCAACACGGCCTGGGGGTCGGCGCCGAGGACGAGTTTCAGGCGGAAGGACTCCGGCATGTCCTCGACCCTGGTCGCCGCCGGCAGCGCGGGGTCCGCCTCGCTTCTGCGGAAGTTCTCGAACGCCGTCCGTGCTCTGCCCCACCCCCATGACCAGGGCGATCTCGGCGTCCGCCAGGTCGAGGTAGCAGCGCAGCACCAGCGCCTCCCGCTGGCGCCGGGGCAGCCGGGCCAGCGCGAGCAGCACCGCGAGCCGCACCAGGCCGACCCGGTGCTCGCGATACAGGCCCGCCAGATCGGCCCGGGGAGGCGGTGCGGGCGGAGCGAGCGCCGTCGGCCATAGGGATTCACGATCCATGCAGTGTGAACGCGCACCCCCGCCGATCCGCTGCTCGCGGATTTCCGGCCGCACACGTGCGAAGGCCCCTCCGGACGATGGTCCGGAGGGGCCTCGCGACGTCGCGACCCGGTGTCACGCCTCGCCGGCGTGGGCCGCCAGCACGCGCCAGCCGTACTCGCCGGTGTGCACCCAGGTGCGCGTGTAGCGCAGCCGTCCGGCGAAGGGCTCGCCGGCGAAGGTGCCTTCGAGCGTGCCGAGGAAGCACGTGACCCCGGTCGTCCCCGAGACGACGACGGTGAGGTCCTCCTCGGCCACCTTCGTCATCACCTGCGTACGCGAGCGGTGGTTGTGGAGATCGAGCTGTTTGGCCTCCGTGTGCAGGCGGCCGTCCGGCGGTCCCGTGAAGACGAGCCGCTCGTCGAGCAGCCGGTCGAGCTCCTCCACGTCACCGAGGAGCTGCGCCTTCTGCAGCCGCCGCTCGGCCTCGTACAGCTCGTCCAGAAGAGTGCCTGCCATGTCGGTCCTCTCCGTCGTGGCGCGTCTCCGGCGACACAACGGTAGTCCCGAGCGGCTCGTTACCCGGCGTTCCGCCTGCTCCCTGGAAAGTTGCAGAACGGGCAGAACGGTTCGCGCTGGACGCACACCTTCACGGAGTCGCTGTCGTTGGCCGGATCGAGGTCGAGCTCCTCGCCGCCGACGGTGGCGGTGTTGACCGTCTCCGCGACCGCGGTGGCCTTCGCGCGGACGACCAGCGTGGCCGTCGCGCCACTGGCCAGCGTTCCCACCGCCCACGTGCCCCCGGCGTACGTGCCGGTCGACGGCGTGGACGACAGGAAGGCGAGGTTGGCGGGCAGGACGTCCTTGACGGCGACGCCGGTGGCGTCGTTGGGCCCGGCGTTGGCGACCGTGACCCGATAGGTGACGGTCTCGCCCACGGTGACCTCGGTCCGGTCCGCGGACTTGACCACGCTCAGGTCGACGGCCGGGTTGACCTCGGTGACGGACCAGATGGCGCTGGACATCGGCGCTCCCTCGGGCCCCGTCCAGCAGCCGGGATCGGCAACTTCCTCGACGACATCTTCTTCGGCACCCCGGCGTCGGTGCCGAGACGCCCGCGGTGGGACAGCCGCCAGTAGAGCTTCTGCCCGGGGGTCGTCGGGCGGTCCTGGTAGAGGGTCGAGACCTGGTTGGCGTTGAGCTCCGCGAACTGCGCGCCCTCCGCCGCCGGAACGTTCATCCGGGGGCTCCAGATCTCGATCCTGTGGTCGGTGGCGGTCGTCCGCCAGCCCGGCCCCGCGTTGGGACCGCTCTGCGAGGCGTCCGGCAGCGAAGCCCATGTCCCGGTGACGACGGGCCTCTCGAACCCGCCGTTGACCAACGCCACCTGCTCGGGGCACGACGCGGGGTTCGGCGCCGCCGCCCGCGGCGTCACCGTGGCCGCGGCCTCGGTGCGTACGGGCGCGGCTCCGGCGAGGACCGCGTCGGACAGCGTCAGCGGGACAGCCGCCGCCACCAGGGCGGCGATGGGATAACACATCCTGCGGATGCGCCTCATCGATCAACGTCCTCTCGTCGTGGCGATTCACCAGGCCGTACGACCGGCGCCGGCACCGCACGGAAGATTCGTGCGGCGGGGACGAGAGGAGCGGCACGACACGTGCGGCCGTGCCAACAGTTGGCCGGACTTGTTCTCTGCCGACCCTGCGCAGGGAAGATCTGGATCTATGTCGACGGCTCCCGCGGCCAGAACCGGACCAGGAACCGCTCCCGCGGATCCGCGTCGTCATCGGCCCGCGTGCACACCCGTACGTTCCACAGCCGTTCCGGCTCGCCGAGCAGCAGGAAGCCGTCCTGCACGTCCGAGTACAGCGTCGTCGCGCAGACTTCGCCGGTCTCCGAGCGGAACACGCCGGTGACGACATCCGCCCACGCGTCGCGCTGGTCCCCCGGCTCGTCGTCCCACGCTTCGAGCGTGAGGCTCACGAGGTCGTCCTCCGCCGAGAGCGCGAGGCCGCGGTGGTCGGACGGCTCGAAGGGGTCCCAGGACGACGACACGTCCACGACGAAGAAGGTCCCGTCGTGGACGTGCAGCTCACAGTCGCTACGCGAGATCAGGGGCATGCGGACCGCCGGTGGTGAGAGACGGATGACGTACGACCGCCGCCCTGAGCAGCCGGTCGTGGAGGAGCCGGGCGTCGGCGTCGAGGAACGCCGCCAGCCCGCCGGCGAGCAGGAGCACCAGCCCGATGTCGGGAACGAAGGCGAGGAAGGGGAAGGCCAGCGTGCGCAGGGCCGCCCTGCCCGCGCCCAGCCGTCCACCCGTCCGCACGTCGACGACGCGTACGCGCAGCAGCCGCTTGCCGAGCGTCCGGCCCCACACGGCGTGCTGCACCCAGACATAGAGGAGCAGTATGAGCAGGTCGAGCAGCTCTTCGGGCCGCACGCTGCCCTCCAGCACGTCGCCGAGCCGTCCCAGCAGGCCCTGGTCGAACCAGGTGAACCAGACGCTCGGATCGACCAACGACCAGGCCGGTTCCACGACCAGGCGGAGAGCAGCGACGACGACCAGGTAGTCGATCAGAGCCGCCACCGGACGACGCCACGCCGTCCCGCCGACGGCCGGCTCTTCCCGGGCCGCCGTACGCGACGCGGCGAACACCAGCGCCGCGGCCAGCAGGAGGCACCGCTGGTTCGGTCCCCAGCTGTCGAGCACCCTGCGGAACCACTCGGCGCTGAGTATCGGAACCGTCTGCAAGCAGCCCTCGGGCTCGACGTACATCGGGGTGAGGGGCTCGACGACGGCGATCACGACGAGAAGCCCCGCGACGCGCCTGCCGACGATCGCGCGATCCGTGTCGCGCACGTACGCCAGGAGCCCCAGGAGCACGGCCAGAGCGGGAACCGCCCAGCTCTCGGCGGTTTCCACCACCCTCGACAGGTCATCGCGCAGCGTGGACAGCGGCCATTCGTCGCCGCCCGGCATGCCGACGCACCCCTGGATCACGAAGGGCCCGTTCTCCACCCGCCGCAGCTCCCATGTCGGAACGGCGGCCAGGGCGACCGCGGCGAGCCAGGCCGGAACGGCGAGCCAGGCCGGCAGGCGTGGGCGTCTCACGCCCGGTCCATGTCCGGCAGGAACGGGTGCACCACGACCCGGCATGATCATCTCCTCCCGCGAGCCCCCAACCTAACGGCCGGGCGGCTGGCGGGAACCCGAAATGATCAGGAAAAGCGGCGGTACGGCTCAGCGGGCGGCGCGCACGGCCTCCCGCGCCGCGCGGGCGAGCTTCTCGTCGTACGGCCGGCCCAGCTCACGCGCGAGCTCGATCGTGCGGTCGAGCAGCGCCAGCGCCTCGTCATGGCG
This sequence comes from Microbispora sp. CSR-4, assembly GCF_008033685.1. Taxonomy (NCBI): domain Bacteria; kingdom Bacillati; phylum Actinomycetota; class Actinomycetes; order Streptosporangiales; family Streptosporangiaceae; genus Microbispora; species Microbispora sp. CSR-4. Next base: position 54,281 of record NZ_VJVX01000030.1, read on the forward strand.
GCCCGCCACGCGGCAGGTCTCGGCGTAGGTGTGCAGGAAGTCGATCTCCAGTTGCACCTCGGCCAGCGGTTCCAGCAGCTCGAAGGCCCGCCGGTGGTGGTCGAGCGCCTTCTCCAGCGAACCCGCGATCCGCAGCGCGACACCGAGATAGTTGTGGCACCACGCCTGGTTGTGCTGGAGATTGTGCTGCTCGGACAGCGTCAACGCCTCGTGCAGCCTGCGCTGCGACTCCGCCTGGTCGTCCGGCGCCAGCGCGAGACCGAGCGTGACGAGCCCGGTGACCCGCGCGGGCCCGTCCGCCAGGGCGAGGGACGCCCGGGCGAGTTCGGCGGCTTCGTCGCGCCGCCCGAGGTGGAGCGTCACCCATCCGTCGAAGGCCAGCGCCTGCGACTGCCCCATCCGGTGCCCGAGCTTCTCGAACAGCTCGTGTGCCCGCCGGAAGTGCGCCTGCGCCGCTTCGAGGTCGCCGAGGTCCCGCCGTACGAAACCGATGCGCAGCGCGAGGGCGGCGGCGGTGTCGTCGTCCGGCCCCGACCGCTCGGCCGTCTCGTAGGCCGACAGCGCCTCGCCGAGGCGTCCGGCGGCGGCCCGGGCGAAACCGAGGTCCGCGAGCAGCGCGGCCCGCTGCCGATCGCGGCCGAGACGCCCAGCGGCGTCCGCGGCGGCTTCGAGCAGGCGCGCCTGGTCGTCGGTGCCGCGGTGGCGGAAGAACCAGACCCGCATGGCCTGCGGCAGCTCGGCCACCACCTCGTCCATGCCCAGCCGTACGGCGGTGTCGAAGCAGGCCACCAGGTTGACGTATTCGAGGTCGAACCACGCCATCGCCTTCGCCGGGTCTCCCGGCGCGGGGTCCTTGCGGTGCGGTGAGGGCAGCGTGCGGTCGTGGGCGACGGCCTGCGCCAGATAATGCGTCAGCACCCGGCGCAGCGCGGCTTCGGCCCGTGGCTCCTCCTCGGCGGCGAGGTCTGCCGCGTACTGCCGGAGCAGATCGTGCATCCGATATCGCCCCGGCGAGGGCTCCTGCACCAGGTGGGCGTCGACCAGTTCCTCCAGCGCGGCGGCGGCACGGTCGGGCGGCATGTCGGCGAGCGCGCCCGCGGCCGAGGCGTCGAAATCGGTGCCCGGCAGCACGCCCAGCAGCCGGAACATCCGGCGCTGAGCCGTGTCGAGCTGCTGCAGCGACATGCCGAACGCCGCGTCGAAACGGCTGGGGGTGGCGCGCAGCCGTTCGGCCAGCACGGCCACCGTCCAGCCCGGACGGTGGCGAAGCCGCGCGCCCGCCATCCGCAGCGCCAGCGGGAGCCCGCCGCACTGGCGCAGCACCTGGCCGACCGCCTCCTCTTCGGTGAGCGACAGCCCGGCCGCCCGGCCGAACAGGTGCGCCGCGTCGTCGTCGGCCAGCGGCTCCAGGGACACCGGCGGCACCGCGTCCAGGCTGACCAGCCGGTGACGGCTGGTGACCAGCACCGCGGACTTCCCCGCGCCAGGAAGCAGCGGACGCACCTGCTCGGCGTCGACCGCGTTGTCGAGCACGACGAGGACCCGCAGGCGCGACAGCTCCGACCGCCACAGCGCCGCACGTTCGGCGGTGCCGGCCGGGGGATGCGTGACGTCCAGCGCGCCCAGCAGCCGGCCCAGCGCGGCGTGCGGCTCCAGCGGCTCCTGTCCCGGGGTGAAGCCCTGCAGGTCGAGATAGAGCCCGCCGTCCGGGAACGCGGAGACGAGCCGATGGGCCACGTGCACGGCCAGGCTGGTCTTGCCCACGCCCGCCATGCCGTCGATCGCCGCCGCGCCGGTGGTGCGGATCAGCTCCTCGACCAGGGCACACTCGGCTTCCCTGCCGGTGAAGTCGAACAGGTCGGCCGGCAGATCGTTGCGCCGCCGGGCGGGCGCCGCTCCGGCTTCGGCCGCCTCGGCCCACAGCGCGCGCAGTGGCCGGGGATCGCGTCCCACGGCCCGGCACAGCGCCACGACGGCCTCCCACGGCGGCACGAGCTGTCCGGTCAGATATCGCGACAACGACGAGCTGCTCAGCCCCGTCTGGCGGGCGAGAGCGCGCAGGCTGAGCCCGCTCAGCTCCTTGATCCGGCCGAGCTGAGCCACCAGTCGTTCCTGGGGGCTGGACACGTGCAACACCGTACCCGTCCCGGCCCGTACGGACGGATCGGCGGCGCGTTCGCGCAGGTCAGCAGCGTTATCGGTGTCCCACGGTGTCCCACTGGGCAGGCGCCGCCGGGCACGCCGATGGTCTGATAGCTCGTGTCGGAAACACCTGCGGCGAAGGAGTGGCGATGTCGACCGAGCGCATGCCGAACCCGGCGGCTTTGATCCCCGAGGCTATGGAGGCCCTGATGGCGCTCAACAGGGCCGTCGCGGGCGCCGGAGTGGACGGCAGACTGCTGGCGCTGAGCCACCTGCGGGCCAGCCAGATCAACGGCTGTGCTCCCTGCGTCGCCGGGGGCGTCCACCAGGCCCGGCGGCACGGCGCGACCGATGATCAGGTGCACGCCGTCGCCGCGTGGCGGGAGACGCCGTGGTTCAGCGACGAGGAGCGTGCCGCACTGGCCCTGACCGAGGCCGTCACCCGGCTCGCCGACCGGCCCGACCCCGTGCCCGACCAGGTGTGGGACGTGGCCGCCACGCACTTCGACCAGAAGGAGCTGGCCGCGCTGCTGCTCAACATCGCGATCGCCAACGCCTTCAACCGGCTCAACGTGCCGACCCGACAGCAGGCGGGCCAGTGGTGACGCCGTCCCCCATCACCGCCTGAAGCCGTACATCACAGAAGAGAGGAAATCGTCATGTCGAAGACCACCACCGCCAAGGGCCAGAAGTACGACGGGTTCACCGAGGAAGAGCGCGACGCGATGAAGGAGCGCGCCAAGGAGCTCAAGACGAGCGCACGGCGGGGCGCCAAGGCCGACACGGAGAGCGAGGTGCTCGCCAAGATCGCCGAAATGCCCGAGTCCGACCGGGTCATCGCCGAGCGCCTGCACGCCGTGATCAAGGCCGCCGCGCCGACCCTGACCCCGAAGCTGTGGTACGGCATGCCGGCGTACGCCCACAACGGCAAGATGGTCTGCTTCTTCCAGGCCGCGGCGAAGTTCAAGGCCCGCTACGCGACGCTCGGCTTCAGCGACGCGGCGAACCTCGACGACGGAGCCATGTGGCCGGCGTCGTACGCCCTGGCCGAGCTGACCCCCGAGGTCGAGGAGAGGATCGCCGCGCTCCTGAAGCAGGCGCTGAGCTGAGAAGGTCCGGCGACCTTCACGACGTCAGCCTCATGACGTCAGCCTCATGACGTCAGTCGACAAGCGCCGAGCCGAAGACCCACGGGGACGTCTGGGAGATGAAGTCCCCGGGGAATCCGAGCTCGAAGCCGGTGGCCTCCTCCAGCCGGGCGATGCTTTCCGGCGGCAGGGTGAGGCCGGCGGCGGCGAGGTTGTCGCGGAGCTGGTCGGCATCGCGCGCCCCGACGATGGGATGGATCGCGCGCGACCGGCTCGCGGTCCACGCGATGGCCACCTGGGAGGGCGTGGCCCCGAGGTCGTCGGCGACGTCCTGCACCACCCGGGCCATCGCGTGGTCACGGGCCGACAGCGACTCCGCGTTCAGCCGGCCGCCGGTCGCGGGGGCACCGGGGCGGGTGTACTTGCCGGACAGCACGCCGCCGCCCAGCGGGCTCCAGGCGGTGACGCCCAGCCCCAGCGACTCGGCCATCGGCAGCAGCTCGCGTTCGATGTCGCGCTGGAGCAGGCTGTACGGCACCTGGAGACCGACGAACGGGCTCCACCCATGCCACTGCGCCAGCGTGTTGGCCCGCGACACGATCCAGGCGGGGGCGTCGGAGATCCCCACGTAAAGAACCTTGCCGGAGCGGACCACGTCGTCCAGCGCGCGCATGGTCTCCTCGATCGGCGTGTCGCGGTCCCACATGTGCACCCAGTAGACGTCCACGTAGTCCGTACGCAGCCTGCGCAGGCTGGTCTCCAGCGACGCCCGCAGGTTCTTGCGGTGGTTCCCCGCCGCGTTGGGGTCGGCGCGGTCGCGTGACACGGTGTATTTCGTGCCCAGCACGAACGACTCGCGCCGGCCCTCCAGCAGCTCGCCGAGTATCCGCTCGCTGGCGCCGTCGCGGTAGTTGATCGCAGTGTCGATCATGTTGCCGCCGGCCTCGGCGTACAGGTCGAGCATGCGCCGGCACTCCGGCAGCGGCGCGCCGACGCCGCCCTGCTCGCCGAAGGTCATGGCGCCCAGGATCAGCTCGGAGACCCGCAGGCCGCTCGCGCCCAGCGTCCGGTATCTCATGCCGTCGCCGATCCGCTGAACAGCTCCGCGGCGGCGGCCTTGTCGGGATCGGAGACGACCAGATGGATCGCGATGTGCGTCATGGCAATGACCATACACACTGTCTGGACATGTCGTCCAGATCGAATGTATGGACGTAGCGTCCATACACGCCGTCGTACGCTTGGTCGCATGTCTTCCAAGCGCACCGCTCCCGCCGCGCGCCGCTCGGGCGCCGCGGCCTCCGCAGAGCTTCGGGAGCGCATCCTGTCGGCGACGCGTGAGCTGCTGCGGGAGCGCCGCTTCGACACCCTGAGCGTGAGCGACATCCTGACCGCGGCCAAGGTGTCCCGGGCCAGCTTCTACTTCTATTTCCCGAGCAAGCAGGCGGTGCTCGCCGAGCTCGTACGCGAGGCCGTGACGCAGGGACAGCAGGCGGCCGAGCCCTGGACCGGCGGACGGCAGGACCCGGCCGCCGCGCTCCGGGCCGGTGTGACCGACGGCGCACGGTTGTGGCGCGCGAACGCGGGCGTGCTCATGGCGATCGTGGAGAGCTGGGGCTCCGACGACGACCTGCGAGCCCTGTGGCTCGAACAGATGGACCTGTTCACCGAGGCCGCCGTGGCCCGCATCCGATCCGACCCGGAGGCGCTGCGGCACCTCGGCGACGCGGACGTACGCGCCGTGGCCGCCTCGCTGACCTGGATGGGCGAACGGCTCTACTACCTCGCCGCCTCGGGGGTGCCGCCCTTCGACGACGAGCAGGTCCTCGTCGACGTGCTCACCAATGCGTGGACCTCGCTGCTCTACGGCCGGTGAACCGGGCGGCGACCTCTCCCACGCTCAGGCCGCGCCGCCGTCGTCCGGTGCGGCGGGTGACTCGGGTGCCGTGAGGCGTGCGGCGAGCGCCGCCGCGGCATCGGAGAGCCCGGACCAGCGCCGGCAGCACAACAGCAGGTTGCGCTTGGCCCAGGAGTTCGTCAGGTCCACGGCCCGCAGGTCGTACGTACGCCGCCAACGGTCGATCGCACGCGCGGGAACCACGGCGATGCCGACCCCGGCCGCCACCGCGCCGCAGATCGCCTCCGTGGACGGCAGATGCGCCCGGTAGCGGGGCCGGAGCCCGAGCGGCTGGGCCTGCCCGCTCAGATGCTCCTGCAACGGGTTCCCCTCGGTGAAGCCGACGAACGGGTGGCCGAGGCACTCGCTGAACGCGACATGAGCACGCGCGGCCAGCGCGTGGCCCGGCGGTGTGATGACGACCAGCGGATCGGGACGCAGCACCGCCCGTTCCAGCCGGCCCGAGTCCACCGTGTCGGCGATGATCCCCAGCTCCGCCCGGCCGTCGGTGACGGCGGCGACGATCTCGTGACTCGGCCGCTCCTCCAGCTCCAGGTCGATGTCGGGATTGTCGGCCATGAAGTCGACTATCACCGACGACACGAGCGTTTCGGTCGCCGAAGTATTCGCCGAGATCACCAATGTGGACCGCAGGCCGTCGGAATAGCGCGACAATTCAGAACGCATCCGAGCAATCTGCTCGATGACCTGACGGGCATGGGCCACCAGCAACCACCCTGCCGGTGACGGCACGACACCACGGCGATGCCGGATCAGCAGCGGCGCCCCCAGAGCCTTCTCCATCGCCTTGATCCTCGTGCTGGCCGAAGCCAGCGACAGGTGTGACCGCTCCGCACCCCGGGTGATGCTGCCCTCATCGACCACCTGCAGGAACAGCTGAAGATCGGTCAGGTCGTACGTCATGGTCGAGACGCTACCCATCTCGGCCCCCACTCTGGAGACTTCGGGTCAGCCGAAGGCTCGCCCCAAAAAGAACTCATTGTGGACTCGGGTGCAGGCGTCAAGACTTTGTCCTGATCTGCAAATTCGCTATCCGGAGGCGTCAATGTCACCTCAGGCCGAGCCGGCCGAAGTCGCCGAGAACCGCATCGCCGCGGACTGGGATTTGGATCAGTGGGCGGACCGGATCCTCGAACAGGCCGGCGTCGGAGTCACCATTCTGGATCGCCACGGAACGGTGATGTACTACAACAAGTGGGCTTCGGAGCACCTCGACCGGAAGCCCGGATACATCGGAGACGACGTCCGGAAGCGACATCGCCGAGCGGTGACCAATCCCCGTTTCGACGCCATGCTCCGGCTCTTCGAAGAGGGCCGCGTCGAGCCGGTGCGCTACGTCGCCAGGCCGTACGGGAAAACCACGATCCTGGTCACGGTCTCACCGATCCGGGTGGACGACGAGCTGGTCGGCTTCTCGCAGATCGTCCTTCTCAAGGACGAGATACAGGAGCTCTGCGCGCGGTTCGACGAGTCGGGACGCGAATCCTTCGAGCGAGAAATGCTGCCCTGACCTCGATCTTTCGCCGGTCTGCATGCAGTGGTCGGCAAGCTCGCGGAGCACGACCAACTGGTGCTCGGCTTCCAGCCTCTCGAACGAGGCGACACCCTGCGGCATCGGACGAAGACCCTGCGCCGGTTCATTCAGAATGACCGCATGCTCGTGCACGTCGCCCTGCCTATCATCACGGCCCCTCGCTGAGTTTTACGAGCTGCTACGCGCGGCCTCGCGAGGGTGGTCCGTGGCCTGAAGGGCGGTCACTGGTCTGCTTTAGCCGCTTTCATGCCAGTACGGACGGCACCAATCGGCAATGTCGGCTTTGTCTTCTCGTCGCCTCCGGGCAAGATCTCGCGGTTAGCGTCGTGCGGCCACATTCCGCACGCGGAGGTCTGAAGCCATGCCTGAACTGTCCCGCAGAAACTTTCTCGGCACTGCCGCTGCCGTAACGGGAGCGGCCGCCGTCGGCGCCGCACTGCCCAGCGCCAGCGCCGCCGCGGCCCCCACACAGAAGCCCGGTCACCCGCCCAAGCCGTACGGCGACATCCGTGACGTCAAGCACGTCATCGTGATCATGCAGGAGAACCGCAGCTTCGACCACTATTTCGGCGCGATGAAGGGCGTGCGTGGTTTCGGCGACCGCTCGACCATCGTGCTCCCCGGCGGCAAGACCGTCTGGGAGCAGCCGAAGACGTTGACCGACGGCGCCGAGACGCAGTACCCGTGGCGGCTGAGCGGGGCCAAGACCTGGAGTGGAGCGACCCCGCCGAGCGCCGAGCTCGGCGCCGCCAACTACGGCGGCACCAGCCACGGCTGGACCGACCAGCACGGCGCCTGGTACGGCGGCCTCATGAACGGCTGGTACTACGCCAAGGGCGGCCCGACCACACTGGGCTACCTGGACCGCCGTGACCTGCCGTTCCACTACGCCCTCGCCGACGCCTACACGGTCGGCGACGCCTACCACTGCTCCGCACTCAGCGCCACCGGGCCCAACCGCACCTTCCTGTGGGGCGGAACGATCAACGCCGACAAGAAGCACGGCAGCTTCACCGCGTACGACGGCGGTGACGAGCGCGGCAAGTTCCTGCCCTGGGAGTCCTACGCCGAGACGCTCCAGAAGGCGGGCGTCAGCTGGCGGGTCTACCAGTGCGCCGACGACTACGGCGACAACGGCCTGGAGTATTTCAACACCTTCGGCAAGCTCGACCCCACTCAGGGCGGGACGGCCGAACCGGGCAACGTCTTCTACGACAACGGCGTGAAGAACGTCCCCGAGCCGGTCACCGGGCTGTCGGGCAACGCCGACAACCTCATCGCCGCGATCCGCGCCGACGTGCTGGGGGGCACCCTGCCCCAGGTGAGCTGGATCGTGAACAACCAGTTCTTCTCCGAGCACCCGGTCACGGCGCCGAGCAACGGCGCGTACTTCCTCCGCGGTGTGCTCGAGGCCCTCAACGCCGACCCCGACGTGTTCAACTCGACCGTGGTGATCATCAACTACGACGAGAACGACGGTCAGTTCGACCACGTCCCGCCGCCCGTGCCGGCGCCGGGCGAGGCGGACGAGTTCGTCTCCGGCACCATGGCCTCGTACGGCGTCACCGAGCCGCTCCCCGTCGGGCTCGGCTTCCGCGTGCCGCTCATCCTCGTCTCGCCCTGGACCCGCGGCGGCTGGGTGACCTCGGAGGTCTCCGACCACACCTCGGTCATCCAGTTCATCGAGAAGTGGTCCACCGCGCTCGGCAAGCCCGCCATCTCGCCCAACATCAGCGACTGGCGGCGCAAGGTCTGCGGCGACCTGACGTACGCCTTCGACTTCAAGAAGCCCATTTACGGCATGCCCGAACTGCCGGAGACCGGGCCGCTCATCCCCGAGACGCGATACACCCCGCTGCCGGGCGACAACATGATGCCGACCCAGGAGGAGGGCACCAAGCGGGCGCGGCCGCTGCCGTACCAGCCGAACGCCAACCTGGCCGGGTTCACCGGCGGGCCGTCCGGCACCGTGGCGAACCTGACGTTGAGCAACGAGGCCCCGTTCGTCACCAAGGCGAGCCACTTCTCCGTGTACAACAACCGCGCCGGGATCCCGTCGCTGGCGCAGTATCCGGCCGCGTTCCCGGGCCAGTACACGGTCGCCGCGCAGTCGACCATGTCCGGGACCGGCGCCGTGGGCTCCTCCGCCGGCGACACCGCGTACGACATCACCGTCATCGGCCCGAACCGGTTCCTGCGCCGGTTCGCCGGCGACGTCGCCACCGCCGGTAAGGACCTCGTCGTCGAGGCGGACTACTACGACGGCAAGTCGACGAAGAACCCGAAGCTGAAGCTCTGGCTGCGCAACAACGGCAGCACCCGCGTGACGTTCACGATCACCCACAACAACTACATCTCCGGCAAGCCGGACACCGTGAAGGTCAACGCGCACGGCAAGGAGGCGTGGACGGTCAACCCGGTGAAGGAGAGCGACGGCTGGTACGACGTGACGGTCACCGTCGACGTCGACGGAGGCTGGTCGCAGCGGTTCGTCGGCCACATCGAGACCGGTGAGGCCAGCATCACCGGCTGATCCGGCAACCACATCGACGGCAGGCCCTCCCCGCCACACCGTGGGCCGCGAGCGAATCGCGCCCCGGCCCGCGGGGAGGGCCTGCCCTTTAGGGGCGGCACGGCCGCACACCGCCCCGATGACGTCACAAGGCAACACCGCACGCCTCGAGGAGCGGCGCAAGCCCGCGGCCGGTATGCAGCCCCTAGCGCAGGTCGCCCGTCACCCCGGCCAGCTTGGAAAAGACGGGATGTTGCAGTGCTGTCGTTGCCGGCGCACTGGAGTCCGCGGACACCTGGCCCATTGGCAGCGACACCATCGGTTAGTGCTGACCGCCTCCGTTGTGGCCGGAGCCATCTCAGAGGCTTGAGCCGCCCTTGCCGGGTCCACTTTGGCCGGGTCCGCCCGGGTTGCTCTTGCCGGGTCCGCCCGGGTTGCCCTGACTGGGTCCACCCTGAGCGGGTCCACCCTGGCCGCCCTGACGGGGTCCGCCCTGGCCGCCCTGACCGGGTCCACCCTGAGCGGGTCCACCCTGGCCGCCCTGACCAGGTCCACCCTGAGCGGGTCCACCCTGGCCGCCCTGACCAGGTCCACCCTGAGCGGGTCCACCCTGGCCGGAACCGCCTGCGCCGCCTTGACCACCCTGGCCCGAACCACCCTGGCCGCCTTGGCCGCCCTGACCGGAGCCGCCGCCCCAATGGCCGGAACCACCCGCGCCGCCCTGACGAGGTCCGCCCTGGCCGCCCTGACGGGGTCCGCCCTGGCCTCCCTGACCGGAGCCGCCGCCCCAGTGGCCAGAGCCGCCGGAACCACCCTGGCCGCCCTGGCCGGGTCCACCCTGGCCGCCCTGGCCGGGTCCACCCTGGCCGCCCTGGCCGGGTCCACCCTGGCCGCCCTGACCGGGTCCGCCCTGGCCGCCCTGACCGGGTCCACCCTGAGCGGGTCCACCCTGGCCGCCCTGACCGGGTCCGCCCTGGCCGCCCTGACCGGACCCGCCGCCCCAGTGGCCGGAACCGCCCTGTCCGGAGCCGCCGCCCCAGTGGCCAGAGCCGCCGGAGCCGCCCTGGCGGGGCCGGTCCCCGCCCCAGTTGTGGTCAGAGCCGCGGCCCCAGTCCCAGCCGTGGCCATGGCCGAACCCACCCCAGTTCTGGCCGAACCCGCCCCAGCCGCGGCCGCGCCCGTCCCATCTGTGGCCGAACCCGTCCCAGCGCTGACCGATCCCGAACCCGCGACCGGGGAGGCCGTACCAGCAGCCGGGCAGGTCAAGGGTCCGGTCACAGTTCCAGCGGCCGGGCAGGGGGTACGCGCGACCGTTGAGGATGTACACCGGAGTGCGGTAGTTGCACGTGGGCATGATGTACACCCCACCGTTCATGATGTACTGGCAGCCGGGCAGGACGTACGTGCGGCCATCCAGGACGTACTCATGAACAACGCGCTCGTCGAGCCTGTAACCGGGGAGGCCGTACCAGCGGCCGGGTAGGCCGGCGATGGGCTGCTCGTACCAGTCGCCGGGCAGGGCGTACGTGCGGCCGCTCAGGATGTAGACGGGACGGGTTTGGCTGCAGGTGGGCATGACGTACACCCCGCCGTTCACGATGTACTGGCAGCCGGGCAGGACGTACGTGCGGCCGTTCAGGATGTATTTGTGATCGCGGTCCCCGCGGAAGCGACCTTGCACGGTGTGCCTCGGGGAGTAACCGTTCCTCGCGCTGAGGTGGGACCTGCTGCTGGCCGTGTGCGTGGTGGTGGTCGCCGCGCTCGAGGCAGCGTGCGTGAGGGTGCGCGCCGCGCTTGTGACCGTGTGCGTTGTGCTCACCGCGCTTGCGACCTGGGTGGCCACCGCCGCAGTGGTGATCAGTGCAGCGGCGGCGAGGACGCCACCGGCAACGAGAGCTTTCTTCATCAGGAGATGATTCCTTTCGTGAGGTTCGCGGAAGGCGCCATGCTCTCTTCCTGATGGGGTCGAGGACGCATCCCGGGAGCCGACCGGCTGAGAATGGCGCGGCGGAACGTGTAGTTCTTCGGTCGAGATGGTGCGAATCGAACTCTCGATAAGAACCCATCCGAGGAGGTCAGGAATACGAATTCTCAACAGAAAGCACGATGAGTTCGCAGATCCATGGAAGATGAATGCATGGGTTGAACAGGTCGACAGTCTGCGCCCCCGCTGCTGTCGCGATGGCGTCCGCCGTGGTACGACGGCGCGTGCCTCGCTTGAACAGACCGTCAATGCACTGTCCGCTGGTAACGGCCGGGCAACGAGCGAACTCGGTCACCCTGCGACCGAGTCCGACCATCAAGGCGCGCAAGAGCACCACGCTCCGCAGGTGCACCTGCGGCTTCCCGGCCATGGCCAACCTCTCCACGGAATAACTCGTCATCAGATTCTGCTGACAGTTCGACTGCGGGTCACACTGTAATGGGAACGGGTACGCCGGCGCCCGTAGAACTGAAAGATTTCTGTGTGCGTGTCTTAAGGCAGAGGTGCCTTGCAAGCCATCTCGCCGAAAATGCCGTACCTGGTGATTTGTAGAGGATTTCGATCTATTGTCAGAATTCAGCGGGCATGATACGTAGTGGGAGTGTTGGCAAGAGGCCCTCCCGGAGCTACCCGGAGGGCCGGCCAGGGCGAAGCGCTGGGCTCGCCGCCAACGGCCGCGCTAGCGTACGGCCCAATGAGCCGACTTTTCCGGGGCGACGTCGAAGGCGCCGCGCTGCTGCAACGGGCCTTCTGGATGTCGTTCGGACTGCTGTTCCTGACCCCGGTCGGGGTGGCGGTGGCCCATTACGAAGGGACGCGGCGCTGGCTGGGCCTGGCGGCCATGGTGGTGTTCGCGCTGATGTACTACGCGGCGGCGTTCGTACGGCGGCACTGGGACGACCCATACACGGTGCGGTCGGTGACGGTGCTGGCGACGTTCGCGCTGCTGGCGGCGGGGCTGCCACCGCTGTTCGGTCTCGACTGGCTGGGTCTGCCGATCTACCTGGCATTCGTGCTGGCGATGTCGCTGCCGCTGCGGTGGGCCGCGTACGGAGTGCTGGTGTCGACGGCCGTGATAGCCGTGGACGGGGTGCTGGTCGGCGCCCCGGCCCCGATGATCGGCGGGTTCGCGCTGGTGCTGCTGGCGTTCGGAATGTTGATGGTCGCGCTCCGGCACTCGCGGACGCTGGTGCTGCAACTGCGCGAGGCTCGCGGCGAGGTCGCCCGGCTCGCCGCCGCCGACGAGCGGTTGCGCATCGCCCGTGACCTGCACGACCTGCTCGGCCACAGCATGTCGCTCATCGTGTTGAAGAGCGAGCTGGCGCGGCGGCTGGCCGACCGGGACCTCGCCCGCGCCATCGCCGAGATCGGCGACATCGAGTCGGTGGCCCGGTCCTCGCTGACGGACGTGCGCGAGGCGATCTCCGGCTACCGGCGGCGTGACCTGAGCGAGGAGCTGGACGGCGCGCGGACGGTCCTGGCTGCGGCCGGAGTGGACACGACTGTACGGATGTCGGGAGCGCCCCTGCCGGATGCGGCCGACGGCGTGTTCGGCTGGGCGGTGCGCGAGTCGGTCACCAACCTCGTCCGCCACGCACGCGCTTCCCGCTGCGTCATCGAGGTAGGACGCGACGGCGACGACGCGGTGCTGGAGGTCCGCGACAACGGCCGGGCCAAGGGGAAGCACGTTCCGGGCAACGGCCTGAACGGCCTGTCCGAGCGCGTCGCTGCCGAGGGCGGCACGATGGAGTCCGGCCCGCTGCCGGGCGGCGGCTTCCGGGTAGCGGTCCGCGTCCCCATCGGGTCTGCCTCATGATCAGGGTCATGCCGGCGGAGAACACGGTGCGGGGCCCCGGATCCAGCGCGTACACATGCTGCGGAAGCATCTGGCGGCTGCGATAGCCTCCCGCAATGCCCTCCGCTTCAGTCGACTGGCCATCGGTCGCGGCCGCGGGTTTCCCCTTTCCCGGGGATGTGGCGGTCCGCCGCCTCGCGGACGAACTCTCGGCCATGCTCGTGTCACCGGATCCCGCGGTCCGTGACGACCACGCTTACACCGCGCTCGCCCGCTGGACCCGCGACGGGCACCTGGACGAGGTGCTCGCGGACATCGGAGACACGTCGGCCCGGCGTTTCACCCACCCGGACATCCAGGCCCGCTCCTTCGCCGCGCTGGTCCTCGCCCGCTGAACACAAGCGAACGGAACTGACACACTTCGCGCCTCGCCAGCGATCTCTCTAATAGAGATCAGGAGGCGAGATGGGCGGAACGCTGTGGATGGAAACCGTCAAGGCAGTTCCCAACCTTGCAGTTGCCCTATTAACCCTCACCCTTGGATGGTTGGTGGGCAACCGGCTCACCGCTCGATGGGACGAGCGGAAGAAGCGCCGAGAGCTGGATCTCCTGGCTCTCGGCGCTTTCTATGAGGCATACGGGCAGTTCTGTTCAATTTGGAAGTCCTGGGACGGCGCTCCTGCCAGTTTCAGAGAGGATGATCGTTTCCAAGCGGAGATGCTGAGCCGTGCTGCCGAAGCAGAGGGCAAAGTGGAGTCGCTCCTTGTGCGACTGGCCTCCGAGCACTCCCTGTCGCAGCGGGAATGCACCCTTCTTGGCTGTTTTCGACAGGCTTTCCAAAGCCTACGGAAGTCCATCCAGCGGAAGGTCCCCCTGCAGTCCCGTATCTATAAGTCCGGCACCCGAGAGATAGTGGCGCATCGGTGGACCAGTGCGGACGCTCCGCCCTACCTTGCCTTCAAGGCTCTCGCCGGCTTCACATCAGACCTCATGTCTAATAGCAGCCTATCAAGTCGTGAGCCAGAGTCCTCCTTCATCGCCTTGCGACGTATCACAAGTAACGCTCTGGAGAGGACTTGGGTGGACGAGACGTTCCAGTTGCTTAGCCCCGGAAGCCGCACTTAGCCGATCAAGTGGGCAACTGTTAGCGAGGGTGTTAGCAAGAGGCCCTCCCGGTGATCCGGGAGGGCCTCTGTAGTGGAGCCGCCTAAGGGAATCGAACCCTTGACCCCTTCATTACGAGTGAAGTGCTCTGGCCGACTGAGCTAAGGCGGCACGCCGCGAACGGCTTCGCACAGTCTACAGGGTTGGCACGGTTCTCGTGCACCCGTCGCGGCCCGGAGCGTCGCGATCTTCGAAGGCCCCCGGAGGGCCCACGGGCGCGGTCCGGGGGCGTGATCAGCGCGACGAGAGATCGGTAAAACTTCCCGAGCCACCCACTGGGCCTCCCTTTACCCGATGACCAGCGGAGACAGGGCATACCAGGCGCATCTGTCACACGAAAAGCGCCCTGTCTCGTCCGACGGCGCCCTCGGGCCACCAGACATTTGACCTCATCCCGCACGGCTCTTGCCGGGTGGTCGCCGCCCGCCCGCGGCAGGCGGCATGCTGGTGCTCGTCACGCAGGCGACAGCAGGGGAAACGACGGGTATGCGATCGGCTGGGCAGAAAGCGAAGGTCCTACCGCCTCGTACGCGGTACGGCGGTGGTCAGAGCCGGCGAATGGCGATCGCGGCGCTGGCCGCGCTGCTGCCGTTCGCGGCGTGCTCCAGCCACGCTCCGGCCGGTTCCGAACAGCCCGGCGCGGGCGCGTCGGCCCAGCCGGCGGCCGAGGCGCCCTCGGCCGATCTGCAGCCGTTCTACGCGCAGCGGCCCGCATGGAAGGCGTGCGGCGACGGCTTCCAGTGCGCCAAGATCCAGGTGCCCCTCGACTACTCGAAGCCCACGGGCGAGCGCATCGACCTCAGCGTGATCCGGCTGCCGGCGACCGGCAAGCGCGTCGGCTCCCTGCTCATCAACCCCGGCGGGCCCGGAGGCTCCGGCATCGACTACGCGCGGGCGGCCCGATCCGTGGTCAGCGACAAGGTGCGCGCCCAGTTCGACGTCGTCGGGTTCGACCCGCGCGGCGTGGGCCAGTCGACCCCGGTCACGTGCATGACGGCCTCCCAGCTCGACGCGTACATCGGGATGGACTCCAGCCCGGACACGCCGGCGGAGGTCACGGCGCTCGACAGGGAGTCGAAGCTGTTCGCCGACAACTGCGGAGCCAAGTCGGCCCGGCTGCTCCCCCACGTCGGCACGGCCGACGCGGCCAGGGACATGGACGTCCTGCGCGGCGTCCTCGGCGACCGTGGTCTCACCTATCTCGGCAAGTCGTACGGCACCTATCTGGGCGCGATGTACGCCGACCTGTTCCCCAAGCACGTGCGGGCACTCGTGCTCGACGGCGCGGTGGACCCGGCCGTGCCGTCGCTGAAGTCCAACGAGGTGCAGGCGAAGGGCTTCGAGGTGGCGCTGAAGGCCTTCGTCGAAGACTGCTTCCTCGACAAGTCGTGCCCCTTCAAGAGCCGTACGGTGGACGGCGCGATGCAGGAGATCAGCGACCTGCTGTCGCGGGCCGACCGGCAGCCGCTGAAGAACGACCTGGGCGACGGCCGGCAGATCAACGAGGCGTGGGCGGTCATCGGCATCGCCACTCCGCTGTACGAGCGGGCGGCCTGGCCCCGGCTGCGGGAGGCCCTGGCCAAGGCGATGAACCAGGGCGACGGCACGGAGCTGCTCCAGATGGCCGACCTGCTGGTCGACCGGCGGGCCGACGGCAGCTACTCGAACCAGACCGAGGCCAACATGGCCATCAACTGCGTCGACCACCCGTTCCCCAAGTCGCTGGCCGCCTACCGGAAGGCCGCGGGCCAGGCCGCCAAGGCGGCGCCGCACTTCGGGCCGTTCGTGATGTGGGGTTCGCTGCCCTGCGCCTACTGGCCGGTGAAGTCGGTCGGCACCGACAAGCCGCTCAAGGCCGCCGGCGCGCCGCCCATCCTCGTCGTCGGCACCCTGCGCGACCCCGCGACGCCGTACGAGTGGGCGCAGGGGCTCGCCTCGGAGCTGACCTCGGGCGTGCTGCTCGGGTATGACGGCGACGGGCACACGGCCTACCGCAGCGGCTCGGCGTGCGTGGACAGCGCGGTCGACGACTACCTGCTCGCCCTGCGCACGCCCAAGAGCGGCACGATCTGCCCGAAGACGGGCTGAGACCGGAGACCGACGTAGCGGACGGGCCTTTTCCCGGCAAACCATCCGTCCATATCCCTACAATTCCGGCACATGGCTTACCGGTGGCGATCACGCGATCTGACTGTGCCTGTGACCATGGCCGCGGCCTTGGCCGTGTCCGGATGCGGGGTGCTGGGCATGCCCCGTGGGCCGGAAGCCGCCTCACCGATGCCACCTCGGCCGTCCGCCACGTCAGCTCAGAAGCCCACGTCGGCCGAGAAGCCCACGTCGGCCGAGGAGCCCACCGGGGCGTCTCTGGCCAAGGAGGGGTGGTCCGGTCCCACCGGCCCCCTCCACGCGCGGGTGGAGATGCGCGAGGTGGAACGGCTGGCCGACCGGTCCGTCCTCCATTTCACGGTCACCTCGCTGGAGGACGAGCCACGCCACACCGGCAACGCGTTCGGGACGGCGGCCGGTGACTTCGGCAGCTACCGCATCCCGCTCGTCGACCCGGTCGGTGGCAAGGTCTATCACCCGCTGACCGACCAAATCGGAACGCTGGGCAGCAAACCGGGATATTACGAGCCCGGCGTGCGCTACGAGACCGTCGTCTACTACCCGCCGCTCCCGGCCGGCGTCCGTACGGTCACCGCGATCACTGCGGGCACGGCCGGGGAGTTCACCGGCGTGCCCGTGGTGGACGGCACCGGTTCCGGCAGCGCCATGTCGCCTACGACCGCCCCCGGCAGCACGCCGCAGCCCGGCACCACCGTGTCGTGGCCGGTGCGGGAACCCACCGGAGAGGTCACCAGCAGCGTCCAGGACCTGTACGGCATCACCGAGAGCCCGGAGAAGACGACCGACGCGAGCGGCGGCGACGAGACCGTGGGCCTGCGCACCGACGTGCTGTTCGCCTTCGACTCCGACCGGCTCACGGCACGGGCCAAAGCCGTGCTCGACGACGTCGCGAAGGAGACCCGGGAGAAGGCCGATCCTGACCGGCCTCCCATCCTCATCGAGGGCCACACCGACGGCAAGGGCACCCACGCGTACAACATGGCCCTGTCCCTGCGGCGCGCGGAAGCCGTACGCAAGGAACTGCAGGCGCGCCTCGGCGGGGCGTACCGATACCGCGCGACGGGCAGGGGCGAGACCGAGCCCGTCGCCCGCGAGGGAGGGGCGGACGACGAGGATGCGCGGGCCAGGAACCGGCGGGTGGAGATCTCCTACCGCATCAAGCAGCCGACCGGCGGCTCCACGGCCTCGGAAACCGAGGAGACCCGTGCCGACGAGCCCACCACGGGCGGGGGACGACCGGCGCCGTTCCACGCGGACGACGGCGAGACCGTGGCCGGCCGGACCACCACCCAGAAGCCGACCGGGCAGCGTCTCCGCATCGACGCGAAGCCCTTCTATCGCGACGGCGCCTACCTCGTCGCGGTGTTCGACATCGTCAACCTCGGGCCGCGCGCCCTCGGCGCGGGGACCGGATATGGCGGGGACATCGCCTACATCGGCGGCTGGTACACCGGCTTCTCCGTCGTCGATCCCGCCTCGCACACCGTCTATCGCGCCGTACGGATGGGGCCTGACGACCCGCACGGCCCCGACGACTACGTGGACCCGGGCTGGGCGACGTTCAATGTCGAACCGGGCACGGGCAACCGCGGCTTCTTCTACGTGCCGGCGCCCCCTCCAGGCGTCACGAGCGTGACCTTCGACGCCGGCCCCTTCGGCAGGTTCGACAACATCCCCGTACGTTAACCCCGTACGTTAACCCGGACAAAGGTGAAAGTTTCACGACCGGCAGTTTCGTGATCGACACTCCGATGCCTGCTCGGCCCAGGTGATCAGGCCGCTGCCCGCTCGGCCGAGCAGGCCCGGCACCTTGACCATCCCTCGCGCATGGGGTCTACTCCGCCGCATGACACGGTCTCCCGCCGTGAAATGTTAGCGCTCACATTAACGTAACCCGCTCGGCGAGCGACCACCACTTCAGGAGGCGCATGTGAGATCCGCTTTATCGCCATACAGGCGCACGGTCGCCTGGATCGTGAGCCTGCTGTGCGTGCTGGTGCTGCTCCCGGCCGGCGCGGCCAGGGCGGACAACCCGATCGTGCAGACGATCTACACCGCCGACCCGGCGCCGCTGGTCTACAACGGCCGGGTCTACCTCTACACCGGGCACGACGAGGACGGCTCGACGTACTTCACCATGAAGGACTGGCGGGTCTGGTCCTCGACCGACATGGTCAACTGGACCGATCACGGCTCTCCGCTGAGCGTGTCCACCTTCAGCTGGGCCAAATCGGACGCCTGGGCCGGGCAGGCCGTCTATCGCAACGGCAAGTTCTACTGGTACGTCCCCACGACCAACCGGTCCACCGGCAGGATGGCCATCGGCGTGGCCGTATCCAACAGCCCCACCGGGCCCTTCAGCGACGCCCTGGGCCGCCCCCTGGTCGAGAACGGCGAGATCGACCCAACGGTCTACATCGACGACGACGGACAGGCCTACCTCTACTGGGGCAACCCCAACCTGTGGTACGTCAAGCTCAACAGCGACATGACCTCCTATTCGGGCAGCCCGACGAAGGTCAACCTCACCACCTCCGGGTTCGGCACCCGCACCGGGGACGCCAACCGGCCGACGCTGTTCGAGGAAGGCCCCTGGTTCTACAAGCGGGGCGGCCTCTACTATATGGTGTTCGCGGCCAAGTGCTGCTCGGAGTTCATCGCCTACTCCACCGCCCCCGGTCCGACCGGCCCGTGGACCTACCGCGGCACGATCATGCCGACCCAGGGCAGCAGCTTCACCAATCACCCCGGGATCATCGACTATCAGGGCAATTCGTACTTCTTCTATCACAACGGCGCACTGCCGGGCGGTGGCGGCTTCACCCGCTCGGTCGCGGTGGAGAAGTTCACCTACAACGCCGACGGCACGATCCCGACGATCAACATGACCACGACCGGCGCGCCGCAGGTGGGCACGTTGAACCCGTACGTCCGCCAGGAGGCCGAGACCATCGCCTGGGAATCCGGCGTGGAGACCGAGCCCTCCACCGAAGGCGGCATGAACATCGGCTTCATCGAAAACGGCGACTACATCAAGGTCAAGGGCGTCGCCTTCGGCAACGGCGCGACGTCGTTCACCGCGAGGGTGGCTTCCGGCGCCAGCGGAGGAAACATCGAGGTGCGCCGCGACAGCGCCACCGGCACCCTCATGGGCACCTGCGCGGTCCCGGCCACCGGCGGCTGGCAGGCCTGGACGACCGTCTCCTGCCCCGTCACCGGCGCGACCGGCACCCACGACCTCTACCTCAGGTTCACCGGCGGCAGCGGCTATCTGTTCAACGTCAACTGGTGGCAGTTCAGCGGCGACGGCGGGCCACCCGCCAGCCCTTCGCCGTCCCCCTCCGCACCCGCGTCGCCGTCCGCGTCGCCGTCCGCGTCGCCGACGGGCACCCCGCAGACGACGAGCGCGATCCGGGGCACGGGCTCGGGCCGGTGCCTGGACGTCACCGAGATGTCGCAGGCCAACGGGGCGCAGGTGCAGATCTGGGACTGCAACGGGCAGTCCAACCAGCAGTGGACCTCCACCAGCGCCGGTGAGCTGCGCGTCTACGGCAACAAGTGCCTCGACGTCAACGGCGCGGGCACCGCGGACGGCACCAGCGTGATCATCTGGGACTGCAACGGCCAGAACAACCAGAAGTGGCGCTTCAACTCCGACGGCAGCATCACCGCCGTCGGCGCGAACAAGTGCCTCGACGTGTCGAACTACGGCACCGCCAACGGCAGCAAGGTGCACATCTGGACCTGCCACGGCGGAAGCAACCAGAAGTGGACCCGCACCTGATTCCGTAGAGCTCGGGGACGGCGCTTCGACGCGCCGTCCCCGGCCTGCCGCACGTCACGCGCGCCGGCGGGCGGCCCTCTCGACGATCGCCGCCCCGGTCTCGGACTCCAGCGCCGGGGTGTAGCCCGCGGCGCGCAACCGGGCCAGGGTCTCCTCCTCGCCCCGCGCGCTGATCAGCACCGTCGGGGCGATCTTGCGCAGGCCCAGCGTACGCAGCGCCGCGGAGCGGGCGAGCTCCTCGACGAGCGCTTCGTCGTCGGAACGCAGGCAGCACCCGGAGCGCACCACCCGGACACGCCCGTGCGTACGGGCGGTGTCCTTGATCAGATATTTCAGCGGCTGCGGCAGGGGCGCCTCGGCCACCTCGGCGAGCCGCGCGAGCAGGGCGTCGGCCTCGTGCCCGCGGTCGAAGGCCCGGCGTACGGTCGAGCCGGAGAAGCGCCAGACCACGGCGTGCCCCTCCGACTCGCGGTCGGCGACGTCGTCGAGCAGCTCGGCGAGCTCCGGGCCGGGCATCCCGCGCACCACGGCCGTCAGGTCGGCCTGGAAGAAGGCGGTGGCCTGCGCGGGCGGGAGCATGGCCGTCAGGGCGGCGGTCAGCGCGGGCTCCGGCGACGTCCACGCCGCACCGCTGAGCAGCAGATCGCGTACGGCACGGCCGACGCCGGTGAGGGCGCCCCCGGCGACCACGCCGAGCAGCTCGGCCTCGCGCAGCACGGCGCTTACCAGGTCGTCGTCCGCCCCCGACTCCGCGAAGTGGAGCGGGCGATGCCAGGCCGCCCGTTCCGTCACGTACGGCAGGCCGTCGGCGGAGACGCCCTTGCCCGGGGGAAGCGCGGCGAGCGCGTCGAGGACGGCGCTCCTGATCCCGACCGCGTACGGATCGTCGGGCTCGATGATGGCGACCGGCGTCCCGGCCTCCTCGGGCCAGAACGTGTAGACGGCGGGGATGGTCGCCCAGGTGGCGATGATCGGTGTCAGCCGCTCGGCGGGAGACCGCTGCAGCCAGTCGTCGTACTCCGGCTTCGGTAGCAGGCTCACGACCGGATCCGGCAGCTTGCCGCGATGGCCCTTCGGCCGCTGCACCGGCTCGGCGTGCAGGCCGAGCAGCCCGGCCTGCATCGCCAGATCGAGCCAGAGCCGGGCGACGTCCTCGGCCACACCGGCCGCCTTGGCGATCCGCCTGGTGTCGCGGACCGCCAGGCCGCCGGCCTTGCGCAGGGCGGGAGGCTGGCCGGCGCACGCGGCGAGCACCCGCTCGATCTGGGACAGCGCGGCCGTGGCGGCCGCCTGGGCGGAACCATCGGCGCCGACGGCGTCGGGAAGGCCGGACGGAGGCCGCGGCGGCTCCGGCGTGAACGGCACACGCAACTCGCCGAGAACGGCCACGGCGACCTCGATCGGCACCTCCGCCGTGTCGTCCAGCCCGGCGGGCAGGAGGAGGCCGCGCGCGGCCAGCCAGTCGGTGTCCGGGTCGCCGGAGCCTCCCGGCCGGAAGGCGTACTTCAGCACCTGGTGATAACCGAAGACGCCGCGCGCCTGATAGGCGTGGGTGAGCACCCGCGATCCGCTCCCGATGATCTCCAGCAGCCACTGCCGGGCGCTCGCGGGGGCCTGCGCGAGCAGGGCCCGCACCCGCTCCTGGTCGGTGAGCAGGTCGAGCACGTTGCGCTCCGCGTCCTCCCGCGTCCTGGCCTTCGGGAATCCCAGGGCCTCGGCGATCGCGTGGACCTCCGGAGCGTTGAAGTGAAGCCCGATGAGCTCCGCCGCCGGGCGGCCCAGCCCCGCCGTCTCGGCGAGGTGCGCGTGGACGCCCGTGGACACGATCACATGGTCGGCGTGCGGTGGAAGCACCAACGCCATGTCGGCGAGCGCGTCCAAAGTGGCGGCCGCGTGGTCCCGCAGGGCGGGATCGTCTCCGGCTAACAGGTCGAGCACGTCGGCGCGGGGCACGGCCCTCGTCACCGGGTCCCCGTCATGCCAGAGGTCGAGCAGCGGCCCGTGGCGCTGCGCCGCCAGCCACGCGACGGCCGACAGGGCCTGATGCTGGGGACGGGTGCAGAACCGCGCGAGCGCGAGCGCCGCACGCGGCTGCAGCAGCAGCCGGGCGAGGTCCTGCGGAGTCACGTCGTCGTCTGTGGTGAACCCGACCCGGGCGAGGATCAGCCTCCGGTCCTCTGGCGACTTCGTCTTCAGCCATGACGCCAGGCGCTGCTGAGTGCTCATCACCGCAGCGTATTACGCCGCGTACGGCGGCCGGGCCGGTCTCAGCGGTCCATATATGGATGGCGGCGGCTATCCGCGGGCGTGCTCCAGTGCCCAGGCGCAGATGGCGCCCAGCGGTTCGCGCAGCGTACGCCCCAGGTCGGTCAGCGCGTACTCCACATGCTGGGGCGCCGTGTCCTTGATGACCCGCCGTTCGACCATGCCGTCCTTCTCCAGGCCGCGCAGCGTCTCGGTCAGCACCTTCTGCGTGATGCCGGGCAGCCGCCGGCGCAGCCGGCTGTGCCTCTGGGGACCGGCCAGCAGGGCGTAGATCACCAGCACCCGCCACTTCGCCGCGAACCGCTCAAGGGCCTGCCGCGTGGCGCAGCTCTCCTCCAGCGTGTCGGGAATCACGGGATCCATGCGGCCCTCCTCCGTACGCCTGACTGATGGGCACCACAAAGTGCCTTCTGGCCCGAAGAATCCGGCACGCCTAGCTTCTCAAGCATGAGCGATCTCGTCATCCACACCTACACGGCGGCGGAGCCGGGCCTGTTCGCCAACAGCTATCTGCTGGAGACGGCCGAGGGGGTGGTCCTCGTGGACGGCAACCTGCTCGTCTCCGACGCCCGGGCACTCGCGGCGCGCCTGGCCGCGCTCCGCAAGCCGCTGCTCGGAGCGTTCGTCACCCACGCACACCCCGACCACTTCAACGGCCTGCCGTACGTGGTGGACGAGGACGTGCCGGTGCACGCCTCGGTCGCGGTGGCGGAGACGATCGAGCGGATCGCCGTGCCCAAGCGGGAGCAGTGGCAGCCGGTGTACGGCGACGAGTGGCCCGACCGATATCGGGTGCCCGACCACCTGCTGAAGGACGGGGACATCATCGAGGTCGCCGGCCTGCGGGTCCAGGTGCGTGACCTTGGGCCGGCGGAGAGCCATGCCGACTCCTATGTCCTGGTGGAGGCGGGCGGCGAACGGGTGGCCTTCACGGGCGACCTGGCGTTCGGCGGGACGCACCCCTACACCGCGGACGGACACTCCACGGCCTGGCTGCACGTCCTCGACCGCGTCATCGACGAGTTGGACGGCCTGGTCCTCTACCCGGGCCACGGCTCCCCGAGCGACACCGGCATGTTCCTCCGGCAACGGCGATACCTGCTGCTCTACCGGGAGGTCGTACGGCGGCTCGCCGGGGACGGCACCCCGCTGACGGATCGGCAGAAGCAGGAGCTGACCACGGTGATGACGGGCTTCCTGCCGGACGCGCCCCTGGAGTGGCTCATCGGCCTGGGCGCCGACGCGGTGGCCGCCGAACTGTCCACCCTGGCCACCACGTCTGGGGAGGCCGGACGATGACGACCACGGTGCGGACCGAGCGGGTCGCCTTCTCGGCGGCCGGTGTCGAGCTCGTCGGAGAGCTCAGGGTGCCCGAACGGCGCGAACCCTCGCCCGCCGTCGCCCTCACCGGGCCCTTCACCGGAGTGAAGGAACAGGTCACGGGCATGTACGCGGAGCGGCTCGCCCGGGCGGGCCTGGTCACCCTGGCCTTCGACCCTCGGGGGTTCGGCGAGAGCGGAGGGCGCCGAGGGCACGAGGACAGCGCGGGCAAGCTCGCCGACCTGCGCGCCGCGGTGAGCCTGCTCGCCCGCCGGGCCGAGGTCGCCCCGGACCGGATCGGCCTCGTCGGGGTGTGCCTCGGCGGCGGGTACGCGGTGCGGGCGGCCGCCACCGACCCACGGGTGAAGGCGGTCGCCGGAATCGCCGGCGCCTACAACAGCCCGGCCTGGTTCGCCGAGCAGATGGGCGCCGACGCCTACCGGACCGCGCTCGCGCGTTTCCTCGACCGCTACGACGAGTATCTGCCCGCGGTGGCGCCCGGCGGCGGTGAGGCCGCGATGCCCGGTGACGAGCCGTACGCCTACTACGGCACCTCCCGCTCCGCCTCACCGCATTGGGACAACCGGGTGACCTGGGGGTCGCTCCATTCGCTGATGACGTTCGACGCACTCGGCGCGGCGCCACTGCTCGCCGCCACGCCGCTGCTCGTCGTCCACGGACGGGTCGACGCGTACTGCGCGCCCGAGCTGGCGGAGACCCTCATCCAGCGCAGCCCGGGAAAGAAGGAGACGCTCTGGCTCGACTGCCGCGAGCACATCGACCTGTACGACGTGGAGCCGCATGTCACGCGCGCCGCCGAGGCGACGGCGGACTTCCTGCATCGGCACCTGTGACAGCGAGGCCCGCCGCGTCAGGCGCTCGGGTCGCTCTCGGCCACCACCTCGGCGTCGCCGTACATCGCGTCATGCTGCTTGCGCGGGGCGCAGACGCTGGCCTTGGAGCAGGCGCAGCGGCGGCCGCCCTCGTTGAGGCGGACGATGACGGAGTCGGACGGCACGTTGTGGCCCACCACGGTGCCGGGGCCCTGCGGGGTGTCCACCGCGAGGCCGGTGCGCGGCGCCGACGCCCGGAACTCCTGATAGAGCGGGTGCTCGTACTTCAGGCAGCACATCAGCCGGCCGCAGGCGCCCGCGATCCTGAGCGGGTTGACCGGGAGGTCCTGGTCTTTGGCCATCCGCACCGAGACCGGCTCGAAGTCCTTGAGGAACGTCGCGCAGCACAGGTCGCGCCCGCAGGGGCCGATGCCGCCCTGCAGCCTGGCCTCGTCACGGGGGCCGATCTGGCGCAGCTCCACCCGGGCACGCAGGTTGCGGGCCAGGTCGCGCACGAGCGCCCGGAAGTCGACCCGGTGAGGCGCGGAGAAATACACGGTGTAGACGTTGTCGGCGTCCAGGTAGTCGACGCCGACAACCTTCATCGGCAGCTCGTGCCGTTTGATGAGGCGCTTGGACACGCTGCGTGCCTCCGCCCTGCGGCGGCGGTTGGTCTCGTCACGGGTCAGGTGCTCCTCGGCCGCGATGCCCTGGCAGACGGGCAGACCCTCGACGTCCTCGCTCACGTATTGCGGCGCCCACACGCACTCGGCGACCTCGGGCCCGGAGTCGGTCGGCACGAGGACCTTGTCGCCGACCTTGGGCGAGTGGCCGCCCGGATCGAGGTAGTAGAGCCGTCCGTAACGGGTGAAGCTCACGGCCATCATCATGCCCAAGCGCCGGCCCTCCTCGATCCGTACGGCTAACGCGTCCGAACCCACCATACGTGCCGTACGGCACCGGCAATCATCGCCTGTGGACAACCACAGCCGGACCGGGAGCCCCGGGTCGCCCGCGCACCTACGCGGGCGAGCGGAGCGCGAGGGTCATGGCCTCGACCGCGATCTGCGGGTTCACGTTGGCCGCCAGCCGCTCCCGGCACTTCATGATCGCGTCCGTACGGCGGAGCGTCTGCTCGGGGGTGGACGCCCGTGCGACGGCCTCCACCTCGTGCCTGCGGTCCTCGTTGGCCAGCTCGACGGAGGCCCCGAACTGCACAGCCAGCACGTCACGGTAGAACGCCACGAGTTCGAGCAGCGCGAGGTCGAGGGAGTCGCGCTTGATGCGGGTCGCCCGCGATTTCTGCATGGTCTCGAGCTCCTTGAGCGCGCCCGCGCCGCCCCGCACGAGGCCCTTGTTGAGCCCCTTACCGGACGAGCCCTCGCCGTAGACCTTGCGCAGCTCGGCCGTCTCGACCTCGTTCAGCGCGGTCGTGGCCGCGTCGGCGTCCTCGGTGGAGGTCTTCACCAGCCGCTCGGCGGCGGTGATGCACTCCGCCACCCCGGTCAGCGACCGGGGGATCGACAGCACGTCGTCGCGCCGGCGTCGGACCTCCTCGTCCAGCGCGAGCCGCCGCGCCCGGCCGATGTCGCCCTGGGCCGCCCGCGCGGCGTCGAGCGCCACGTCGTGGGGCACCCCGTCGCGGGTCACCAGGACGTTCGCGACCGCCTCGGTGGAGGGCGTGCCCAGCGTCACGACTCGGCAGCGCGAGCGGATCGTGATGATCATGTCGTCCGGTGAGGGCGCGCACAGCAGCCACACGGTCCGCGGCGGTGGTTCCTCGATGGCCTTGAGCAGCGCGTTGGCCGCCGCCTCCGTCACCCGGTCGGCGTCATCGAACAGCACGATCCGCCAGCGGCCGAGCGTGGGCGCCCCCGCCGCCTTGAGCACGAGCTCGCGGGTCTGCCGCACGCTGTACGACAGGCCCTCGGGCCGGACGAACGTGACGTCCGGGTGCGAGCCGACCTCGACCTGATGGCAGTCGTCACAGTGGCCGCAGCCCTGGTCGGGGCAGAGCAGCGAGGCCGCGAACGCCGTGGCGGCCGCGGACCGCAGGGCCGGCCCGGTGAACAGCCAGGCGTGCGTCATGCCCGCGCCGCGGCCTCCGGCGATGACGTCGGCGGCGGCCGACGCGGCCCGACGCATCACGTCGATCGCCCGGTCCTGCCCGATCAGGTCCCCGAAGACGGTCATGCGCGGCTACCCGAAGTCGCGGATGGCGGGCATCGTGCCGGTGGCCTCCTCGGCCTCCTGCGGCACCGGGTCAGGGAGGATCTCCCGCACCCGGTCCTGGATCAGGCGCGTCACCTCCCGCTGGTCCAGCGTGCCGTCCACCACGAGATAGCGGTCGGGGTCGGCCGCCGCCAGCGCCCGGAACTCGCGCCGCACCCGCTCGTGGAACTCCAGCGGCTCGGCCTCGATGCGGTCGGCGGGCGAGGCCATCCGCCGCAGCCCGACGGCGGGCGGCACGTCGATCAGCACGGTCAGGTCGGGGACGAGGCCGCCCGTCGCCCACCTGTTGATCCTCGCGACGTCCTCCGGGTCGAGCGACCGCCCGGCGCCCTGGTAGGCGAGCGACGAGTCCACGTACCTGTCGGAGATCACCGTCGAGCCGCGCCGCAGGGCGGGCCTGATGACCTTCTCCACGTGTTCGGCCCGGTCGGCGGCGTACAGCATCGCCTCGGCCCGTGGAGACAGGCCCTGATGGGCGGCGTCGAGCAGGATCGCCCGCAACCGCATGCCGACCTTGGTCGAGCCCGGCTCGCGGGTCTGCACGACGTCGAAGCCCTGATCACGCAGCCAGATCGCGAGCAGCCGCGACTGGGTGGTCTTGCCAGAGCCCTCGCCGCCTTCGAACGCGATGAACAGACCACGCTCGGGGTCCGTCTCCTCCGGCTCGAACCGCTGCCCGCGCAGGGCGGTCAGCAGGTCGACCGTGATGGGGATTCCCGGCCGGTCGTCCATGTGCCGCAGCGCGACCACCCCGACGGCGACCGCCAGCAGCGCGCCCAGCAGCAGCACGAGGTTGGTGCCGTCGAAGTGGTAGCTGATCCCGGCGAGCCCGAGGTCGTGCGTGCCGAACAGCGCGGCCAGCGTCGATGCCACCGCCACGACCAGCAGCAGCACCACCCGGGCGAGCGACTGCAGGAAGGAGAACGTGCGGCCGCGCAGCCCGTCCTCCACCTCCAGGCCGATCACGGTGTAGCCGATGATCCAGGCGATGCCGGCGCAGGCGCCCAGCACGACGGTCAGCACGACCACGATCACCAGGTTCTGGATCAGCGCGACGGCGGCCAGCGTCAGCCCCGCGAGCACGATCGACAACCCGAACAGCCGCCGCCTCGACAGGCCCTTCAGCAGCCGCAGGCCGAAGAACATGCCGAACGCCATGCCGAGGAAGACGGCGCAGAACACCGCGCCGTAGCCCGCGTCACCGCCGCCCAGGGTCTGCACGTACGCCTTGGCGACGCCGATGACGGCGCCCCCGGCGGCGAACGCCCCGAGCATGCCGATGATCAGGCCGCGTACGACGCGGTTGCCGCCGACGAACCGCCACCCTTCGGTGATCTGCCGCAGCACCGAGGGTGTGGACACGTGCCTGGTGTGGTTGTTCGGAATCGCCCGCAGCGTGAAGACCATCACGGCGGAGGCGAGATAGGCCAGCGCGTTGGCGTACAGCGCCACGCTGGTGGCCGCGACGTCGAACGAGGGCGCGGCGGCCGAGATCGTCGTGACCACGCCCGACACGATCGCGAACAGCGCCGCCGCCACGGGAGCGGTGCCGTACGTCACCAGGAGGTTGAGCTGGTTGGCCTCCTCCAGCCGCTCCTTGGGCACGAGGTTGGGCACCGTCGCGTCCTTGGCGGGCACCCAGAAGAGGTTCACGCACTCGACCAGGAACGTCGCGATGATCACCCACTGGTAGTTGCCGACCAGTGGGATCGACAGCACCACCGCGAACCTGGCGAGGTCGGCGACGACCATCGTCAGCCTGCGGTCGAACCGGTCGGCGACCGCTCCCGCGAGCGGGCCGAGCAGGATCGCGGGCAACATCTTGGCGACGAAGACGCCGCCGATGGCGAGGCTCTGCGCCTGGAAACCGGACCCCGCGGTCAGGTTTCCGGCCAGAGCGGTCAGCGCGATGATGTTGAGCCAGTCACCGAGGCTGCACGTCGCCATCGCCGTCCACAGCCTGCGGAACGACGCGTTCGCCAGCACGTGCGGCTGCTTGCGTCGCGCGGCGGCCCGGCCAGGGGTGCTCATGATGTCAGCGTATCCAGGTGCTCGCTGGGCTTGGGATGCGGACGAGCGGGCCGCTGGGGCCTGCCCGTCGCCTGAGGGTATTACGTCCGCCTCGTCCTCGCTGTCGAGATGGGCCCAATGCTCTATCCGGTTCCACTTCCGATGCCCCGGCGCGGTCAGCCGGGCAGCTCAACGAGAGGACGCCAACCCCGTGATCGGTCCCGCTTCCGCGGATCCGGCGCGGCCGGTCGGCAGCTCGGCGAGGCGGCCCCAACGATCTGTCCGCTGCCGCCTCCGGGGTCCGGCGCGGTCAGGCGTGTAGCTCGATGAGGGTGATCTCGGGGGGCGCGCCCACGCGGACCGGCGGCCCCCAGAAGCCCGCCCCTCGTGTCACGTACACCTGGGTCTGGCCGCCGCCCGTGCGCGGCACGCTCGCCAGCCCCGACACCACGGGCTGCTGCAGCGGAACGAGCAGGTTGAACGGCGCCATCTGGCCACCGTGGGTGTGCCCGGACAGCTGGAGATCGACGCCGTGCGCGGCGGCCTGCGTCACCTGGACGGGCTGATGGGCCATGAGCACCACGGGCCGGTTCGCGTCGCGGCCTCCGAGCGCCTTGTCGAGATCCGGGCCGTCGCCGGACGGCACGCCGTTGAGGTCGTTGACGCCCGCGAGGTCAAGCACGGCTCCCCCGTGCCGGATCTCGACCCGCTCGTTGCGCAGCGGCCGGACGCCCAGCGAGCGCAACTCCTCGATCCATTCCTGGGGGCCCTCGGCGGTGTAGTACTCGTGATTGCCGGTCACGAAATATGCGCCATAGCGGGATTCGAGGGACTTGAGCGGCGTGGCCACATGACCGAGCTCGGCGACCGTGCCGTCCACCAGGTCGCCCACGATCGTCACCGCGTCGGCCTCCAGGCCGTTGATCATCCGGACGATTCGCTCGGTGTGCCCCCGGCCGGTCAGCGGGCCGAGATGGATGTCGCTGACGACCGCGATGCGCAGCCCGCTCATCCGGGGATCGAGCCGGGGCAGGCGGATCGGCACCCGCTCGATCACCGGATCGCCGAGGGCCTCGCTCACGCCATAGCCGACGGTCGCGAGCGCTCCCACGGCCACGACCGCGGAGGCCGTAC
The DNA here is from genome assembly GCF_008033685.1 of Microbispora sp. CSR-4. NCBI lineage: Bacteria > Bacillati > Actinomycetota > Actinomycetes > Streptosporangiales > Streptosporangiaceae > Microbispora > Microbispora sp. CSR-4. The sequence goes on from NZ_VJVX01000030.1 coordinate 84,123, forward strand.
GGGAGATGAACAGCCGCCGGTCGAGCGCCGGCGGGTCCGCCTCGACCCCCTCCGCCACCGGCCTGCCGGTCGTGGCCGTGCCCTGAGCGGTGGCGCCTCCCCCTGCCGCCGCACCGGCGAGGACCACCTCGTCCACCGGCGCCGCCAGGACCGCCTCGTCCACGGGTGCCGCCTCTCCATCGGCCCGCTCGGCCGGAACGGCGGCTTCGGCCGTACGGCGGCGCCTGGACACGACGAACGTCGCGACCGCCCGGGGCACCTCCATCACCAGGCCCAACACGAACAGGTAGAACATGACGGCCAGCCACAGATAACCGGGCCAGGCCACGACCCGCTCCACGTCCATGCCGAGGCCGAGCCGGCTCCCGCCGAAGGTCACCACCATCAGGGCGGCGAGGACCACGAGCCCCCACGTCAGCACCCGGCGCGAAAGTGATCCCGGCGTCGTCGACGCCCTGACCAGCCTCCGCCACAGGTAGGCGTGCACGACCACGACGGCCACCAGAATCATGCCCACGAACCCCACGAGAACTCCCCTCGACCGGCGGCGATCAAGGGCCGGCTGACGACGATGCTATGAGCTCGCAGCGACAGCCGCGTCCGTTGTCCACAGCCGGGCTCCATCTGTGGACAACTCGCGAAGCCCCGCCGGGGCAGGCCACCGCGCCTGTGACGGTCCCTGGGCAGGCCACCGCCTGCGGGAAGGGCGCGCGCGGCCTCGTCCAGGCAGGACACCCCGCCCGGGACCTCGCCCGGGACCTCGCCCGGGCGGGGAACCTCACACCGCGCTCAGGGCAGTGCCATCACGCGCGAGCGCACCTGAGCGGGGCGCCCGCCACCGCGCCCGGGCAACCCACCCCGCTCACCACGGCACGTGCGACGGCATCAGCCACCGCACGTGCCACCGCAGCAGAGAACGCGCGAACCGCGCCCCTGATAGGAGCGCGGTTCGCGGTGACAGGCGACCGGCGAAGACCCTCGGTCAGTGGAGAACCGGGATCAGTGGAAAACCGGTCAGGACTTCGCTGCGGGCTTCTTCGTGGTGGTCCTGGCCCGGGTCGTGCGCTTGGGGGCAGGTGCCCGCTCCCGCCGTTCGGCCAGCAGCTCCGCCGCCCGCTCCAGCGTGATGTCCTCGACCGTGTCGCCCTTGCGCAGGGACGCGTTGGTCTCGCCGTCGGTGACGTACGGACCGAAGCGGCCCTCCTTCACCACGACCGGCTTCTTGGAGTTCGGGTCCTCGCCCAGCTCACGAAGGGGCGGCGCGGCGGCGGCACGGCCACGCCCGCGGGCCTTCGGCTGTGCGAACAGCTCCTTGGCCTGCTCGATCGTGATCGTCAGCAGGTCCTCCTCGGACGGCAGCGACCGCGAGTCGGTGCCCTTCTTGATGTAGGGCCCGAACTTGCCGTTCTGCGCGGTCACCTCCTCGCCGTCGATCTCGCCGACGACCCGCGGAAGCTGGAGCAGCTTCAGCGCCTGCTCCAGCGTGATCGTGTCCAGGTCCATCGACTTGAACAGCGAGCTGGTCCGCGGCTTGGGAGCGTCCGCCTTCTTCGTCCGCTTCTTGCCGTCCTCCGGCGCCGGCTCCTCGGGCAGAATCTCCGTGACGTACGGGCCATAACGGCCGTCCTTGGCCACGATCTTCCGGCCGGTCGCGGGGTCGACGCCCAGCTCGCGGTCGCCGCTCGGACGCGAGAACAGCTCCTCGGCCTTCTCGGCGGTCAGCTCGTCCGGCGCCATGTCCTCCGGGATGTTCACCCGGGCGCCGTCGCGGTCGAGGTAGGGCCCGTAGCGGCCGACCCTGATCACGATGTCCGTCCCCTTGATCGGGAACGAGCTGATCTCCTTGGCGTCGATCTCGTTGAGGTCGGTGACCATCTCCTTCAGGCCCTCGTCGCCGTCCTCGCCGCCGAAGTAGAAGCGGCGCAGCTCGGGCACCCGCTCGGCGCGGTTGTTGGCGATGTCGTCGAGGACCTTCTCCATCTCGGCCGTGAAGTCGTAGTCGACCAGGTTGCCGAAGTGCTGTTCGAGCAGGTTGACCACGGCGAACGCCAGGAACGACGGCACCAGGGCGGTGCCCTTCTTGAACACGTAGCCCCGGTCGAGGATCGTTCCGATGATCGACGCGTACGTCGACGGACGCCCGATCTCCCGGTCTTCCAGCTCCTTGACCAGCGACGCCTCGGTGTAGCGCGCGGGCGGCTTGGTCGAGTGCCCGAGCGCGCTCAGCTCGGCCGCCGTGAGCCGGTCGCCCTCGGCCAGCGCGGGCAGGCGCTTCTCCGAGTCGTCCCGGTCGGTCGAGGGGTCGTCCGCGCCCTCGACGTACGCCTTGAGGAAGCCGTGGAAGGTGATCGTCCGGCCGGTGGCGCTGAACTCGACGTTCTCTCCGGCGCTGGACGTGCCGCCGACCTTGACCGACACCGACTCGCCGACGGCGTCCTTCATCTGGGACGCGACCGTACGCTGCCAGATCAGCTCGTACAGCCGGAACATGTCCCCGGACAGGCCGGTCTCGCCCGGCGTGCGGAACTCCTCGCCGGACGGCCGGATGGCCTCGTGCGCCTCCTGGGCGTTCTTCACCTTGCTGGTGTATACGCGCGGCTTGTCCGGCACGTACGCCGAGCCGTACAGCTTGATCGCCTGGCTGCGGGCGGCGGCGACGGCGGTCTCCGACAGCGTGATGCTGTCGGTTCGCATGTAGGTGATGTAGCCGTTCTCGTAGAGCCGCTGGGCCACCTGCATCGTGTATTTGGCGGAGAAGCCCAGCTTGCGGCTCGCCTCCTGCTGCAGCGTGGTCGTCCGGAACGGCGCGTACGGCTTGCGCGTGTACGGCTTGCGCTCGACCGACCGCACGGCGTAATCCACGCCCTCCAGCCGGCCGGCGAGGGCCGTCGCGGCGGCCTCGTCGAGGTGGAGGACGTCGGAGCTCTTCAGCTTGCCGGTGGAGGCGAAGTCGCGGCCCTGGGCCACGCGCCTGCCGTCCACGCCGGTCAGCGTCGCGGAGAACGTCCGGGGGTCGTCGCCCGCCCGGCCGGTGTCGAACAGCGCCTGGAGATCCCAGTAGTTGGCGGCCGTGAACGCCATCCGCTCGCGCTCGCGCTCCACCACCAGCCGGGTCGCGACCGACTGAACACGACCGGCGGAAAGCCGCGGCTTGACCTTCTTCCACAGGACCGGGCTGACCTCGTAGCCGTACAGGCGGTCGAGGATGCGCCGGGTCTCCTGGGCGTCGACCAGACGGAGGTTCAGGTCACGGGGGTTGGAGACCGCGTCCCTGATCGCGTGCGGGGTGATCTCGTGGAACACCATGCGGTGCACGGGGATCTTGGGCTTCAGCACCTCGCGGAGGTGCCACGCGATGGCCTCGCCCTCCCGGTCCTCGTCGGTCGCGAGGTAGAGCTCGTCGGCTTCCTTGAGGAGCTGCTTGAGCTTGGACACCTGCGACTTCTTGTCCGGGTTAACGACGTAGAGCGGCTCGAACTCGTGGTCGACGTTCACCCCGAGGCGGGCCCAGGCCTCCTCCTTGTACTTCTCCGGGATGTCATCGGCCTTCTCCGGAAGATCGCGGATGTGGCCGATGCTCGACTCGACGATGTAGCCGCGCCCGAGGTACCCGGCGATCGTCTTCGCCTTCGCGGGCGATTCCACGATCACCAGGCGGGTTCCGCCGGCGTTGCCGTTGTTGGCTGGCACGCTGCTTCCTACCTCGCTGTCCGCTGTCATTCCCCGTGCTGCCGGGCTTCGTACTCCCGGCTCATGACACCCTCGTCGTCCGGGCCGGAGGCTCCTACCCCCTGGGGGCGCCGACGAGGCGCCGCTTTGAAGGTACCTGCCGCCGCACGTTCCTCCCCCTCGGGCTACCCGGTTATGTCCGGGAATGTAACCCGCCTGGCGCTGTTATCCACGGAGACGCAGAATAGAGCCCAACGAGTTCCCTAGCACGCCCCGGAGACCAATGGCAGTGCTCGACTACTCCTATCTGGACCTGTATCTCCCTCGGGACACCCCTCGCGAGGCGGCGAGGCAGATGCTCACGGAGCATGCCGAGCACGGAGATTGGGAGCTGGAGCGGTTACGCCTTTATCCCGACGGCAGCAGGCGCGTCCGGCTGCGTCGGAAGATCATACGGGCCGCACGGACCATGTGACCCCAGGTGCCGCGGACGCCACGGTCAAAACGGCTTTGCTCATCCGCAATCTCGTTGCAGTCATGGCCGTAAGTGCTCCCATCTGTCTTGAAACAGTACCGGACAAAAGGGCTTTGCCCGCCCCGGGCCGCGCCCCCGGAACGGGCAAAGCGATCATGCCTCCTCCACTGGTGGTGGGGGGCGTCCTGGTCGCCCGCGCCGGAAGCGTCTGGCAGACGCTCCCCGGCGCGGGCGAGTGATATCCCTCGCCTCCGTCAGCCGCGCGCCGCCCGATCACTTCCGTACGGCCGTCGCCGCCGGAGGCGTTCCGAGCCGTCACGCGCGGCCGTACGACTACTTGCGGCCGAACCGGAAGCGGCGGGTGACGGCGAACAGGCTCGCCGAGGCGGCGAACATGGCGCCGAGGGCCAGAGCGAGGAGCGACGCCGGGTTCATCCCGGTCAGGCCGACGGGCTGCTCGGCGCTCATCAGGTTGAGCGGCAGCAGGCCGTCGGTGCTCTTGCCGAGGTCGCCGGTCGGGAGGCCGCGCGTCGCGTCCTCCAGCGTCTTGGCGGCGGGCAGCGAGCGGGTCGCGCCGTCGAGCGTGCCGCCGACCTTGGAGACGGCCGCGGGGGTGCTGCCGGCCTTCTTGCCCTTGGCGTCGGAGACGACGGGCAGGCTCGGCGTCTCCGGCAGGCCCAGCATGTTCGGCAGGTCGCCGACGACGGGAGCGGTCGGGGTGGCGGCGGCGCTCATCGGCTGCACCGTCTGCTTGCCCGACAGCACCGACGCGCCCGGCATGGCGGGCATGACCCCGGCGCGGGCGGCCTTGTGCTGCGGGAAGCCCCCGGAGCCGTGACGCTTCCAGCCGCCGCCCACCTGGGCGCCGCCAAGGCACCCCGCGGCGGCGTCGCCGAGCACGGCCACCGAGTTGCCGCAGATGTTGATCGGAGCGGTGATCGGGGCGACGATCTGGTTGCCCGCGAGGATCCCGTGCCGGCCCGAGGTGATGTTGCCGCCCGCCCCGGCGCCGCCGCCGAGGACCGAGGCGCCGCCCTGGCAGCCCGCGTGGGACTTGCCGATGACGGCCACCGCGTTGCCGCAGACGTTGATCGGAGCGGTGATCGGCGCGACGACCTGGTTGCCGCCCAGGATCGAGCCGTGGCCGGACGTGACGTTGCCGCCCGCGCCCCGGACGCCGTGCTTGCTCCAGCCGCCGACGATCGTCGCGCCGCCGCGGCAGCCCGCGAAGGCGTCGCCCGCGATCGCGATGGCGTTGCCGCAGACGTTGATCGGCACCGTGATCGGCGCGACGACCTGGTTGCCGCCCCCGATGCTGTGCACACCGCTGGTGCGGTTGCCGCCCGCGCCTCCGCCGGACCAGCCGCCGTGGCCGCCCTTGCCCCAGTGACCGCCCTTGCCCCCGTGGCCGTGGCCGCCCTTGCAGCTGCCCGAGCCGTTGCCGCAGACGTCGATCGGCGTGATGATCGGCGAGATCACCTGGGTGCCGCCGCCCACGGCGTAGCGGCCGTCGGTGTCGTGGCCGGTCGATCCGGGACGGTTCCAGTGACCGCCTCCCTTGTGACCGCCCCCGTTGTGACCGCCCCCGTTGTGACCGCCCCCGTTGTGACCGCCGTACCCGCCGTGGCCGTGGCCGCCCTTGCCTCCGTGGCCGTGACCACCCTTGCCCCCGTGGCCGCCCTTGCCGCCGGAGCCGCCCACGGACGAGCCGCCGGTGCAGCCCGAGAACGCCTTGCCGATGGCCGCGACGGAGTTGCCGCAGACGTTGATCGGAGCCGTGATCGGCGCGACGACCTGGTTGCCGCCCAGGATCGAGCCGTGTCCGCTGGTGCGGTTGCCGCCGGCGCGGACGACGTCACGGCCGCCGCCGACGAAGGCGCCGCCGCGGCATCCGGCGGTGGCGTTGCCGAAGACGGCGATCGAGTTGCCGCACAGGTTGATCGGAGCGGTGATCGGCGCGACGACCTGGTTGCCGCCCCCGATGCTGTGCACACCGCTGGTGCGGTTGCCGCCCGCGTTACCGCGCCGTCCCGGGCTCTTGACGGCCGCGCCGCCACGGCAGCTCGCGTCCGACTTGCCGATGACCGACACCGCGTTGCCGCAGGCGTTGACCGGGATGTTGATCGGCGCTTCGACCTGGTTGCCGCCGAGGATGCTGCCCGCTCCGGAGGTCTTGTTCTCTCCGGCGCCCACGCCCGCGCCCTGCACGACCGCGCCGCCCTGGGAGGAGGCCCGTGACTGGCCGATGACGGCCACCGCGTTGCCGCTGATGTCGATCGGCAGGGTCACCGGTATGTCGATCTGGTTGCCGCCGAGCACCGAGTGACTGCCGTCGGTGTCGGCGAGAGCCGTACCGCTGCCAAGGGCCATGACGCCGACGGCCAGAAACGCCGCGGAGGTCGAGCCCTTCGCCCACGTTCGCATGATGAATGCTCCTAGTGGTTTTTCTTAGGGGGTTACCTGACAGCTCGTGACGCGAGTCCGGGCCGCATGAGCACAGCGGAGCCGTAGGACGGTCACGAGGATGGGAAATTCCGCGTCACCCGCGGGAGCCTGCCGCCCGGGCACCACGAGCGAGGGCAGGCGGTGGCACCGGTCGCCGTACGACGGGGACCGGCGCTGAAGCGGGATCAGTCAGGAGAGAAAGACGGGTCGTCCGCCGCTGTGCGGACAACCGGGGGAACAACCGCCGCCAGAGGGGCGGGCAGCTTGGTGAAGCGCGGTTCGAACACTTCCCGCGCGACATCCCCGAACAGGATGCTTCCACCGCTCGACTGCGGGACCAGGCCCTGGTCTGCGGGCGCGTGGTCCGCGGTGGAGGGTGGGGGGAGCAGCGGCTTCGACTGGCTGGTGAGCCCGTCGACCGTGCGCCCCGCCATCGCCTCGGCGTTCACCGAGACGTCGTGCGCCACCGTGGGGAAACCGTCGGTGATCTTCCCGTGGGACCCGGCCCCGCCCGGCGAGGGCGGCAGACCGAGATCCGGACCTGAGAGACGATCGGGAAGAACCGACCCGGCGACGTCATGTGAGGGTGTGGTCCCGGCCACGGACATCGCCGTGCCGAAGACACCGAAGAACAGGCCGAGCAGCCATCCGGCGGCGATCAGCCCGCCGACGACCAACAGGCGACCCAGACGGGAGCCGGCCGCGAACCGCGCCATCCGGCCCCGCTTCGCAGAGCCGGGAGACGTGACGCGCACGCCGGGAACGGCGGAGGGCGAGCCCGCCCTGCGCTGTTCCTGCGACGTGCGCGTCACGCGACCTCCCCAAACCGCTGAGTCAACAGTCCGCCGGGCCTATCCGGTGCGGATCAACCCCCAACGGAGAGTTACTGTAGCGGCACGGCACGTGATCGCAAGAGCTTTCTCAGCAGTATTCGAGGAAACGGTCAAGGACCCGGACGCCAAACCGGAGAGAATCAACCGGAACCCGCTCGTCGACGCCATGGAACATCCCGGAGAAGTCCAAGTCTTCGGGAAGCCGCAGCGGCGCGAAGCCGTACCCGCTGATGCCGAGGCGACTGAACGCCTTGAGGTCGGTGCCGCCGCTCAGCGTGTACGGCACGGCCCGCGAGCCGGGGTCCTCCTCCTGCAGCGCGTCGGCCATCGCCTTGACCAGCGTGCCCTTGAAGGGGGTCTCGACCGCCACGTCGTGATAGACGAACTCCCTGGTCACGTTGGGCCCGAGCAGCTCGTCGACGGTCTGGAGGAACTCGTCCTCATAGCCCGGCAGGAACCTGCCGTCCACGTGCGCGGTCGCGATCTGGGGGATCACGTTCGCCTTGTATCCGGACTGCAGCATGGTCGGGTTGGTCGTGTTGCGGAGGGTGGCGCCGATCATCCGGGCGAGCGGCCCGAGCGTGGCCACCGCCGCCTCCGCGTCCTCCGCCTTGACCTCCTTGCCGAAGACCTCCTCGAAGAACGCCTGCACCGTGGGGGTGAGGCGCACCGGCCACTTGTGACGGCCGATCCGGCCGACCGCCTCGGCGAGCTCGGTCACGGCGTTGTCGTCGTTGAGCATCGAGCCGTGCCCGGCCCTGCCCCTGGCGGTCAGGCGCATCCAGGCGATGCCCTTCTCCGCCGCCTCGATCAGGTAGAGCCGGCCCTTCTCGGTGGTCACGCTGAAGCCGCCCACCTCGCCGATGGCCTCGGTGCAGCCCTCGAAGACCTCCGGATGCCGCTGCGCCAGCCACTGGGCGCCGTAGTGGCCCCCGGCCTCCTCGTCGGCGGTGAAGACGAGGACGACATCCCTGGGCGGCCTGCGCCCCTCGCTCAGGCGCCGCCGTACGACGGCGAGGATCATCGCGTCCATGTCCTTCATGTCGACCGCGCCGCGGCCCCAGACACAGCCGTCGGCGATCTCGCCGCTCAGCGGGTGGTGGGTCCAGTCGGCCGCGTCGAACGGCACGACGTCCAGATGGCCGTGGAGAACGAGGGCGTCCCTGCTCGGGTCGGCGCCCTCGACGCGGGCGACCACGTTCGCCCGCCCGCGGTCGGATTCGAGGATCCGCGGCTCCAGGCCGACCTCCGCCAGCTTGCCGGCCACGTATTCCGCGGCCTCGCGTTCCCCGGGCCCCGCGTTGTCCCCCGCGTTGACCGAGTCGATGCGGATCAGGTCGCGGCACAGCTCCGCGACCTCGTCCTCCCCGTAGCGTGGGGTCATTACGCCTCCTCCTGCCGGGCAGGCCCATGCGGGGACCGGCCCGCCTTTCCCGTCGTACGGCTCGCGCCTCCATCCTGCCGCCGTACAGGGGTGACGTTCACCCCCGGGCTCCCGGGAACCGCGCCGGAGCGGATTCCCGGTATGAAGCAGGGCGCAGAGAGTGCTAACCTGTATCAGCCGACGCGGGATGACGATCCTGCGTGAGGCACCACGTCCGGGTGGCGGAATAGGCAGACGCGCTAGCTTGAGGTGCTAGTGCCCAGTGATGGGCATGGGGGTTCAAGTCCCCCCTCGGACACGTACTCTGGTACATGCTGGGCCTGGCCTCAACTGCGACCACTCTCTCCAGGGGGTCGTAGACGAGGTGCAGGCCCATCTGCGTATAGAGGTCGTTCCGGTCGGCAGGGTCCGCCTTCTTGATGACCTTGGCCATCTCGGCCAACCGAGGGATCATCTCTGCGATCTCCTTTTCACTGATCTCCCTCTTCCTGGTAATGGCCCGTAGCTGGCCCTCTGCCTTCAGCCGCTCGGCTCGGGTCTCGGCCATCCACTTGCCGATCTCCTGGGGGTCTCCACCCGCGTCCAGAGTCGTCCGGTAGCGGGCCATCCGACGGTCGCAGTCATCGATGGTCCGCTTGGCTGTATCGATGGCGACGCGGTCTGCCTCGCTGTTCTGGACATCGAGCAGGGTCTCGACCGTCCGCTGAAGGTTGGCTGGTGTGAAGATCCGGCAGAGCCAGGGGTCCAACTCGTCGAGGATCTGGTCCTCCCGGACATAGACCGTGCGCGGGTGGTCGATCTTGTTGGCCACCGCGTATTCGGTCGGGAACTTGCACCGGTAGTGCGGCCTGCCGTTGTTCCAGCTGCCTTCCATCCGCCGCGTGCAGACGCAGCAGTACAGCAGGCCGCGGAGCACGTACGGACGCGGTGTCCTGCGCGGCTTCCGCTCCGTCGCGGGCCGCTCCTCCGCGGACAGCAGAGCCTGGGCCCGCTCGAACGTCTCGATGTCCACGATCGGCTCGTGCACAATCTTCTCGGACCAGACCCACTGGCTGGCGGGATTCCACTTGAGCTTGGTGATGTGTCCCTGCGTGACGTCGTGCACGTCCAGCAGCTCTTCCTGCTTGCGCTGCTTGTTCCAGACCTGGCGGCCGGTGTAGCGGGGGTTGAGGAGAATGGCCCGTACCGCCGACTTCGACCAGGCGATCCCGCTGCGATGGCGGTTTCTGGCCCGGTCGTAGGCGGAGGGGCACGGGATGCCCTCCTTGGTGAGCCCTTCGGCGATCAGGTAGAGCCCTTTACCGTGGAGGAACTCCCAGAAAATTCGGCCCACGATGGGAGCGGTCGCCGGGTCGGGCTCCAACCGGCGTAGGCGCTTGCCGTCGGCGGCCTTGCTCGGATTGGGATGCGGCCCGACGTCCACGAGGCGGTAGCCGTACGGCGGGCGGCCCCCGAGGAAGCGCCCCTCGATCTTGGCCTGTGCCTCCATGGTGGTGCGGACGCGCATCTTGATCCGGTTGCGCTCGCCCTTGCTGATCCCGCCGAACATCAACATGATCAGCTCGTGAGCCTCGTTGGTCGGGTCGATCGGTCCGCCGACCTCCGGCACCCACAGGGGCACTCCGTAGTGGTTGAAGAGCTCGAAGGTGTTGCCGAACTGGTTGCCGTAGAAGGCTCGCTGGGGCTCACCGACCACGACGGCGTCGAACCCCCGGTTGGGGTTGCGCAGCTCGTCGAGCAGGATCGCGGCCTGCGGCCTACGCTGCGGCGGGATCGATCGCGACTTGTCGATGTCGAAGAACTCCGCGACGATCACGCCGCCGCGTGGCTCGATCAGTGCGCGTGACCGGGACAGCTGCCAGTTCCGCGACGAGGCGGGATCCTGGTTGTCCTCCGTGGACACTCGCCCCCAGAAGGCGAACGGGATCATTCAGCATTCCTCTCTTCCCGCTGACGCTTGGTCAGCTCCGCGTGGCTTTTCAGAAGGATGCGCAGGAGCACTCGCGCCGCCCCTGCGGTCAGCTGTGGCGTTTCGGCGGGCAACACCACGGTGACGACGCGCCTGCTCTTGGCCCCGGTCGTCCGCGATCTGGGCTTCTTCTCGCGGTCGGCCGGGCCTGCAGGGTACGCCTGGAGAGCCGATTCCGGAGGCCCTGAGCAGGCCCTTTGTGGCTGTTCAGTCACCCTCGCCTCCTGCCGGGATTGCCGCGCCGGCGGCAGCGAGGAGCCGGGTCCGGGCGAGCTGGCAGTAGTCGGCGTTGAGCTCGATGCCGGCGAACTTCCGCCCGAGTTGCCGCGCGGCAATGCCGGTGGTGCCGCTGCCGGTGAACGGGTCCAGCACGGTGCCGCCGGGGCGGCAGCCGGCGGCAATGGCCCTGAGCGGGATGTCGATCGGGAATGCCGCGAAGTGCGCCGCCCGCAGCGGCCGGGTCGGGATCGACCAGACGTCGCCAGGGTTCCTGCCGTTGGGGTGTGCGGCGGCATGCCGCGCACCCGTGGGCCGCATCGCAACGCCGTGGCGGGTACCGGCCGAGTCCTCGCCGTCGCTGCCGTACTTGCCGGGCGGCGGCCAGGCCGTCGTGATGCTGTTCGCCTTGCTCCCCCCGGAGCGTGCCCGTCTGGTGATCGGGCGGTCGCCGGTGTAGGGCTGACGGACCGGATCGAGGTCGAACCAGTACCGCTGCTGCTTGACGAGCAGGAAGATCAGCTCGTACCGGTTGGACATCCGGTCGCGGACGGACTGCGGCATCGCATTGGGCTTGCTCCACACGATGGCGTTGCGGAGGATCCAGCCGTCCTCCTGGAGGGCGAAGGCGACCCGCCACGGCATGCCGAGCAGGTTCTTCGGCGGCACGACCAGCCGCGCCTTAGGCCGCACCTCGGGCTGCCGGATGTTGTAGTCCTTGCCCCGCGCCCAGCCGTCGGAGTTGGCCGCGTAGCAGTCCCCCAGGTTCAGCCAGCAGGTGCCGTCGTCGGCGAGCACCCGGCGGGCCTCGGCGAAGGTGGCCCGGAGGTTCTCCACGTACGCCTCCGGCGTGGGCTCCTGCCCGTACTGGCCCTCGCAGTAGTTCCTGAGACCCCAGTAGGGCGGGCTGGTGACGATGCAGTCCACCGAACCGTCCGCCATCTCGGCCAGCACCTCGCGCGCGTCCCCGTGGTAGATCGCCGCATGCTCGTCGCGCCAGTACGGCTCACGCAGCCCGCTCATCGGCGGCCTCCGACGGCCCGGATCGCCCACAGGACGCGGGTGACGTCGTCGGCTCGGCTGATGGCTTGCCACCCGAGGGGCCTGGGGACGATGCGGAAGCCGGCGTCCCACAAGTGGGTGCCAGGTTCGTCGATGCGGGTGTAGGCGATCAGGCGCCGGTAACCCATCTCGCGGACCAGGGGCCAGGCGGCACCGAGCAGCATTTGGCTGGCGTCGGATGTGCCGTCGGTGGCCAGGGCGAGGACCTCGGCGGTGTCGCCGTCGTCGAACACCCAGGCGGTGGGCCAGCCGATGAGCGCGACACCAACGAGCGTGCCGTCACCGCTCTGGGCACCGAGAGCGAACGCGGCACCGGCCGACGCAGCGGGGTCATGCCGGGTCCAGGCGATGAATGCCCGCGCGGTCTGAATCGGCACCGGTGAAATCACCAGCCGCTGATTCTCCAGACGCTCCGGACTGTTCAGGCCCTCGCACTCGTTTGCGATTGTCTTCTTGTCATTCCTGCTTTCCATCGTCTAGTCGGGACACGTTTCTCCGGATGTGTGCGCCATCGGTCCGCAGGACGGTCCGAGGCACATGACCAGGGATAGCCAACATCTCAGAGAACCCTCAGAGAGCGATCCCTCAGAGCAGACCCTGAGCCGGGAGGCGCCAAATCTGAACAACTCAGAGGTCCCGAGCGGCGGGTTATGCGGAAACTCTGCGGCGAAACTCTGAATCAGCTATGAGCAAATTCTGAGGCGGTGCGTAGACCAGTTTCCGAGACCAACGAATTCCTCTCGGACTGGAGCAAGACATGAGCACCGATCCCGTCACCGGTTCCCCGCTGGACACCGCGGAGACCTCGTTCCGGCTGCTGACCACAGGGCCGGGCGCGCTGTCCCTGAACTGCACCACGCTCGCCCCCGCCCTCCCCAGAGGCGAGGTGAACCTCGCGGAGCTGCGGATGCTGCTCACCAGCCGGCATGTCAGCGACGAGACGCGTGACGCCGTCTGGCGGGAGCTGGTGACGCGAGCACGGGTGCGTAAGGGAGCGTGGACGGTCGCCGCCGTCGGCATGGCGATGCCCATCCTGCGCATGATCGCCGCGGCGCTCACCCGGGACCTTCCCTACGGGGACCCGGCCGACGTCGACTCCGAGATCCTGGGCGGCTACCTGCGTGCCCTGCGCCGCCTGGACCTGGACACCGCGGACGTACGGTCTCGGCTGTGCCAGGCAGCGCGGTGCGCGGGCGAGCGTGCCATCCGGCACATCGTCTCGGCGGCCGAGCGGCGGCAACCGCCGGAGGAGTCTCCTCCCCGCCAACGTCCCCTGCCCTGTCCTGAGCTGGTGCTGGCCGACTCGGTGGCCCTTGGCGTGCTCAGCGAGCAGGACGCCGAACTGATCCTCCTGACCCGGCTGGGCGGCATGCCGCTGCGGCAACCGTCCCCCACGACTCCCCCTCCCCCTGCTTCCTCAGCCGATGAGGAAGCGCCTACGGCTTCCGCGCGGAGCCAGGGAACTCCGGATGCAGCAACCGCAACCGACCCGAAGGGAGGCAGGGACACCACCCCTGGCTCCGCGCGGATTTCCTCCCGTCCCCGGTCTTCTGCCATTCGCGGCACTGCCCCGGCCGCTCGCCGCTGGAATGTGCTGCCGTACCGGCGGCTGCGGCAGTGGGCGGCACGGATCGGTTTCCGTGTCCTGCCGATGCTGGCCGGCGCGGTGCCGTTCGTTGCCGCCGCGGCGACCAGCGCCCTGGCCTCGTCGGTCATCGCCGCTCCGTCGGACCTGAACACGGTCTTCACCAACCTGCGGAACTGGCTGATCGGCCTGCTGGCGACGCTGGCCACGCTGATGCTGACCCTCGGCGGGCTCCGCTACCTGGTGGCGGGCGGTGATCCCGGCGAGGTCCAGAAGGCCAAGGCGGCGTTGAAGGCTGCCGCCTTCGGCTACGCGCTGGCCGTCCTGGCCCCGCTGTTCGTGAGCATCCTCAAGCGCGTCGTAGGCGGGTGAGCCCCATGACCCCGATTCGCGAGAAGCTCACGGCGACGTTCCGCCACCGGCTGCGTACGGCAGCCGCACGCGCCCGAAACTCCATGCCGGCTGGCAGTGCGGCAATGTGCCCGGCTGGGGCCGCACCACGAGCGGCAATCCGCGTCGTTGCCGTTGCCGGTGTGGTTGTCGGTGTCTGCGCTGTCGTGATCGTCACGGCGGCCTCGGCTCACGCGACGCCGATGCCTCTGCCATCTCCTGTTCCTGGGGCGTCCCCGCCCGCTCCCGGTGAGCTGCCGGTGCCGGAGGGAACGGGGATCGGCTTCGGCATCGGGGACTGGATCACCGGTCAGATCAACTCCTGGTTCGCCAGCCTGGTGTACCTGGCGATCAAGCCGTTGCTGGACCTGCTGGCGGTGACGCTGCTGGCCACCCCGGACGTGTCCGGCAGCGGCCGGGTCTTCGACCTGTGGAAGGCGACCGCCGCGATCGCCAACACCGGGTTCGTCCTGCTGGCGACCGTCGGTGCGATCAGCGCGATGGGCTACCAGACGGTGCAGACGCGGTATGCGGTCAAGGAGGTCCTGCCCCGGCTGTTCATCGCCGCCCTGGCCGCCAACGCCAGCTTCCTGCTGTGCGGGAAGGTCATCGAGATCGCCAATGCCCTGTCCAAGGCCCTGCTCGGGCAGGACTTCGACGGTCGCCGCGCCGCCGCCACCCTCCAGACGCTGATCATCGCGCCGAGCGCCTCGCAGCAGATCTTCTACGTCCTGCTCGCCCTGGTCGCGGTCGTCCTGCTGCTGCTGTTGCTGATCACGTTCGTCATGCGGGTGGCGCTGGTGCTGTTGCTGACGGTCGCCTCGCCGCTCGCGCTGGCCTGCCTGGCCCTGCCGTACACCGAGGGGCTGGCCCGGTTCTGGTGGCGGGCCTTCACCGGGCTCCTGCTCATCCAGGTCACCCAGTCGCTCACGCTCGTCCTGGCGGTGCGGATCTTCTTCAACCAGGACGGCCGACTGCTGCTCGGCATCGTCCCGACCGGCCAGCTCGTCAACCTGGTGCTCGCCCTGTGCCTGCTGATCATCTTGATCCGCATCCCTGGCTGGATCTCCCGCCGGATCTTCGCCGGGGTCGGCGGCCACTCGATGATCGGCCGGATGGTCAAGTACGCCTTGGCCTACAAGCTCACCTCGCCCGTCCTGGCCGCCCTGCACCTCCGCCCGGGTGGACGCCGGAGCAGCACGCCTCGGGTCGCCGGGCACGTGGCTGCCGCCCATGCGATGGCCGGGAGAACGATGGCCAGCCGAGCGCTTCCGGCGCTCGCCGCCGGTCCTGCTGGTACGGCTGCCGCTGCCGGCGCGACTGCCCTGACCGGGACCGCCGCCTCCGCGGCCCGAGGTGGGCCCGGTCCTGCCAAGCACGCGCCCGTGGCCGCCCGCCGCCCGATGAATCCGGCGGATTGGGAGGCCGCCCCTGTCAAGCACGCTCCGTCCGCTCCTGCTGTCCAGGGCAAGTACCGGAGGCCGCCGCGGCCGTCCGGTCCGGTTCCCCCGACGACGCCGGTATACGGGTATCCGCGCGAGACCTACTACGCCAACGGCCCGGCCGGGCTGGCCCAGATGTACCGGCTCCGCACCCAGAACAGCCCATCACGGCCTGCCCGCCCACCGGTCCCGCCGGTGATGTTCCGGCCTCCCGTCTACCCCTCGCAGGGCGTC
>NZ_VJVX01000300.1:0-371 GCF_008033685.1 Microbispora sp. CSR-4
CGGGCCGATGACACCGTTTCCGGCGCGTTGGGCGACCCCGGCGCTGCGGGCGGCGCTGACGACCCCGACATCCCGGAGGAGTTCGACACCGGCGAGGCTGAGGCGGATGCCGGTGCGGGGAGTGATGCAGGTGAGTGCGAGCTGCGCGACACCGCAAGCACCGCCTCTGCTGAGGGCGACCACACCGTGAACGCCGCCTCCGCCGAGGGCGGCGAGACCGTGCCCGCCAAGGTCGGAGACGGCGACCGCGTTGCGGCCAAGTCTGGAACACCGCACACCGCGCGGCGCGCGTCAGCATGCCCTGCCGACGGTGACGGGCATGCGCACACAGCCCCTTCGGACACAGCCCCTTCGGGCGCGACGGCTTCGGG
>NZ_VJVX01000301.1:0-368 GCF_008033685.1 Microbispora sp. CSR-4
CCACGGCGAACTGTCCCTCGGCGTACGACCCGGCAGGATCCCGGCCCAGACGTCGAGGCGGGGCGTGGCGCCCTGCCGCGGCCCTGGCGATCTTCCTGGGGAAGAACTACTCGATCAAGCTCGGCCCGATCTACTACAAGAACAGCCACAAGACCCTCCACCCTGTCTGGGGGGATCGGGAGAGCGGCGGGTAGGGGAAGAGGGTAGGGTATAGTGTAGATCTCGGGGGGCGGCGGGTCATTAAAAAAAAAAAAAAAAAACGGAAGGCGAAGGTCAGGTTGCTCTGACTCAGTTCGACAAGTGAATGACAGAACCAGAGGTCATCCTATTATTTAGAGAACTTCATCAACGTAGAGAACCGGTCAGTA
>NZ_VJVX01000302.1:0-368 GCF_008033685.1 Microbispora sp. CSR-4
CGGCTGGACGCCGTATGACGCGGGCAAGAAAATCTTCGAGATCGAGAGGGCGTCGTGTAGGGAAAGAGTGGATGCTATATTGTAGATTGCGTATGACGCCTTATCTTTAAATAAAGATGATATATATATAGTTGTACTTGCAACTCCTTCAACAGTTACTCGGTGTCCAATCGGTGCTAATCCTAAGCCTTCTCCTTGGTTTTGTAGAGGGTCAATTTCTTCTTGAACTAAATTAACTAAATCACTAGATGGAACTTTGAAGTTAGAATTAATTATTACTATCTTAACAGTTCCTCCGCCGTTCCAAACAGGATAAACTTTAACTCCTCCAACGTCAGGCAATTTATTAACTTCATCCTTATAGTTTT
>NZ_VJVX01000303.1:0-367 GCF_008033685.1 Microbispora sp. CSR-4
ATGTACCGGCTCCGCACCCAGAACAGCCCATCACGGCCTGCCCGCCCACCGGTCCCGCCGGTGATGTTCCGGCCTCCCGTCTACCCCTCGCAGGGCGTCGCCAGAGGCGCGCACGACGCAGCGGATCGCCGTACTCCGCCCCCCAACCCCACAGGAGATGAGGGCCGATGAGCTGGGTGCAGCCGGTTCGCATCCCCGCCGACGTGGACCAGGAAGACAAAATCGTCGCGGGGTTCACCGCCCGCCAGGTGGTCATCCTGGTCGGCACCGGCGCTCTGCTCTACGCCGCGTACCTGCTCGTCGGTGACCGGGTGCCGCTCGTGGTCTGCGCCGCGGTGGCGCTGCCGATCGCGGTGGCCGGGATCCT
>NZ_VJVX01000304.1:0-365 GCF_008033685.1 Microbispora sp. CSR-4
GGGAGCCTCAGCGGTCGCAGGGCCGCCTTGGTGGGGGGCCCGGCGCGACATCGTGGTCGGTGCCGGAGATACGGGTGGAGCTGACGACGTTGCTCGGGCACGATGAGCACCCGGCGCACCTGCCCGGCTGGGGCATGGTCCACGCCGCTCAGGCACGCCGCATCGTCACCGGCATGCTCGGCGGGCAGTGGCGCTATGCCATCTGCACCGACGACGGGCACCTGCTCCTGGCCGGCATCACCCGGCAGCGCCCCTGCCCGCCTGCACAACGGCCGCCCCGCGACATGCGACGCGGCGGCATCGTCGAGCTGCAGATCACCCTCACCCAGCTCCACCGGCTGGCCGCCGCACCGGCCACCACCGGC
>NZ_VJVX01000305.1:0-364 GCF_008033685.1 Microbispora sp. CSR-4
CCTGCACCTGGAGATCGTCGCCATCCCGGTCACGGCCCACGGCCCGGACCTGGACCATCTGCAAGGTTTGTGTCGCAAACGCCCGGTGCGCGCGGTTTACAGCATGCCGACCCTGCATAACCCGTTGGGCTGGGTGATGAGCCTGGCGCAGCGCGAGCAGTTGGTGGCGATTGCCCGTCAGTACAACCTGATGATCATCGAGGACGCGGCCTACGCGTTCCTCGCCGAGGACGTGCCGCTGCCCTTGGCGAGGTTGGCGCCGGAGCGCACGGTCTACGTGGGCGGGTTGTCGAAAAGTGTCGCGACCGGCCTGCGCGTGGGGTTTATCGCCGCCCCTCTGGATTGGGTGAAGGCACTGGAGCGC
>NZ_VJVX01000306.1:0-360 GCF_008033685.1 Microbispora sp. CSR-4
GGTCACCAGACCCACGATCGCCAGCAGCACCAACGCCGCGACCAGCCCCAGGTGCCGGACCTCGCCCAGCCGGCCGAACCGCCCGCCCGGACCCGCCGCCACGGGCGGACCGGCCTGCGCGGCCTGATCGACCTCAATCATCGAACGCTCCTTCAGAGGGGGGAATTGCAACACCAGACCCGGCTTCAGAACCGGTGGTCTGTTCGGCGGCCTGCGCGGTGGTTCGCCCGGTCGTTTGTTCGGTGGTTTGCGCGGTGGTTCGTTCGGTGGAGACCATCACGAGGTCGAGCACGCGGTGTTCGTCCAGGTCCTCGGCCGGGGCCTCGTGCACGATCCGGCCCTCACGCACCACCAGCACCC
>NZ_VJVX01000307.1:0-358 GCF_008033685.1 Microbispora sp. CSR-4
AATTCCAAAAGCTAAAAAAGAGTAGGTGAGGACCATGGAAACTAATAATGTTTATATAAAACTTGTAAATATACAGAGTACTTTAAAAGCTCCTAAAAGTCAATTTAATAGCTTTGGTAAATACAACTATAGGAGTTGCGAGGATATACTAGAAGGTTTGAAGCCTATTCTAAAAGAAGAAAAAGCATTAGTTATATTAGATGATAAAGTTTTTAAATTATTTATAAGCTTTCCGGGAAACTCCATAGTCAACTCTATAGCCACCTCACTTCCCCTCCCCGACCCTTTCCCAGCCTGCGCGGGCGACGAGGTCCCTCTACAGGACCGCGGCGCGTAGGGCGCCCGCCATGAACCTGCT
>NZ_VJVX01000308.1:0-358 GCF_008033685.1 Microbispora sp. CSR-4
CCCCTCGCCTGACCTACGTGATGCAGGCGCTCTCCCCCGCGCCCCGCGGCCTGGGCCAGGGCCTCGGGGTGGGCGGGATCCGCCTGGCCGTCCCACTGGAGCGAATCCCGCACGCGCCCCGCCCGCCCGTGCCGCCCCGCGGCCGGGGGGCGGGGGGGGGCCGGGGGGGGGGCGGGAGAGGGGCGGGGAGGGGAAGAGGGGAGGCTATAGGGGAGATCTCGGGGGGGGCCGGGTCATTAAAAAAAAAAAAACTAATGCAGGCAAGGCATACAGGATGGAACGAAGTACTGTGTATAAGACACGGGCATGAGCTTCGGAACGAAATAACCATCTAGTGCCACTTTACGCCCTGTCAAAC
>NZ_VJVX01000309.1:0-355 GCF_008033685.1 Microbispora sp. CSR-4
TAATACTATTTTCTTTTATGTTGCCGATTTCCCGACCTCGGTTTTGCCGGCTTCCAGTTTCACCGACTTCGGTTTTACCAGCTTCCGGTTTTACCGGAGTCGGGAAAACGGCACACGGTTGAGATTCAGTCGTTTCAACACTTTCAGAATTTACATTTTGAGGTGTATCAAAAATATCATATCTATAACCTTTCATTTGACCTTTTTCATCCCTTATTTGTGTCCTAATAACAAAACCTTCCCGCAGAACCTCCATTACAGCACTATTGCCTTCCCTCTTTCCCTCCACGCCATTCTTCCGAACTCGGGGGCGAGACCCAGTACTACTTCTGGACCGCCAATGACGAGCCCGCCA
>NZ_VJVX01000031.1:0-99073 GCF_008033685.1 Microbispora sp. CSR-4
GCCATCGAGGGCAGCCAGCGTGAGAGCCATCCCTGCCTCGTTCGCACACCCCGATCTTCTACACCAACCGGAGCGCGCTCGCACTCAAGAAGGTAGGGCCACGTGACCGAGCGGAGACAGGTCGTCCGCCCGTTGATCGCGACCACCGTCATCGCCGCCGTCGCCGTCGGAGCCGCCTACACGTTCGGCCCCGGCGCTCAGGCCGAGCAGGTCGGCGCGGACAAGGCCGCCGCGAAGGCCGGAAGTACGGCGGCGCCGGCGAAGGCGGCACGGGAGCAGGTCGAGGCGCAGACGCTCACCGCGGCGGGCTCCTGCGCCACCAGCGTGAAATACCCCAAGCGCCAGCTTCGCGGCGTCTGGATCGCCACCGTGCACAATCTCGACTGGCCGTCGAAGCCGGGACTGCCGCCCGAGCGACAGAAGGCCGAATATCTGAAAATCCTCGACAACGCGGTCAAGCGGCGCCTGAACGCGGTGTTCTTCCAGGTGCGGCCCGCCTCGGACGCGGTCTACCGCTCGTCGCTCGAGCCATGGTCGCAGTGGCTCACCGGCACGGCGGGCAGGGACCCGGGCTGGGACCCGCTGCCGTTCCTGGTGGACGAGGCCCACAAGCGCGGCCTGCAGTTCCACGCGTGGTTCAACCCCTACCGGGCGGCCGACTCGGCCACCTCGAAGCTGCCCGCCGGGCACCCGGCGCGCCTGCACCCGGACTGGACCGTCAAGCACGAGGGCAAGCTCTACTACAACCCCGGCCTGCCGCAGGTGCGCGACTGGGTGACCAAGGTCGTGACGGACGTCGTCACGCGCTACGACGTCGACGGCGTCCACTTCGACGACTACTTCTACCCCTACCCCGGCCAGGGGACGCGGTTCGCCGACCAGGCGGCGTACAAGAAGTACGGCAAGGGCCTGACGCTGGCCGACTGGCGGCGGCGCAACGTGAACCAGCTCGTCGCCCAGGTCTCGCAGGCGGTGCACGCGGCCAGGCCGTACGCGGTCTTCGGGATCAGCCCGTTCGGCATCTGGCGCAACAAGGCCGAGGACCCGGCGGGCTCGGCCACCAAGGGCATGTCGGCCTACGACTCGATCTACGCGGACGCCAGGGCGTGGATCAAGGCGGGCTCGGTCGACTACGTGATGCCCCAGCTCTACTGGCCCCGGGGCTTCGCCGCGGCCGACTACACCGTGCTCGCCAAGTGGTGGGCCGACGCGGTGAAGGGCACCGACGTGGACCTCTTCATCGGGCAGGCCCTCTATCGGGTGGGCACCGCCGACACCCCGGCCTGGACCAGGGCGGGCGAGCTGCCCGCTCATCTCACGCTGAACCGCAAATATCCCGAGATCTCGGGCGACGTCTACTTCAGTGCCGCGCAACTGGTGAAGAACCCGCTGGGCGTGCTCGACCGGATCGTGAAGAGCCACTACGCCCGCCCGGCGCTGCCGCCGGTGCTCCGCCAGGGGTCCGCGCCCGCCGCTCCGCGCGGGGTGAAGGCGGCCGGCGGGACGCTGACGTGGCAGGCCCAGCCGGGCGCCCAGTCGTACGGGATCTACCGGGTGACGGGCAAGGACGCCTCCTGCGCCACCGCGGACGCGCGCAACCTGGTGGCCGTCGTCCCGGCGTCCCAGGCCCCGTCGTACGCCGCCGGAGCCCCCGGCACCTACTACGTCACCGCCGTCGACCGCCTCGGCAACGAGAGCCCTGCCACCCGGGCGGCCTGACCTCGGCAGTGCCCCTTGGGGGCCTGCGGGAACGGGCCGGTCGCGGATTGCTGCGCGGCCGTCAGCGGGTCCGGTAGCGTGGTCGCGAGATTTTTCAAGATCACGTACGGGGACTGCGCGTACAGGATTGCGCGACTGGGCTGCGCGTACGAAGACATGGGGGTCGCCGGTGAGTGACACGTGGGTGAGGCGCGCGCTCGTCGCCGTCGTGTTCGGCGTGTCGGTGCTGGCCGCCGCTCCCGCCGCGGCCTCCGGGCTCGCGTCCGGGGCGGCGACCACGGCCGGTGTACGGGCGGCCGAACGGGTGGCCGAACGGGTGGCCGAACGGGTCCCGACGGCGGCCGGTGAACGCGTCGTGCTCGTCGGCATCCCCGGCCTGATGTGGAGCGACGTGACCCCGGCCGGCACCCCGAACCTCTGGCGGCTCGCCGGCGAGTCCGCCCTCGGGTCCCTGTCGGTGCGGGCCGTACGCAAGGACACCTGCCCGTACGACGCCTGGCTCACGGTCTCGGCCGGGGTGCGGTCGGCGGTGGGGGGAGCGTGCGGCATGGCCCCCACTCCCAAGGCCGACGGCGAGGGCGCGGTCGTCCCCGAGTTCTCCTGGCTGTGGGAGGTGCGCGAGCAGGACGCCGCGGGCACGCTGGGGCAGGCCCTGCACGCGGCCGGGCGGACGACGATGGCCGTCGGCCCGGGAGCGGCGCTCGCGCTCGCCGACCGCGAGGGCCGGGTGGACCTCTACGCCCCCTCCCCCGCCGAGGTCACGCAGTGGTCGCGCGGCGACGTGGTCGCCGTGGAGATCCCCGACCTCATCTCCCCGTACGTCTCCGGCGACCGGATGAGCGAGGTGCCCGAGAGCCTGTCCGACGACGCTCGCCGGGCCGCGGCCCGGGCGGCCGACGCGAAGCTCGGGTCGTTCCTGCCGCAGCTCGGACCGGCGACGGTGCTGGTCGCCGGGCTCTCCGACCACGGCTCGGTCCCCCACCTCAGGACCGCCATGCTGCGCGGCCCGGACAGCGGCACCTCCAGCGGCGCCGCGTGGGCGCTCGGCGCCCGGTCCACCCATCGGGACGACATGGTCATCGTCCCGGATCTCACCGCCACGATCCTGGCCAGGACCGGGGTGGCCGCTCCTCCCGTCGTCGTCGGCGTGCCGGTCGAGACCCATGCGGCGGACGGGACCCTGGACGAGCGCGTCGAGGCCCTGCGCGCCGCCGACGTCGCGGGGCAGACGATCCGCGACGCGACCGGCGTCTTCTTCACCTCGCTCGCCATGCTCCAGGTGGTCTTCTACGTCACCGCGTTCCTGCTGCTGCGCCGCCGCGACGGGCTGCCCGCCGTACGGGCCGCCGCCGTGGCGCTCGCCTCGATTCCCGTCTCGACCTACCTGGTCAACCTCACCCCGTGGGCCCGTACGGCACAGCCCGCGGTCACGCTCTTCGCCTCGATCGCGGCGATCGCCGCGGCGCTGACCGTGGTGGCCCTCGCCGGACCGTGGCGGCGGGGCGTGCTCGGCCCGCTGACCGTGATCGCGGCGGCGACCGCGGCCGTGCTGCTCGGCGACCTGCTGACCGGCACGCCCCTGCAGCTCAACAGCCTGATGGGCTACACCGGCGTGGTCGGGGCCCGCTACTACGGCCTGGGCAACATCCCCTTCGCGCTGCTCGCCACGGCAGTGCTGCTCGTCACCACGGCCGCCGCCGACCGGCTGGTCCGAGCGGGCCGCAAGGCCCTCGCGGTGGCCCTGGTCACGGCCCTCGGGGCGTTCGCCATGCTGCTCGACGGCTGGCCCGGGGTGGGCAGCGACTTCGGCGGCGTCATCGCCTTCGTCCCGGGCATCGCGGTCACCGCGCTGATCGTGGCGGGCAAGCGGGTGTCGATCGTCAAGCTGGGCGCCTTCTGCGCCGGAGGCGGCGTCCTGGTGATGGCCATCGCCTACCTCGACTACCTGCGGCCCCCGGCCAGCCAGACGCACCTGGGCCGCTTCGTGGGACAGGTGGCCGACGGCACGTTCCTGCCGGTGATCTCCCGCAAGCTCGGCGCGATGCTCTCCACGCTGCTCAGCCCGAACCTGATGCCCGTGGTGCTCGCCGCGTTCGCGTTCCTCGTCTTCGCGCTGCTGCGGCCGGGGGCGGCGAGCGCCGGCGTGCTGCCGATCGCGTTCGAACGGGCGCCCATGCTCAAGGCGGGCCTGCTCGGCGCGCTCGTGAGCGGCCTGGTCGGCATGCTCGTCAACGACTCGGGGGCCGCGGTGCTGTCCATGGCGCTGGCCCTGGCCGTGCCGCTCGTGCTCAGCGCCGGCATCCGCGCCCTGCAGCACGGCGAGCCCGTCCCGGCCGCCGCCGGATCGCCGGGCACGCCGCCGAGCCCCGCGCCGGCCTGACGCCGTCCGGGCCCTGGCTCCCGGCCGGTTCCGGCCGGTGCCGGGGAGTCGTCAGGAGGCGGCGGGCCAGGCCTCCGCGAGCAGGTCGCGCGTGTCGCGCAGCAGCTGCGGCAGCACCTTGGTGCGTCCCACCACCGGCATGAAGTTGGTGTCGCCGCCCCACCTCGGCACGACGTGCTGATGGAGGTGGGCGGCGATGCCCGCGCCCGCCACACTGCCCAGGTTCATGCCGACGTTGAAGCCCTGCGCCCCGCTCGCCTTGCGCAGCGCCTGCGTCGCGCGCTTGGTGAACTCGGCCAGCTCCGCCGTCTCGGGCCCGTCGAGGTCGGCGTAGTCGGACACGTGCCGGTAGGGGCAGACCATCAGGTGCCCCGAGTTGTACGGATAGAGGTTGAGCACGGCGAACACGGCCGAGCCCCTGGCCACGATCAGGCCGTCCTCGTCGGAGAGCTTGGGAATCTCGCAGAACGGGCAGCCGTCATCCGCGCCGGAGCCGCTGGGCTTGTTCTCGCCCTTGATGTAGGCCATCCGGTGCGGGGTCCACAGGCGCTGGAAGCTGTCGGGAATCCCGGCGCCCGCCTGCTCGATCGGCTCTGAGTCCACGTCCGCGATCTCCTCCGCTCCCGTTGTCCCCGGTGCTGCTGTTGTTCACGGCGCCGCCGTTGTTCACGGCGCCGCCGCCTCCGCGCCGGCGGCACGTGCACCGGCACCGATCTGCACGGTGCTGTGCGCGAAAAACGACACCGGCAGCAGCATATGACCTCGCGGATCTCCTCTCACCGGCCGGGTTGCGCCAGGGCCGCGACCGATATCCGCGGAGGCCGGACGACCTGCTCGATCATGGGGCAGAATGCACCTGCCGGACGCCCAGACCCCCGAGGAGCCGTCACATGAGCGAGGCCGCAGTCGTCGAGGAGCGAGTGGAAGAGC
The DNA here is from genome assembly GCF_008033685.1 of Microbispora sp. CSR-4. Taxonomy (NCBI): domain Bacteria; kingdom Bacillati; phylum Actinomycetota; class Actinomycetes; order Streptosporangiales; family Streptosporangiaceae; genus Microbispora; species Microbispora sp. CSR-4. Next base: position 5,030 of record NZ_VJVX01000031.1, read on the forward strand.
CGACCGGCGCGTACGCCGGGGAGAGCCTCGGCGACCCGGCCGACGTGCCGGCGGAAGCGGCGGCCGATCGGGCGGAGCCGAGGCCGGAGCCTGAGCCGTCCGCGCCGACGCCGAGGCCCGAGGCGCCGACCGCCAACGTGCTCAAGGGCCGGATCAAGGTCGCCGACGAGGTCGTGGAGAAGGTCGCCGCGCTGGCCGCCCTGGAGATCCCCGGCGTCGCCGACCTGGGCGGCGACCTCGAACGCGCCTTTGAATCCGTACGCGACCGCATCGGCGTGGGCTCCAAGCGGGCGACGCAGGGCGTGGCAGCCAAGATCCAGGATCAGCAGGTCTCCATCGACGTGACCATCGTCATCGTGTACGGCCACGTGGTGATGGACGTCGCCACCGAGGTCAAGGTCAACGTCGCCCGCTCGGTGAGCCGGATGCTCGGCATGCACGTGGTCGAGGTCAACGTGACCGTCGACGACGTCCGTCTCCCTGGTGAGGACTCCCCCGCCGAGGCCGCCCAGGCGTCCTGAGCCGGCCGCCCCTGAGACGCCCCGGGCCATGACCGTCCCCGGCCCCGGGGACGCCTCTGGCGCGCGCCGGGAGACCCCCTGGCCGTACTGGCCGTCCCTGCCGGCAACGCGAACGCGGGAGCCCCGGGTGGGGCCCCCGCGTTCTCCGTGTGAGCGGTCAGACCTGGACGCGGCGGCGGACGGCGTCCACGATCTCCTCGATCGCCTGGTCGATCGGCACGGCGTTCTTCTGCTCGCCGCTGCGGTAGCGGAACGAGACCGCGCCCGCGGCGATGTCGTCGTCGCCCGCGAGGAGCATGTAGGGCACCTTCGCCTTCTGGGCGTTGCGGATCTTCTTCTGCATGCGGTCGTCGCTCTCGTCGACCTCGACCCGGATGCCGTGCTCGCGCAGCCGCTTGGCGACGTCCTGCAGGTAGGGCACGTGGGCGTCGGCGATCGGGATGCCGACGACCTGCACCGGGGCGAGCCACGCGGGGAACGCGCCCGCATAGTGCTCGACCAGCACGCCGAAGAAACGCTCGATCGAGCCGAACAGCGCCCGGTGGATCATGACGGGCCGCTGCCGGGTGCCGTCGGGGGCCTGGTATTCCAGCCCGAAGCGCTCCGGCAGGTTGAAGTCGAGCTGGATGGTCGACATCTGCCACGACCGGCCGATCGCGTCCCGGGCCTGCACCGAGATCTTGGGGCCGTAGAAGGCCGCGCCGCCCGGGTCGAGGACCAGCTCCAGCTTCTCGGACTCGGCCACCTCCCGCAGGGTCTGGGTGGCCTCCTCCCAGGTCTCGTCGGAGCCGACGAACTTCTCCGGGTCCTTGGTGGACAGCTCCAGGTAGAAGTCCTCCAGGCCGTAGTCGCGCAGCAGGTCGAGCACGAAGCGCAGCAGCGAGGTGAGCTCATCGCGCATCTGCTCGCGGGTGCAGTAGATGTGCGCGTCGTCCTGGGTCAGGCCGCGTACGCGGGTGAGGCCGTGCACGACGCCCGACTTCTCGTAGCGGTAGACCGTGCCGAACTCGAACAGCCGCAGCGGCAGCTCACGGTAGGACCGCCCGCGCGCCCTGAAGATCAGGTTGTGCATCGGGCAGTTCATCGGCTTGAGGTAGTAGCGCGCGCCCTCCAGCTCCATGGGAGGGAACATGCCGTCGGCGTACCAGTCGAGGTGGCCGGAGATCTTGTACAGGTTGTCCTTCGTGATGTGCGGGGTGTTGACGAAGGAGTAGCCCGCCTCCTCGTGCCGGCGGCGGGAGTAGTCCTCCATCACCCGGCGGATCACGCCGCCCTTGGGGTGGAACACCGGCAGGCCGGAGCCCAGCTCGTCGGGGAACGAGAACAGGTCGAGCTCGGCGCCCAGCTTGCGGTGGTCGCGCTTCTCGGCCTCCTCCAGGAGGTGGAGGTATTCGTCCTGCTTCTCCCGCGACTCCCAGGCGGTGCCGTAGATGCGCTGGAGCTGCGGGTTCTTCTCGCTGCCCCGCCAGTAGGCGCCGCCGGACCGCATGAGCTTGAAGGCCGGGATGACCCGGGTGCTGGGCAGGTGGGGCCCGCGGCACAGGTCCTTCCAGCACAGCTCGCCCGTCTTGGGGTCGAGGTTGTCGTAGATGGTGAGCTGGCCGCCGCCGACCTCGACGTTCGCGCCCTCGGTGGACTCGGCCGCGCCGCCCTTGAGCCCGATCAGCTCCAGCTTGTACGGCTCGGCGGCGAGCTCCTCGCGGGCCTCGTCGTCGCCCACCGGGCGGCGGCGGAAGGTCTGCCCCTGCTTGACGATCTCGCGCATGCGCTTCTCGATGCGCTTGAGGTCGTCGGGGGTGAACGGCTCCCGGACGTCGAAGTCGTAGTAGAAGCCGTTCTCGACCGGCGGGCCGATGCCGAGCTTCGCCTCGGGGAAGATCTCCTGGACGGCCTGGGCCATGACGTGCGCGGTGGAGTGGCGCAGGATGGCGCGGCCGTCGGGGCTGTCGATCGCGACCGGCTCGACCACGTCGCCCTCGGCGACCTCGGTGGCCAGGTCGCGCAGCTCGCCGTTGATCCGGGCGGCGATCACCGACCTGCCGTCGGCGCCGAGCGCCTCCCCGGCCGTCGTCCCCGCCGCCACCACGCGCTCGGCTCCGGCGAGGGTGATGCGTATCTCAAGGGCGGCGGACACGGTGGCTCCTTAGGACAGGTTCGGCGCATGGATCTCGGGGGCCGCGCGCACGCGAGGCGACGGCTCCGGTCGCATCCGATGCTACCGGTGACGCCGCCCAATAATGGCGCGCATCCGCCGCCCCCGCGTGATCTTCCGTGCCGGGCCGGCGGCCGGAGACGGGTCGTCCCTCCGTGAACACGATCTAACAGGGCCAGGTCCAGTCGCGGATCTCGGCGGGGTCCTCGCCGAAGTCGCGGGTGTGGGCGCGGGCGCGCAGGCGGGCGTCGGCCATGCGCTGGCGCAGGTGGGCCGCACGGCTGCCCAGGCCGGGCACCCGGTCGATCACGTCCATCACCAGATGGAAGCGGTCGATGTCGTTGAGCATCGCCATGTCGAACGGCGTGGTCGTGGTGCCCTCCTCCTTGTAGCCGCGCACGTGCAGGTTGTCGTGCCCCGTACGGCGGTAGGTCAGGCGGTGGATCAGCCACGGATAGCCGTGGAAGTCGAAGATGATCGGCTTGTCCGTGGTGAACAGCGCGTCGAACTCGGCGTCGGGCAGGCCGTGCGGGTGCTCGGAGGCGGGCTGCAGCCGCATGAGGTCGACCACGTTGACCACGCGGATCCGCAGCTCGGGCAGGTGCTCGCGGAGCAGCGCGGCGGCGGCGAGGGTCTCCAGCGTGGGCACGTCGCCGGCGCAGGCGAGCACGACGTCGGGGTCGGTGCCCTCGTCGGTGGACGCCCAGGGCAGGATGCCCAGCCCGCGGGTGCAGTGGACGACGGCCTCGTCCATGCTCATCAGGTCGAGCACGGGCTGCTTGCCGGCGACGACGACGTTGACGTAGTCGCGCGAGCGCAGGCAGTGGTCGGCGACCGACAGCAGGGTGTTGGCGTCCGGCGGCAGGTAGACGCGGACGACCTCGGCCTTCTTGTTGGCGACGACGTCGAGGAAGCCGGGGTCCTGGTGGCTGAAGCCGTTGTGGTCCTGGCGCCAGACGTGCGACGACAGCAGGTAGTTGAGCGAGGCGACCGGCCGGCGCCAGGGGATCTTGCGGGAGGACTCCAGCCACTTGGCGTGCTGGTTGAACATCGCGTCCACGATGTGGATGAACGCCTCGTAGCAGTTGAACAGCCCGTGCCGGCCGGTGAGCAGGTAGCCCTCCAGCCAGCCCTGGCACTGGTGCTCGCTGAGCACCTCCATGACCCTGCCGCCCGGGCCGAGGTTCTCGTCGGTCGGCAGCAGTGCGGCCTCCCACTCCTTGCCCGTCGCCTCGTAGACGGCGGACAGGCGGTTGGAGGCGGTCTCGTCGGGGCCGAGCAGCCGGAAGTTCTCCGGGTTGGCCGCGATGACGTCGCGCAGGAACGTCCCGAGGACGCGGGTCGGCTCGCTGGAGGCCGCCGCCGGGGCCTTGACCTCGACCGCGTAGTCGCGGAAGTCGGGCAGCACGAGCGGGCGCAGCAGCTCACCGCCGTTGGCGTGCGGGCTGGCGCTCATCCGCAGCGGCCCGTCCGGCACCGTCCGCGTGATCGCCTCGACCGGCCGCCCGGCGGCGTCGAACAGCTCCTCCGGCCGGTAGGAGCGCATCCACTCCTCCAGCATCGCCAGGTGCGCCGGGTTGTCGCGCACACCGGCGAGCGGCACCTGGTGGGCCCGCCAGGTGCCCTCGACCGGGAGCCCGTCGACCTCGCGTGGCCCGGTCCAGCCCTTCGGCGTACGCAGGATGATCATCGGCAGCGGGCCGCGGTCGGCCAGCTCGTCGAAGACGGTGTCGAGGGTCGCGGCCATGAGCCCGTGCATCTCGGCCGGTTCATGCCCGGAGACGATGTGGGGGCGGTAGCCGTACCCCTCGAAGAGCTTGACCAGCTCGTCCTCGGGGATCCTGGCCAGCACGGTGGGGTTGGCGATCTTGTAGCCGTTCAGGTGGAGGATCGGCAGGACCACCCCGTCGGTGTCCCGGTTGAGGAACTTGTTGGAGTGCCAGCCGGTGGCGAGCGGGCCGGTCTCGGCCTCGCCGTCGCCGACGATGCAGGCCACCGCCAGGCCGGGGTTGTCGAAGGCCGCGCCGTACGCGTGGGAGAGGGCGTAGCCGAGCTCGCCGCCCTCGTGGATGGAGCCCGGAGTCTCGGGGGCGACGTGGCTGGGAATGCCACCGGGGAAGGAGAACTGGCGGAAGAGCCTGCGCATGCCCTCGGCGTCCTGGGTGATGTGGGGGTAGCGCTCGGTGTAGGTGCCTTCGAGCCACGCGTGGGCGACCGCCGCCGGTCCGCCGTGACCGGGGCCGGCGATGTAGATCATGTCCTGGCCGCGCTCCCGGATGATCCGGTTGAGGTGGGCGAAGCAGAAGTTGAGCCCGGGCGTGGTGCCCCAGTGGCCGAGGAGCCGCGGTTTGATGTGCTCGGGACTGAGCGGCTCGGTCAGCAGCGGGTTGTCCATCAGGTAGATCTGGCCGACGGACAGATAGTTCGCGGCCCGCCAGTAGGCGTCGATGTTCCCGTATGCGTCCATGCCCCTGACACTTTCCCAGCGGGAGCGGCCGAACCAGGGTCTTTCGCCCGCAAATCAGCGTGCCGACCGACCGGTAGTCTTGGCCGCATGTCCGGCACCCGTTGGCTCGACGAGGACGAGCAGCGCATCTGGCGTGCCTATCTGCGGACGAGCCAGCTCCTGCAGGAGGCCCTCGAACGGCAGTTGCAGCGCGACTCGGGCATGCCGCACGCCTACTACATGATCCTCGTGGTGCTCTCGGAGTCGCCCGGGCGGACCATGACGATGACGGAGCTGTCCGCCATGCTCCAGTATTCGGTCAGCCGCCTGTCGCACGCCGTCTCCCGGCTGGAGGAGAAGGGCTGGGTGCGGCGGGTCAAGCGGCCGGAGGACCGGCGCACGACCGTCGCCGAGCTCACCGACGAAGGCTTCGCCGCGCTCGCGGAGGCGGCGCCGGGCCACGTCGAGGAGGTCCGCCAGGTGCTGTTCGATCCCCTCACCCCCGGCCAGGTGCGGCAGTTCGGCGAGATCCTCGACACGATCCTGTCCGCCTTCGAGTGCCGGCGGGCCGAGGAGGCCGAGCGCTTCCGCGCGCTCGACGTCACCGCTCAGTAGTGGTCCCCCCAGTGACCACGGCCCGAGGCCACCTCTCCGGCCCGGGGAGGCCGGTAGGAGGTGGTCGGCGGGGGGTGGTCGGCCGGGCGCGGTGCGGGGGGTGGCCGGTTCAGTTCTTCGGGTTGCGCCGCGCGATGGCGGCGTTGAGCGCGGTGGCGAAGACCGTCCACCCGGCGTACGGCAGCAGCAGGAGCCCGGCCGTGCGGTCCTCGCGCAGAAGGCGGCGGGTCAGCAGCGCGTTCGACACGTTGAGCACGAGGATCTCGGCGAGCGCGAGGCGGGGGTTGCGCGCCCTGAAGAACAGTGGCGTCCAGGCCGTGTTGAGCATGAGGTTCGCCGCGAGCGCCCGCCGCAGGGCCGGCCGGGAGCCGTCGTCCGCCCGCGACAGCGCGCGGGCGGAGGCGTAGGCGATCGAGGCGTACAACGGCGTCCAGACCAGGCCGAACGCCTGTGGCGGCGGCTGCCCGGAGGGCTTGCGCAGGCGGGCGTACCAGCCGGAGCGGGCGTCGGTGGACAGGCCGCCTACAGTGGCGGCGGCGGTCACGGCGAGGGCCGTGCCCAGCAGCGTCTTCTTCGATGTGCGTCTCATGGGTCTTCCCTCTGCCCCCGCGACCGCGTTCAAGACGCGTGATCAGGCCGCCGGTCGCAGCAGGGTGGACAGGCGGTGCAGGCCGCGTGCCGTACGCGCCTTGACCGTGCCGAGCGGGACGTGCAGGTGCTCGGCGATCTCCCGCTGGGTCAGGTCTGCGTAGTAGGCCAGCTCGATCGCCTGGCGCTGCACCTGGGGCAGCGCTGCCAGCGCGCGGCGGATCCGGTCGCGGTCGGCGAGTTCGTCGCCGACCATCCGCCCGTCGTGGCCCGTGGGGTCGGGGACCGCCTCCAGCGGCACCGTGGCGGGCGTACGCGCCCGCAGGTGGTCCACCGCCCGGTTGCGGGCGATGCCGAACAGCCAGGCGGGGAGGCTCCGGGCCGGGTCGAATCGGTGGCGGAAGCGCCACACCTCGGTGAAGACGACCTGGAGCACGTCCTCCACGTCCTGGGGTGGCACGAGTCTGTGCAGGTAGGAGCGCACGGCCGGGGAATGCACCCGGTAGCACTCCCCGAGCGCTCCGATGTCCCCCGCGGCTAGGCGGAACTCCAGGGTCTCCTCCATCGGGCCCCCTTCGGCCACAAACCTATTCAAAACCTATTCATAGCTGCCCACGTTCGAAGCGGACAACCATGGGGGCCGAAGGCTGGTTCAAAAACGCATCAAAGGCGCAGAATCACCGCAGAGTGGTCATTACCGCCGAGATGGCGTCACGAAACGTGTTCACCCGGATGACATGCGTAGGCAGGCCGTCCCACCATCCGGGACCGCCGGCCACGACGCGGCAGGCGGGACGCAGCCCCGGCAGACCCGCCAGCGGGGCCGGATCGCCCGTCTCCCGGATCTGCGACCACACGAACACCGCCGCGGGACCGAGACGGCGCATCGCGTCCGCCAGGGCGGCGTACGGCGTGCGCGCCCCGAGCACGCGGGTCTCCACCCCGAGCGCGCCGAGCGCGGCGGCCAGCGCATGGATCGGCAGCGCGTGCTGCTCCTCCTCCGCGCCGGCCAGCAGGACAGGACGGGGATGCACGGGCGAGGGCGCACGCGCCGCGAACCGCGCCAGCGCGGCCTGGAGCCGGTCGGAGAACAGGTGCTCGACGTCGATCCCGGCGCCCGTGTCGCGCTGCCTGCGGGTGACGGCCGCGAACACCGGCAGCACGAGCCGCTCCCAGGTCCACACCACGCCGTACGCGGCCAGCGCCGTGTCCAGCGCCGCGCTCACGGTCGCGACGTCCAGCGCCGCCGCCGCCCGGGCCAGCATGACCGCCGACGGCAGTCCGGGTTCCCCGCCCGCGCGTGCGGCGGAGGCGGGCGGCGCCGCGCTCTCCGGCGGCCTGGAGAGCCCGGACGACCTGGAGAACTCGGACGACCTGGAGAACTCGGACGACCTCGGGGAGTGCGCCTGCGCCGGGGAGTCCGACGGCCCGGGCGGCGTGGCCGTGGTGGGAGCCCTCTCCCGCGACGGCCGCTCCCCGGAGGCGGGCCGCGTCCGCAGCGCCTGCCTGGCGGCGTCGGCCGGCGGCATGCCGGTCCGGATCAGCCGGTTCATCTCCTGCAGACGGCGCAGGTCCGCGTCGTCGTAGCGGCGGTGCCCCCCCGGGCTGCGCCTGCTCGGGCCGATGCCATATCGGAGGTTCCACGTGCGCAGCGTGGACGCGGGCACGCCGAGCCGCCGGGAGACGGCCCCGATGCCGTAGCCCGGTTCCTCGCCGGCACCCGGGTTCTCACCGGCCGCCGGCCCGCCCTCGCGCGTCACGTGCTCACCCCGTCCGGTCGTCGCCGCGGCCCCGCGCGCGGCTCCGTGCCCCTGACCTTGTTTCGGCCCGGGCGCCCGGCACGGATGCAACCGCCGGAGCGGGCGGGCGCGAAAACTCTACTGACGGCGCCGCCGATCACCGTAACGATCCGAGGAGCAGTGCGCATGCCGACGTTGACCCAGCCCGCCGGGGCCGACCTGCTCCCGGGCAAGCGATCCTGCCTCCTGGCGCCGGCGTCCGAGCGGGCGGACCACCCGGGAGCGGCGCCGCCGGACCCGCTTCCGGGGACCGGCGAGGCGCCGGCTTCGGGTGGCTCCGCCGATCCCGCTCCCGATGGGGCGCGCCGATGAGCGCGGGCGGGCCGGTCGTGGTGATCGGCGCCGGGCTGGGCGGCCTGTCCGCCGCGATGCGCCTGGCCGGGGCGGGCCGCGAGGTGACGGTCGTGGAGGCCGTCGACGTGCCGGGCGGCTGCTGCGGCACGGCGGCCCTGGGCCCGCACCGCGTCGACACCGGCCCATCGGTGCTGACCATGCCGGGGGTGCTGGCCGACACCTTCGCGTCCGCCGGGCAGGATCTGGAGCGCTGGCTCCCGCTGCGGCGGCTCGACCCGTACTACCGGCTGACCTTCCACGACGGATCGCGGCTCGACGTGGTGGCGGGGGCCGACGCGATGGCCGAGCGGGTGCGGGCGCTGTGCGGGCCCGAGGAGGCCCGGCGCTACCTGCGGTTCCGGCATCTGCTGGGAGAGCTGTTCGAGGCCGAGTGGAGCACGTTCATCGACCGGGACATGACCCGGCTGGGCGCGCTGGCCCGGCCGTACGCGCTGGCGCGGCTGGCCGCGCTCGGCGGCTTCCGCCGGCTCGACGGGCTCGTGCGGCGTCACCTCACCGACGAACGGCTGATCAGGGCGCACACGTTCCAGGCGCTGTACGTCGGCCTGTCGCCGCGCCGCGCCCTCGGCGTGTACGCGGTGATCGCCCACATGGACACGGTCGGCGGGGTCTACTTCCCCCGGGAGGGCGGCATGCACGCCGTCCCCCGGGCCATGGCCGCCGCCGCGGAGAAGGCCGGGGCGGTCTTCCGCTACGGCGTGCGGGCCACGCGGATCGAGACCGACGGCGCGGGGGTCGTCGCGGTGCGCCTCGACACCGGCGAACGGCTCGCCGCCCGGCACGCCGTGGTGGCCTGCGACCTGGTCCGGGCGCACGGCCGGAAGGGCGGCGACGGCCTGCTGCCGGAGGAGGCGGCCGACTGGCGGCTGCGCCGGCCCCGTTTCTCCCCTTCGTGCCTGGTGGCGCACTTCGCGCTCGACCGGCGCCCGGACGGCCAGGCCCATCACACGCTGCACTTCGGGCGGGAGTGGGAGCCGACGTTCGCGGCGCTCGATGCGGGCAGGCCACAGCCGGACCCGAGCCTGCTGGTGACCTGCGCGGACGACCACGCCCCCGACCCCGGGCCTGATACTCACGGGCGGCACGACCATCGCCCGGCCGTGCTCAGCGTGCTGGAACCCACCCCGAACACCCGCAGCGGCGCCGACTGGGCCTCCCTCACCCCCCGTCTCGTGGACCGCATGACGAGCCGGCTCGCCGACCTCGGATATGGCGATCTGTCCGGCGCGCCCCGGCTGGTGTTCGATCCCCCCGGATGGCGGCGGCGCGGCCACTCGGCCGGCACGCCCTTCGCGCTCGACGCCCGGTTCACCCAGACCGCGTGGTTCCGCCCGTCCGGCGCGGCCCGGCGGGTCCCCGGCCTCCACTTCGCCGGCATGTACACGGCTCCCGGTGTCGGAGTGCCCCCCGTCCTGATCTCCGGCCGCCTGGCCGCCGAACGCATCCTGGAGAGCACCCCATGAGCACCCTGAGCACGCCGTCCCTGGCGTCGGCCGCGACGCTGACGGCCGGCTACGAGCGGTGCCGCAGGCTGCACGCGAGCTACGGCCGCTCGTACTCCCTGGCCACCCGCCTGCTGCCCGCCTGGAAACGGCCGCACGTCCACGCGTTGTACGGCTTCGCCCGCTACGCCGACGAGATCGTCGACTCGCTCGCGATGACCGGCGACCGGGCCGCGGCGCTGGAGCGCCTGTCCTCCCGGCTCGCCGCCGCGCTGGACGGCGACCGCGTCCACGATCCCGTGCTCCCCGCGTTCACGCACACGGTGCGGGCGTTCGGGATCGACCAGGCCGACGTGCGGGCGTTCCTCGCGTCGATGCGCGCCGACCTCACCGTGGACCGGTACGCGACGTACGACGACCTGCTGGGCTACATGGAGGGATCGGCCGCGGTCATCGGGACGATGATGCTGCCGGTGCTGGAGGCCCTGCCGGGCGAGGAGGCACGGGCCCGCGAGCCCGCCCGCCAGCTCGGGCTGGCCTTCCAGCTCACGAACTTCATCCGCGACGTCCGCGAGGACCTGGCGCGGGGCCGCGTCTACCTGCCGCTGTCGGATCTGGACAAGTTCGGCGTGACCGAGGCCGACCTGGCCGCGCCGTACGCCACTCCCGCGGTGCGGGAGCTGGTGGCCTACGAGTGCGACCGCGCCCGCGACCACTACAGGCGGGCCCGTGAGGGGATCGAGCTGCTCGCGCCGTCGTCGCGGCCGTGCATCAGGGCGGCGTACGAGCTGTACGGCGGCATCCTGGACGAGGTCGAGGCGGCCGGGCACGACGTGCTGGCGAGGCGGGCCAGGGTCGGACGGCGGCGCAGGCTCGCGATCTTCGGCAGGCACCTGCTGGCCGCGCGCGCCGCCGCGCAGGCCGAGCTCCGCGTGGGGGTGGCCTGACGTGGCTCCCGGGCAGGAGGCCACACCGGGCGCCCCTGCGAGCGCCACGGCGGGCCCCGGTCCGGTGCCGGGGCCGAGGATCCCCGCCCGCGAGCCGGACGCGGCCTCCCGGCCGGTCGTCGTGGACGCCATGGGCGGAGACCACGGGCCCGCGGAGATCGTGCGGGGCGCGGTCGCGGCGTGGCGGGAGCACGGCGTGCCGGTCGTCCTCGTCGGCCAGGCCGGGGTCGTGCACGCGGAGCTGGCCCGGCTCAGGGCGGCGGGCGAGATCGACGTCGCGCACGCCGCCGACGTCGTCCCGATGACCGAGCGGGGCGCGGGCGCGGTCCGCATGGGAAGCTCCAGCCTGGCCGTCGGCTTCGATCTCGTACGGGAGGGGGCCGGCGCGGCCTTCGTGTCGGCGGGGTCCACGGGCGCCGTGGTCGCCTGCGCGGTCGACCGGCTGGGCACCGCGCCCGCCGTGCTGCGTCCCGCGCTGGCCGTGGCGCTGCCGACGACGGCGGGCGGCGCCACCGTGCTGATCGACGCCGGCGCGACGGTGGACCCGACGCCCGAGATGATCGCCCAGTTCGCGCTGCTCGGGGCGTCGTACGCGCAACTCGTGCTGGGCGTGGCCGACCCGCGCGTCGGGCTGCTGTCGATCGGCGCGGAGCCCGGCAAGGGCAACCGGCTGACCCGCCGGGCCGAGACCCTGCTGCGGGGCCTGCCGCTGCGTTTCCACGGCACCGTCGAGGGCGGCGACGTGCTCACCGGGGCCGTCGACGTGATCGTCACCGACGGCTTCACCGGCAACATCGTGCTGAAGAACGTGGAGGGGACCGTGCGCGCCACGCTCGCCCTCGTGGCGGCGCAGGACGTGGGCGCGACCGACTGCCTCGGGCGGGTGGCGCGGCGCTACGCCCCAGAGACGCACGGCGGCGCGGCCCTGCTCGGGCTCACCCGCACCGTCGTCGTGGCGCACGGCTCCTCCCGCGCCGCGACCATCGCCAGGGCCTGCGTGGTGGCGCGCGACCTGGCCGTGGGCGAGATCGTGGCCCGGCTCGGCGACCGGCTCGCCATCCACCCCGGGCGGTGACCTCCTGCGCTCACGAGCTTGTCCCGGCCTGCGGGATCGCTCAGCGATCGGCAGGCGAATCGCGGAGGGGGTCGCGCCCGTCCCAGGTGCCCTCGCTCGCGTAGGGGACGAACCGGGCGAACAGCTCCTCGGAGTACCAGTCGTGGGCACGGACCCGCGCGACGACCTCGCGGTGCGCCCGCCCGGCGTAGGCGAACGCGCGTACGGCGGCGGCGTCGCGCCACAGCGAGAAGGTGGCCTGCCTGGCGACCGGCCACTCCCCCAGCCCGACGGAGGCGAGGCAGCCCCCCTGTGCCCGCAGCGACCGGTCGACGGCGGGGGCGGACCGGTAGAACGCCGGCAGCCGCGACGGCCGGATCGACGCCCGGGTCAGCACCGCCACCGGGCCGCGGTGCGGCTCGTCGCCGGGGCCGCCCGTCACGGGCACGAACGGCTCGACGCCGTTCCAGCGTCCGCGCGATGCCATCGGCGCGAGCCGTACGTGCCAGGTCTCGACCGCCTCGCGCCGCCACCTGCCGGGGATCGGCGAGCGGGCCAGGAACTCCTCCGCCGCCTGCTCGTCCCGCCAGACGGCGAGCAGCGCCCAGCGGCGCAGGTCGGCGCCGAGGGTCGTCGACGGCCCCCGGCCCGTGCCGAGCAGCCGCCAGAACAGCAGCCCCCCGGTGCGGCGCAGCACCGGACGGTCGAAGGCCATGTGACGCATCGCCCCCCGGCCGGCGTATCTGTGGAGGTGGAACGTGACGACGCTCCCGCCGCTCGTCCCCATGCTGGTGGCGCTCATCGGCGGCTACCTTCTCGGCTCGATTCCGGTGGCGGTGCTGGTCGCGGGACGGCGAGGAGTCGATCCCCGGGAGGTGGGCGACCGCAACCCCGGCTTCTGGAACGTGCGCGAACGGCTCGGCCGCCGGGCGTCCGTGCCGGTCTTCGCCGGTGACATGGCCAAAGGCGTGCTCGCCGGGCTGCTCGGCCTGCTGGCGGCGGGCGGGCACACGACCGGGCCGGGAGTGGTCGCCGGGCCGAGCGCCCCGGCGGCGTACCTGGCCGTGGGGGCCGCGATGATCGGGCACGCCTGGCCGGTCTTCGCCGGGTTCCGCGGCGGGCGGTCGGTGCTGACCTTCACCGGTGGCATCGCGGTGATCTGCCCGCCCGCGTTCCTGCTCGCGCTCGCCGTAATGGGGGTGACGTTCCTGCTCACCCGGTCGTTCGCGATCGGGGCCAGGGCAGGGGTCTTCGCGATCCCGCTGCTGCAACTGCCGTTCGCGCCGATCGGCCACGTCGCCGCGACCGGCGCGCTGATGTGCCTCATCGGGCTGCGGTTCGGTCAGGCGGCCCTGGCCGCGCGCCGCACGTGACGGCGTCGGCGCGGCCCAGGCCGTACGCGCGGCTCCGCCAGGTCCTGACCGGCCGCAGCGTCGCCTGCGTGAGCCGTACGGCGGTGGCCGGATCGAGCAGGAACGACAGCAGCACGCCCGCGCCGGGCCGGGCGTAGCTGCGCCGCAGCGCGGTGGCGAGCAGCAACCGTACGGCGAGCAGCGCCAGGTCGAGCCGGGTCGGCCGCCCGGCGGCCAGGCGGAGCGCGGGCAGCGCGGCGGCGAGCCAGACGACGGCGAGATCGGCCGCCTGCCAGGCGGGGCGGGTGACGTCGCGCAGCGGCAGCGAGCGCCCCCCCTCCCGCCACGCCTCGGCCGCCGACTCGTGCATGTCCACCTCCAGCAAGCCGCCCGCGTCGAGGAAGCCGACCCTCCAGCCGTCGGCGGCCAGGGCCCGTGCGAGGGCGACGTCGTCGGTCATGTGGCCGCGCACGCGGGCGAAGCCGTCGGCCCGCCGCATCGCCTCACGCCGGAAGGCCAGGCACTGGCCGTTCGCGACCACCCGGTGGGGCGGCGGCGGGACCGGCGGCCCGATCGGGCCGAACCGGTAGACCAGCGTGGCGAGGAACGACGCGTGCAACGCCTGCTCGGCGAGGCCGTCGCAGACGAAGCGCGGGCCCGCGCTGACCAGGTCGTGCTCCGCGAGTGCGGCGGCGAGCGCGCCGAACAGGCCGGGCCGGGGCCGGGTGTCGGCGTCCAGGGTGACCACGATCTCGCCGTGTGCCTCCTCCAGCCCCTGGTGCAGCGCCCACTGCTTGCCCACCCAGCCCTCCGGCAGCGGGCGTCCGCGCACCACCGTCGCCCCGTACGCGGCGGCGAGCCGGGCGGTGCCGTCCGAGGACTCGTCGTCCACCACGATCACCTCGGTGACGGCGGGATCGGCCAGGACCGCCCGCAGGCAGGGGCCGAGCCGCCGCTCCTCGTCCCTGGCCGGGATGACCACCGAGATCCCCGGACTTCCGGCACCCGGTTTTCCGCCGCCTGATGTCGTGCCCCCGCCGATCCACGCCGCCCGGCCGGCGACACCGCCCGGGGGCGCGTCACCGGGGAATTCCCCGGGCGCGGGCGCGGTGAGCGGAGGGAGGCGCCGGCGACCACGCGCGAGCCGCGCCAGCACGACGACGGCCGCGACGGCCTGGGCCACGGCGAGCACGCGCGCGGCGGCCCCGGCCCGTGGCCGCCGCGGAGCGGGTTTTCCGGTCGTCGTGGTCGCCTCGGCCTTCACCGGGCTGCCTTACCCGGGTGCCGGGCGGAACGGGGGAAGTCGCCGCGCACCAAGGCGGCCACGATCCGCCCGCCCATGGCCACCAGGGGCAGCCCGCCTCCCGGATGCACGGCCCCGCCGACGAGGTAGAGCCCGCGCCGTGGCCCCCGGTTGCCGGGGCGGCGGAACGGGGCGAACGGCCCGCCGTACGCGCCCCCGTAGATCGCCCCGCCCCACGCGCCGTACCGGTCCCGCAGGTCGGCCGGGGTCAGCAGGTCGAGGAAGCGCAGCCGTCCGGACAGGTCGTGCCCCCGGCTCGCCAGCCGTTCGAGCACCAGCTCCGCGTACGCCTCGGGCGGCCTAGGCCAGCGCGCGGGGTCGCCGGCCGGGACGTTCACCAGCATGCTCCAGCTCTCCGCGCCGGGGGGAGCCTGGGTGTCGTCCGTCACCGCTGGGCAGCCGATGTAGACCGTGGGATCCTCCGGCGGACGCCGCCGCTCGAAGATGTCGCCGAACTCGCGCCGATAGTCGGCGGAGAACACCACCGAATGATGCGGCAGGCCCTCGGTCCGCCCCTCCACGGCGGCGAGCATCAGGAAGGCGGACGACGACAGGCCCAGCCGGGCGATGCGGCGCAGCCGGGTGCGGTCGGGCAGGAGCCGCCCGTACAGGGCGGCCGCGTCGGCGTTGACGATCACGATGTCGGCCCTGACCACCTCGCCGGGAGCCGTACGGACGCCGACGACCCGCTCCGCGTCGGCGAGGATCTCGGTGATCTCGGTCTCCAGCCGGACCTCGACGCCCGCCTTGTCGAGCGAGGCGGCCAGCGCCTCGGCGAGGCGGGGCAGCCCGCCCCGCACGTACCATCCGCCGTCACCGTGCTCGATGGCGGGGACGCAGCCCAGGGCGGCGGGCGCACGGTAGGGGTTCGAGCCGGCGTAGGTGGCGTAGCGGCCGGCGTACTGGCGCAGACGGGGGTCCCGGAAGAAGCGGCACGCGAGACCGTGCAGGGTGCGGCCCGGCGCGACCGCGAGCAGGTCGCCCGGCCGGGGGCGTGGGAGGGGTCTGCCCGGCCGCCCACCGGCAGGGCCGCCCGACGGGCCGCCCGACGGGCGACCGCCCGGCCGGAACGGCGGCTCTACGACGGGCCCGGACAGCGGGCCCGCGAAGAAGGTGCGCGTGGAGGCGTCCAGGCAGCGCTCGGCCCAGCGGTGGAAGGCCCGCCAGCCCCGGCCCTCGCCGGGCGCGAGCCGGTCCACCGCCTCCGCCGTACGCCCCGGGTCGCGGTAGGTGGCCAGGGTCGAGCCGTCCGCGAAGCGATACCGGCACAGCTCGTCGAGTTCGAGCAGGTCGAGCGGCACGCCGAGGTCGAGGAAGAGGCCGGGCAGCGTGAGGAGCGAGGGGCCGATCGAGAACGTGAAGCCGTCTCGCCTGTGCTCGGCCAGCTTGCCGCCGAGCCGGGGCAGCCGCTCGTGGATCCGCACGTCGTGCCCGTCCCGCGCGAGCAGCAGAGCGGCCACCATGCCGCCGACGCCGCCCCCGACCACGATCACCTCCGCCATGCGCACCCCCAGGCGAGCAGGGCGAAGGCGCCCATCGCGAGCCCTCCGGCGGCGGCCACGAACGGATCGGGCGGCCGGAAGACCACGGCGAAGCCGACGGTCTCCATCAGCGCCATGACCGTGTAGAGCGCGACGAGCCCGGTCGTCCCCGCCGCCTCGGCGCCGGTCACGGGCCGGTCGGCGGCGGGACGGCCGGTGATGCGGTCGAGCAGCGCCATGACCAGGAAGGAGACCAGCAGCCAGCCGGCGAAGTTGGTGAGCGGGACCCCGCGGTAGGGTCCCGGCTCCGCCCAGACCCACAGCCCGAGCCCGAGCATCTGCGGGTCGAGGAACAGGTCCCACGCGGTGAGCGCCAGGGCGCCGGTGAGGATCGGCGCCATCCGGCCGCGCGGCGCCACGCGGCGGGCGACGGCGTGTGCGGCCAGACCCATGCCGCCCCAGGCGAGGGCGACGATCAGCGGGACGCCGCCCGGCCGCGGCCACAGAACGTCGGTGTAGCGGTAGTCGCCGAAGGGCAGGCCCGTCCTGGTGCCGATCCATTCGGCGGCATAACCGGCCGCCACCGCCGCCGTGAACGCGCCCGCCGCCCTGCGCGGGGTGTACGCCGCCGCCGCGAAGGCGAGCGCGCCCACCGCGAGCAGCACCACGACCGCGGTGGTGAGGCGCGGGTCCTGGGGCCGCAGTCCCGTCGCGATCTGGGCGGCCACCATCGCGGCCAGCGCGACCACGCCGGCCGCGTTCGGCCACGCGCCCGCCGGGCGGGGCGTCCGCGGCGCTTCCGGCTCGGACAACATCCCGGAGGACGCTCCGGACGACGGCCCTGGTGATGGGCCGGGTGATGGGCCGGGTGATGGGCCGGGTGACGGGCCGGAGGGCGCTCCGGGGAGTTCCGGCCCGCTCGACGAACGCCGGGGCGGCCGGGCTCCGCGCCGTTCGGGTGGCGTGCCATCAGCCTTGGCCGCGCTCTTCGCCGCGTTCTTCCGTGCGGCCTCCCACGTCTCCACGTAGGGTCATTCGAGCGCGTCCCCCTGATCGGATGCGCTCCGGCCCCACTTGGGCGCCCGGTGGAACCCGGCTACACCGGCCGGGCCGTCACCAGCGGTGGTGGACCTGCGGGCGGATCAGGTCGTCGTAGACCTGGCGGACCGCGTCGTGGGTCTCGGCCGGCAGCGGCGGGAACTGCGCCGCCGCGGCGTTGGCCTCGGCCTGTCCGGGGTTGCGGGCACCGGGGATCACGACGCTGACCCCGGGCTGGTCGATGATCCAGCGCAGGGCGAACTGCGCCATCGTCATGCCCTCGGGCACGAGACCACGCAGCCGCTCGACCGCCTGGAGGCCCACGCCGTACTCGACGCCGGAGAAGGTCTCGCCGACGTCGAACGCCTCGCCCTGACGGTTGAAGTTGCGGTGGTCGTCCTCGCCGAAGACCGTCTGCGGGCCGTACTTGCCCGACAGCAGGCCGCTCGCCAGCGGCACCCGGGCGATGATGCCGACTCCGGCCTTCTCCGCGGCGGGCAGGACCTCGTCCAGCGGCTTGAGCCGGAAGGCGTTGAGGATGATCTGCACGGTCGCCACGCCGGGGCGCGCGATCGCGGTCAGCGCCTCGGCCACCGTCTCGACGCTCACGCCGTACGCGGCGATGCGGCCCTCGGCGACCAGCGTGTCGAGCGCGTCGAAGACCTCGTCGGTCTCGAAGACGGCGCTCGGCGGGCAGTGGAGCTGCACCAGGTCGAGCGTGTCGACGCCCAGGTTGGCCCGGGAGCGGTCGGTCCAGGCGCGGAAGTTGTCCAGCGTGTAGACGTCGGGCGTCTGCTGCACCCTGCGGCCCATCTTGGTGGCCACGGTCAGGCCGGGCCGCTCCTTGATGAGCTTCCCGATGATCTTCTCGCTGCGGCCGTCGCCGTACACGTCGGCCGTGTCGATGAGGGTGGTCCCCGCGTCGACCGCGGCGTTGAGAGTGGCCAACGCGTCGGCCTCGCTCACCTCGCCCCAGTCGGCCCCGAGCTGCCACGCTCCCAGCCCGACCACGCCGACCTGCCTGCCCGTCCTGCCCAACACGCGCTGTTCCATGGGGTCTGATCGTAGCGGGGCACTTCAGGCGGAGGCCGATCCACCCGCCAGATGGTGCACGAACCAGTCGCGGGCGAGCCTTGCGACCGTCTCCAGCGCGCCCGGCTCCTCGAACAGGTGCGTGGCGCCCGGCACGATCTCCAGCCGGACCGGCGCTGTCATCGCCCGCATCGCCTCCCTGTTGAGGTCGAGGACGACGGAGTCACGCCCCCCTACGATCAACAGCGTCGGCTGGCGCACCGAGCGGAGCGCGCCTCCCGCGAGGTCGGGCCTGCCGCCCCGGGACACCACCGCCCTGACCAGGCCGGGCCGCGTCGCCGCGGCGACGAGCGCGGCGGCGGCGCCCGTGCTCGCGCCGAACAGGCCGACGGGCAGGCCGCCGACGACCTCGTCCTCGGGCAGCCGGTCGGCCAGCGCGCCCACCCGGTCGGCGAGCAGGCCGATGTCGAAGCGCAGGTGGCCGGTGAACGCGTCGACGCGTTCCTCCTCCACGGTGAGCAGGTCGGCCAGGACGGTGGCCAGCCCGGCCCGCTGCAACTCCCTGGCGACGTATCGGTTGCGCGGGCTGTGCCGGCCGCTTCCGCTGCCGTGGGCGAACAGCACCGCTCCCCTGGCATCCCTGGGGACCGCCACGTCGGCGTCGAGCACGACGTCGCCGACCGGCATCCGTACGCTGAGTTCCACATCGCTCATGACGCCCGCCCCCCTCGGCCGTGCCCGGCTCGGCGGCGCCGTACGACATCAGGATGACGCCGCACAACCAGGACAGCGCTGGACAATCGGGGGCCGTACCCCGGGCCGGCCCAGACAAACCGGGACAACTCTCGGCAAACCGGGAACGACGCGTCAGGCGCGGCGTGAGCGCAGCGCCTTGAGCACCCGCACGCCGCCGTCCTCCCCGGCGCGCGCGCCGTCCACCAGGCGCCGGTATTCCTCCGACTCCATGGGACACAGCGCGATGCGTCCGTCCCGGTCGAACAGCAGGCCCCAGCCGTGTCTCTTCGCCAGCGGCGACGACCTCAGGCACGCCTGGGGACGGGAGAAGAACTCCTTCCTGAGCTCCGCGCGCCGCTCGGCGGGCAGGTCCGCCGACAGGTCCTGACGGCGCAGCCAGGTCTCGAACAGCACGTCCTCCTGCGTCAGGCCGTACGGCGCGCCGGAGATCAGCTCGTACTGGAGGACGGCGACGGTGGGTTTGCCGCCTCGGCCCCGGGGCACCTCCGCGGCGGTCACCGGGCAGTCGTCGGCGACCGCGATGAGCGTCGAGTAGTAGTTCAGATCCTCGGGCATGGCTCCACTATGCCCGAGGAGATCGCCGGCTTTCCTCACTCCGGTCGCACATGGAAGACCTGCGGAGGGCCGCGGGCGGGCGGGGCTCCTCGATGAGACGCACCTCTTCCGGCAGCCCGTCCACGTGCACCTCGCCGCTGTCCTCCCGGGCCTCCAGGTCGACCCGGGTGCCGGCGATCGGGAAGCCGGAGATGCGCAGCTCCCCGAATCCCTTGGGCAGCACCGGCGCGATCCACACCCTGCGGCTCGGCACCCACGGGTCGACGCGGAGCAGGAGCCGCAGAAGCTGGATCGGCGTGGCCGAGGCCCAGGCTTGCGGCGAGCACGAGGTCGGGTAGGGCACCGGCAGGTCGAACTCCGCCCTGTCGAACCCGCAGAAGAGCTCGGGCAACCGGTCGCCGAAGGCGCGGGCGGCGTCGAGCAGGCCGGTGGCGATGCGCTGGGCCTCCTCCACGAACCCGTAGCGCATGAGCCCGGACGCCACGAGCGCGCTGTCGTGCGGCCAGACGGACCCGTTGTGATAGCTCATCGGGTTGTACGCGCCCATGTCGGAGGCGAGGGTGCGGATGCCGAAGCCGGAGAACATCCGGGGCGACAGCAGGTGCCCGGCCACGGCCGGGGCCTTGTCGCGGTCGACGATCCCGGACCACAGGCAGTGGCCCATGTTGGAGGCGAGCGCGTCGATCGGGCGGCCCTCGTGATCGAGCCCGACGGCGAAGTAGCCGCGGTCGGGCAGCCAGAACCGTTCGTTGAACCGGGCGCGCAGCTCCGCGGCCCGTTGCCGGTAGAGCTGCTCGGTCTCGGTGTCGCGCGCCTCCTTGGCGAAGTAGTGGCGGGCGATGTAGGCGGCGTAGACGTATCCCTGCACCTCGGCGAGGGCGATGGGCGGCCGCGCGATCGTGCCGTCGGCGAAGTTGATGCCGTCGAAGGAGTCCTTCCAGCCCTGGTTGAGCAGGCCCTGGTCGGTCTTGCGCTGGTACCACAGGAACCCGTCGCGCATGCCGTACCGCTCGATCCACTCCAGCGCGGCGTCGGCGTGCGGGATCAGCCGCTCCACCGCCGCCCGGTGCAGGCCCCAGCGGCGCAGCTCGCCGAGAAGGATGACGAACAGCGGGCTGGCGTCGACCGAGCCGTAGTAGGCGTGCCCGGCGGCCGACCTGTCGTCCTTCCTGGCGCCGTAGCGCAGCTCGTGCATGATCTTGCCGGGCTCCTCCTCGGTCAACGGGTCGACCTTGGTGCCCTGCAGGGCGGCCAGCCGTCCCAGCGTGCCGTGCGCCAGCTCGGGATCGAGCGGCAGGGCCATCCACGAGCTGAGCAGCGAGTCGCGGCCGAACAGCGTCATGAACCAGGGCGCCCCGGCGGCGACGGTGGGCGGCAGCTCCGGTTGCCCGGGATCGAACAGCCGCAGTGCGCCGAGGTCCTTCTGCGACTGACGCAGGATTCCCGCCAGCGCGGTGTTGGTCGTCGTCACCTTGGGCAGGCGCTTGTCCCACTCGAAGAGCTGACCGGCCCGCTGGACCAGCGCGGGCGACAACTGCTTCTCGGTGTACCACGGCTCGGTCTCGATCCCGTCGATGATCGGGTTGGCCTGCACGCAGCCCGCCCACTCGCCGCGCGCCGGCACCACCACGCGGAAGACGAGCAGGCGCGGGTTGATCATCGGCAGCACGGGGGTGCCGTCGGCCTTGGCGATCACCCGCACTCCCCTGGCCTTGCTGCCCGAGAACATGCGCAGCGACCGCTCGTCCGCGACGGTGGTCACGTCGGCCACCCAGTGCACCCGGTGGGTCTTCACCTCGAACAGGTCGCACACGTCGGAGCCGATGTGCAGGGTCACCATGCAGCCGGCCGGCTCGTGGGACATGTTGCGGATGGTGATGTCCTCCGACAGCCCGCCGCCGACGTACCGGTCGCGCACGATCAGCAGCGTGCTCTCGGCCTGCCCCGGCCGCGGCGATGTCCGGCCGACGAAGGTCGCGTGGTACGGCTCGCCCGCGAGGACCTGGAGCTCCTCGATCGGGCTGTCGTCGACGCGCAGCTCCCAGTGGGACAGCAGCCGGGTGTCGGCGTAGTAGATCCCCTGCGCCGACCCGGGCAGGATGTCGCCGTTGCGGGCCGACACGCAGAACGATCCCCCGGCCACGAGTGTCATGGCCCCGCCGATGGCGCTGGGCTGTCCCTCGAACGTCCATCCGCTCGTCATGCCGATCACCCCGGCCCCCGGTGGCTGTTCCGACGGTGCCCTCATACCCGGAGGTGGCGCGAATTTTCGCCTGATATGCGGCCTTGTTTCCGTATCCAGTGATCCAGAGGGGTTTACTCGGCCATGACCCGGCGTTTCCTACCCTTCCGCCATGCACAGGTGGATGAGCTCGGAGGGACATGAGGTAGACGTGGTCGTCATCGAGGGCCGCGCTCTGCTGCGCGTGCGACACCTGGGCTACCACATCGGCTACTGCGCCTCCGTCGCGGAGGTGGCGGCCCACCTCGATCTCGCCGACCTGGTGGAGGTCGTCGACCTGCCTCACGCCGCCAGGGGCCGTGGACACGGATGACCCGTGGACAAGGATGAGGGGTGAGCCGGACAGGCTCACCCCTCCCTCTGATCACCGCGTCGCCTCACCGCGGCGCGGACGCTCAGTCCTCCCAGCCCGGCATGTTCCAGAAGCTGTCGGCGGCGGCCGGCTTGGGCTGTGCCTTGGCCTGGGCCTTGGCCGGGGCCTTGGCCGGGGCCTTGGGCTTGGCCTTCGCGGTGGTCTTCGCCTTGCCGGCCTGCGGCATGCCCCAGCCCGGCATCATCCCGCGCACCCAGGCGTCGGCGGCCTCGTCGTCGTCGGCCTTCGACGGCTTACCCGCGAGGTCGTTGCCGGACATCTTGGTAATCGTCGGCTGGTTGGACGTGGGGCGAAGGAAGACGTCCTGCGGCGAGCCCTGGCCGCTGTTCCCCTTGGCGGGCATCGTGAACATGGAGCCCGGCTGCGATCCGCTCACCTGGTTCCCGTTCGCGCCGGCCAGCGGGCCGCCTCCGGCGGGATTTCCGACCGGCTGCGTGCCGGCCTGCCGGCCCTGGGCCGTGTCGCCGCCCGGCGCCTGCCTGCTCTGGTCGTTCGCCGCCGGTCCGCTCGCCCGATCCTCGGCCTCGTCGTCCGCCGGGAAGAACGGGCCGACCTTCGCGCCCTTGTCCAGGATGTCCAGGCTCTTGGACGCGACGACGTCGGGCTCCTCCGGGTGGTTCATCGCCATGGCGGCGATCTGCTTGCCGGGCGACATCGGCTCCTTGGCGGACAGCGGAGCCGGGTCCGCGGGAGCGGGGCCGGAAAGCAGGGCCGCAGCGAGTACGGCAGTACAAAGAGGCATGAGAATTTCCCCCGAAATCTCGTGGACGGTACAAGAACGAAGGTAAGCGCACGATGCCGGGCCATCACGGACCCGATGCTCAGTGTCCGGTCAAATAAGAGGATCAGCCGCTTCAGGACATAGACTCCCAGCTCACCCCCTGCTTCGCTCATTACGGAAATGACCGCGCCATGCTCCAAGTGCCCGTACGGCAATGCATGCGGTGAAATCGCGCGGCGAGAGACCGGGGAAGAGGCGGGAGAAGGCGGGGAAGCGGCCCGGGGACGGCGTGAAGGACACAGGGAAACCGCGAAAAACGGAACGGGGGCGAGCCGTGAGCGGCTCACCCCCGTGAAGGCTGTTTCCGTACGACGGCCGATCACCTCGGCATGAGAACCTTGTCGACCGCGTAGATGGTGGCGTTGCTCGTCGCGATGTTTCCGCAGGTCACAGTGGCGTCGTTGACCTTTAGCGTGGAGTCGGACCCCGTGACGGTGAGCTTGCGCCCCTCGAGAGTGGTGAGCTCGCCGTGCATGTCCGCGGGCGCCTTGCGCCCCTTGACCACGTGGTAGGCCAGCAGCCCCCGGAGCGACTTGCGGTTCTTCATCAGCTGGTCGAGCTGGCTCTTCGGGATCTTGTTGAACGCGTCGTTCGTCGGCGCGAACACCGTGATGTCCTGGGCGGAGTTGAGCGTCTCCACCAGGCCGGCCTTCTTCACCACGCGCGCCAGCGTGG
Organism: Microbispora sp. CSR-4; assembly: GCF_008033685.1. Classification (NCBI taxonomy): domain Bacteria; kingdom Bacillati; phylum Actinomycetota; class Actinomycetes; order Streptosporangiales; family Streptosporangiaceae; genus Microbispora; species Microbispora sp. CSR-4. The sequence continues at coordinate 28,536 of NZ_VJVX01000031.1, forward strand.
AAAGCAGCGGGACGTCGGAGATCGCGGTGCCGACGGGCACCTTGGCCAGCTCTGCGGGGCTGCCCTTGCCCGAGGCCGGCAGCGAGGAGCAGCCCGCGCCGACGGGCGTTCCGGAGACGGACGGAGACGCGGACCCCGACGCGGTGGGGCTCTCGCTCGCCTCCGCGCTGGGAGTCTCGCTGGTCATGTCCGTCGCGGTCTCGTTGGCCGCGACCGGAGCGGGATTGCCGCCGCCCTGGCCGCCGCACGCCGCGGACATGGAAAGCGCCGCGGTCAGGGCGGCAAGGGCGAGCAGACGGGTATTCATGATCGTGTTTCCTTAGTCGTGGAAAGGTCGTTGCTGGGTGGTTGGTCGGGTGCGTGATGAGACACGGGACGGGCGCACCGATCGGTCCCGGGGACCGGACGCGGTGCCCGGCGTGCCACCCGCACGACCGTCCGCGCCGTCGGCGACCCCTGTGGACGGCGACACCGGAAGAGCCCGCCACACGGGCTCAGGACCGGTGTGGCGGGCCGTTCTGACGGGCCGGTCACACGGGCCTCTTCCGTCAGGCCGTCTGGGGTTGGCTTACTAGCGCGGCCGCTGATGCTGGCGGGGCCTGGTGACCGGCTTCTTGCGCGCCGTCTTCGGCTGGGCCGCCTTCTGCTCCGCCTGCGGCAGCGGATAGATCCTGGTCGACTGGACGCCCTGCACCGGGCCGAAGGTGAACGGCTGCGGCGCCTGTGCGTTCGAGCCGGAAGCGACGACTGGCCGGATGAAGACGTCGCGTGTCTTGGGATCGATCACCGGGACGTACTTGGTCGTGGTCTCTCCATCGGCCTCCGTGCCCTCGATCGTGACCGGCGAGCGGGGAGCCGTGGCGCTGTCGTCGCGCTCGCCCTCCGTCCCGCTGGGGGTCATCCATGGCGGCGCCTGGGGAATGGTGGACGAGGGTCCCCCGGCCTGCGGCACCATGGCGGGCAGGGTCGCGAATTGCGGCCGGCCCGTGGACGGCGACGCGGCGTTGGTGTTGTCCGTGGTTGCCCTCGTACCGGGCGGTGCCGGGTCCGGCGGCACGGCGGCCGGCCCGGAAAGCAGGGCGGCGGCCAGTACGGCTGTGCAGAGAGGCATGAGACTCCCCCGAGGTCATGGATGGTACGAGCACGACGGTAAGCGCCGCACCGGGGAGTGATCACGCATCCGACGACCAATGTCCGGTCAAGCATGATGATCGGGCGCTTCACCCGTAAAGATCCCATCAGTCCCGCGAGCGGCCTCGGCACGGCCGTGGAGAGGGCCGGAGCGGGACGGGCAGCGGGGCCCGTAGGGTGCCGTTTCCTCACGGGACCCGCGGGTGAGGGGGCCGGACGGGCTCGCCGGCGCACCGCCGCTTCGCCCGCGGTCTCACTCGGGCAGCCTGACCTCGATCGGCACCACGATCGGCGGACACTGGGGCGGGTGCGGCACGGGCCGCCGCTCGAAGTAGTGCTCCAGGGCCTGCCGCAGCCGGTCGAGCGCCTCGTCGACCGAGTGCCCCTCGCAGGCGACCTCGACCTGAACGCACCGCGCACAGTACAGGCCGTCGTCCTCGGGGGTGACGGTCGCGGTCAGCCGCACGGTCCGTCCCATGCTCCCACCGTGCGCGGTGACGGGCCGAGGTAATCCCGGCGCCCGGGCAACAGTACGGAGATCCCCCGCCCGATCGGCTCGGCGACCTATGCGCTTCGCGCCGATTTTGCCTGATAGAGAGGCATTTCGGTGGCCAGTCGCGAGGCGGGCGGGCTTCCTCGGGTAGGGCCGGGCCCATGGGCAAGAAGGACAAGAAGGAAGAGCCGTCGGCGGGCGACGAGGTCACCTGGAAGAGCCACGGCGGCGAGGCGGCCGGCAAGGTCGAGAAGAAGATCACCGAGCGTACGGAGGAGGCGGGCCGCACCGTGGCCGCCTCGCCCGAGGACCCGCAGTTCCTCGTACGTAGCGACAAGAGCGGTGGGACGGCGGTGCACAAGCCGTCGGCCCTGCATCCGAAGGAGTGACGTGACCGCCGACAGGAAGCAGACCGCCGCCGAGTTCGGTGAGGCGGTCAACATGTCCGCGGACGAACTGGAGCGATGGCTGCGCGAGGAGCCGTCGAAGGCGGTCGGCGACAAGCCGGACGGCGGCGAGTCGACGGGCCGCGAGTCCGGCCGGCACATCGTCGCCATCCTCCGCAAGAAGACGAGCGAGCTGGACGACGAGGACTACGCCCACATGCGCAAGGTCGTCGGATATGTCCGCCGGCACCTGGCCCAGCGCCCCTCGGGCGACGTGCGGGACACCCGCTGGCGATACTCCCTCATGAACTGGGGCCACGACCCGCTGAAATAGTGCCTTCGAACGGCCAGGTCCGCCCCCGGGGGGTACGCAGGCACCTCACCTCGTGCCGCCAGGTGCACGACGGGCGGTCCGCGACGCCGGGTCCCCCGCGTGCCGACGCGAGGTGCCCTGCGGCAGGTCCGCGACCGGGTTCGCGAACGTGCCGCCGCGCGTTACCGCCAGGTGCACCACAGCCGGTCCGTGACGCCCGGTTCGCGGGCGCGGGGACGCGCCCGCCGTGCCGGTCGTCTTGCCGCCGCTATGTCGTCTCCGACGAGTCACGCCCCGCTGCGCGTGGCCGAGGTCGGGGGTATGGCGACGGAGACTCGCTAATCAAGCGTCTTCTTCCAGTGGAAGCCGCCGGGCAGGTTCACGGTGAGGGTGCGGCGTCCGTCCGCCGTCTTCGTGACGCGGAAGGCGCGTCCGCCGAAGCTGTGCCCGACGCCGCCGCGCGAGAGGTTGAGCCTGAACGGTCCCATCTTGATCGCTTTTCGGTAGCTCCAGCCCATGAGTTCCTCCTTGTTCTGCCGTGGCCTCGCGACTACCCCGGAGGACGATCAGCACACCGGCCGACGGATCATCTCCGTTTACGACCGTGCTGCCGGGTATGGCCACCAAAGAGCAATCCGGCCGTCAGGAACGCGATCGGATCGCCGAGCGGGCGCCGGAGGCGACGGACCCGACCTCGTCGGCGGGTCTCCGCCTCCTCGCGGGGACGCCTGCCCGAGAGCGGAAGGAGCTGTGCTATGGGACACGCCGGAGTGATGCTGGAGACCTATCCCGCCGACCTCGGCGGCGTGGACAGGCAGGTGCTCGCCAAGTGCATCGAGGCCTGCTTCGACTGCGCGCAGACCTGTACGGCCTGCGCCGACGCCTGCCTGAGCGAGCACGCGGTGGCGGGGCTCGTCCGCTGCATCCGCACCAACCTCGACTGCGCCGACATCTGCGCGACGACGGGCCGGGTGCTGTCGAGGCACACCGGCTACGACGCGAACCTGACGCGCGCCCAGCTTGAGGCGTGCGCGCAGGCGTGCCGCAGTTGCGGCGACGAGTGCGGCCTGCACGCCCACATGCACGAGCACTGCCGGGTCTGCGCCGAGGCGTGCCGTCGCTGCGCCCAGGCCTGCAACGAGTTGCTGGCCGCGCTCGGCTGAGCACCCGCACTCTGACCTTCTCCCCGAGGCCGGTTCATCAGGGCGGCTCTCTTGGCGGCTTCCACGGCGCGGCCTCGCCCGCCGTACGTCGCGGGGGCGTTGGCATGGCCGCGGCAGGGACCGTGTAAAAACTGTTCCTATGGCAAAGGAAGCGGACGAGGAGCCGATCGGCGACGACCTGGAGGCCGTCACCGCAGCCGTGCTCACCGCCTCGCGTGTGCTCGTCGCGATATCGGCACGGTCGCTGGCCGCGGCGGAGGACCGGGTCACCCTGCCGCAGTTCCGCATGTTGATGGTGGTCGGACAGGGCGAGACCAAGCTGGTGACGCTGGCGGACAAGCTTGGCGTCAATCCGTCGACGGCCATGCGCATGGCGGGCCGCCTCGCCGTCGCCGGCCTGCTGAAGCGCGAGGTGAATCCGCAGAACCGCCGGGAGACCCTGCTGCGGCTGACCGACAACGGGCGGCGGATCGTGGAGGAGGTCACCGCCCGGCGCAAGGAGGAGATCGCCGCGATCCTCACGCGAATGCCGGCGTCCCAGCGGCAGGCCCTCATCACCGCCATGCGGGAGTTCAACGACGCGGCGGGCGAGCCGCCCGCCCGCATCGCCTTCCCGCTCGGCTGGCCCGGCCCGTCCGCCTGACCACCGCCTGAGCGGCTTCCACGCCGTCGCCCCGGGCACAGGCCGAAATCCAGGCGCAGGGTCGTCGGAGATTCAGCGCCCGGAGGCGGCGCAGGCCCCGGCGATTCAGCGCCGGACGCGGCTTCCGCGGGGTCGGCTCAGGGCGAGCGCCCTGGGATCCAGCGCCTTGAAGGGGATCCAGTGCTCTGAAGCGCGACCCCGGAATCAGCAGCCGTCGGCGGCGCAGGCTCCGGGGATGAGCCCGGGGGCTCCATCGGCGCCGGACGGCACCTCACCCTGGTCCTGGCTGCTGCCGCCCTTCGAACCGCCGCCCTTCGAGGCGCCGCTCGTCTTGCCAGACGAGCCGGTCCCGGTGTGGCCCGTGCTCTTCCCTCCGGAGGCGGAGCCGCCGCCCGAGGAGGCGGAGGCGGTGTCCGCGCCGCCACCACCGGACGCCTGCGATCCGCCGGCGCCCTGGTCCCCTGCGCCCTGATCGTTCGCGCCCTGATCCGCTGAGCCCTGGTCGGCCGGGCCCTCCGCGTCCTGTCCGCCCTCGCCGCCCAGTCCGTCGCCCTGTCCGTCGCCCCGTCCGTCGCCCCGTCCGTCGCCCCGTCCGTCGCTCTGTCCGTCGTCCGCGGCGGAACCGGTGTCCTGGGCGGGGGCCGACTGGCCGGTCCCGGCCCCGGCGGGCGGGTCCGCGGGACCGAACCCGCCGCGCAGCGCGAAGCCCGCTCCCCCGGCCGCGAGCACGGCCACCAGGGCCACGGCGGCGATGACGACGGGCTTCATGTTCCTGGTCCTGGGGGGCGGCTCCTGCCGGCTGGAGAGGATCTCCTGCCGGAGCCGGTCATCGTGGCTCGTCTGTGACGGGACGCGCCCTTGCATGCGAGACAACTCCCAGCGGTCGTGTTCGGGGGAAACCTCCACGGCTTCCGCGGGTGGCTGCCCACCCTAACTCCACCCGTGACCAAATTTCACATAGACGGCTAAACAATCATGAATCTCCATAGGCCGCCGGACCTGCGGTGTCACGACAAGTCCCCCGAGCATGCTCATTCTTGAGCAAACAAGGAGTAAAGGCCCTCGGTAGCATCCCAGTGCCACTCCGGCTTCCCGCCCAGATCAGCGCGTGGGAGACCGAGACCCCGCCCGGCCGGTCACCCGTCAAGCTGAGCGCCGTACAGCGAAGGAAGAATCGATGACGGACGCCCGCCTTGCCTTTCCCGTGACGGAACGGGCCTGCCCGTTGGATCCGCCGCGGGAGTACGCCAGGCTCCGGCTCGAACGGCCGGTCAGCCAGGTCGACCTGCCCAGCGGCCAGTGGGCGTGGCTGCTCACCCGGCACCAGGACGTGCGGGCAGTGCTCGACGATCCTCGGTTCAGCTCCGACATGAGCCGGCCCGGGTTTCCCAACCTCTACGCCAACCCCGTCGAGCCCGTGCTCAAGGGCACGTTCATCCGCATGGACGGCGAGGAGCACGCCCACTATCGGCGCATGCTGACCGGGGAGTTCTCGGTGAAGCGTGTGGAGGCCATGCGCCCGGCGGTCGAAGCGGTCGTGGACGGCTGTCTCGACCGCATCGAGACGTCCGGCTCCCCGGCCGAGCTGGTGCGCGATCTGGCACTGCCGGTGCCCTCCCGGGTCATCTGCGGGATGCTCGGCGTCCCCCACGAAGACCACGGCACCTTCGGCGGCTATCTGCAGACGCTGTTCGACGCCAAGAGCGACCGCGAGCAGATCGGCGCCGCGAAGACCGGCCTCGCGGCCTACCTCGACCGGCTCGTGGCCGACAAGGAGCGCGAGCCCGGCGATGACCTGATCAGCCGTCTCGTGACCGAGCAGGTGCTCCCCGGGCGGCTGAGCAGGCAGGAGCTGATCACGATCTCCTGGATGCTGCTCGCCGCGGGTCACGAGACGACCGCCCACATGATCGGCCTGGGGGTGCTGACCCTCCTGGAGCACCCCGATCAGCTCGCGGCGGCCAAGGCCGATCCGAAGCTGATGGCGTGCGCTGTGGAGGAGCTCCTGCGGCACCAGACCGTCATGCAGCTCGGCATGACGCGGGTGGCCGTGGCGGACGCCGTGGTCGGCGGGCAGCTCATCCGGGCCGGCGAGGGCGTCATCGCCCTCCTCGCGATGGCCAACCGCGACGGTGAGGTCTTCCCCGACGCCGACAGGTTCGACATCCGCCGCGGCGCGCGCAACCACGTCGCCTTCGGGTACGGCCCGCATCAGTGCCTCGGGCACACGCTCGCCCGGCTGGAACTGCAGGTCGCGTTCACCCGGCTGTTCGAGCGGTTCCCGGGCCTGCGCCTGGCAACCCCCGTCGAGCGGATCCCCTTCCGCTACGACGCGATCGTGTACGGCGTGCAGGAACTTCCCGTCCCCTGGTGACAGGGGCCGCGCGCCCGCAGGACGAGATCGGACGAGCCGGTCCCCGTACGCCGGGGCGGCCGAGGAGGAAGTATGCGTGTCAGCGTCGACACCAGCCGATGTTGCGGAGCGGGGACGTGTGTCCTCATCGCGCCCGGCGTCTTCGACCAGACCGACGACGAGGGCACGGTCGTCCTGATGGACCCGTGCCCTCCGCGGAAGTTGTGGAACGACGTGCGGGAGGCGGCGGTCGCGTGTCCCCGCAGCGCCATCGACGTCGACGACGAATGAGGGGCAGGGCCTTCCCTGCCCCTCATCGCGTCCGGGATGCGCCGGCGCGGCGCCTGTGACCACCTCTCGAACTCCGACCAGCCCAAATAGGCACGACAATGCGCACGATAAGCGCACTTTTCACATTAAGCATGCTTCGCTTAAACTCTAAGCGGATCATGAGGCGTTGACATCATTGGGGGGTGTATGCGTCGGGCATCCGGCTCTTTACAGGTTGGCGAGCGGCTTCGCGCCCTCTGTTGTACCGCTTCCGATCACACATCTGTCGTCAGACTCAACCGCAACGAGCATTTATACGTATGCGGTGAACAGGCGAGTCATCTCTACATCATCATCAGCGGCCGGCTGAAGACGGTCAGCGTCTCGCGCTCGGGCAAGGAGTGCCTACTGGGCATCCACACCTACGGCGACCTGCTGGGCGAGTCCTGCCTGCTGGGCGGCAGGCGGGGCGAGACGGTGACCGCGATGACCCCGGCCACCCTGCGCAAGATCCCCCGGGCGAACTTCCTGTCCGCGCTGGCGGACGACGGTCTACTCGAGGACTTCCTGTGCTACCTGGCCCATCGCCTGACCGAGCAGCAGCAGGTGATCACGAGCCTGGTCACGGCGGACAGCGAGGAGCGCCTCGCGCACACCCTGCTGCGCCTGGCCCGCAAACTGGGCACGCCCAAGGCCGGGAAGCTCTGCATCCACGACAAGATCACGCAGGAGGAGCTGTCCGGCATGGTCGGCACCACCCGCTCCCGGGTGGGCTATTTCCTCAAGCGCTTCCGCGACAGCGGGCTGATCGAGAGCCGGCCGGACGCCTTCCTGGCGGTGGACGAGGAACGGCTGGGCGACTACATGGAAGCGATTTCCTGAAATTCGGACGAACGTCGTCCGGCGGAACAGGACGGCCGGGGCGGTTTTCCGCGCCCGGCCGTCGGCCTTTCATCCGAACGATTTCGAATCCTCAGGAATACAACCGATCATCGGGGGTAGGAAAATGCTTTTTGGACCGCCGGGGCCGCCCGTGATCATGCGGGCGCGCGGAATACCACGCTGCCGTTGAATCCGCCGAAGCCGAAGCCGTTCGAGAGGGCGACCCCGATATCGGCGCGGACCCCGCCGGTGGCCGGCGCGAACCGGAGACCCGGGTCGGCGGGGTGCGCGAGCCCCGGGTTGGGGTGAACGAACCCGCCCCGCATCTGCACGACGGTCGCCACCGCCTCGACCACCCCCGCCGCCGCCAGGCAGTGGCCGGTAAGGGCCTTGGTGGAGTTCACCCAGGCCCCGCCCACCGCCTCGCCGAGCACCCACCGCAGCGCCTCCGCCTCCGCCGCGTCCCCCAGCGGGGCTCCGGTGCCGTGCGCGTTCACGTACGACACGTCGCCGGGCGAGACGCCGGCCCGGCTCATCGCCCGGGTCATCGTGGCCGCCTCGGCCTCGCCGTCGGGCTCGGTGAGGCTGTTCGCGGCCAGGCGCAGGTCCCATCCGGCCAGCTCGGCGAGCACCTCGGCGCCCCGCGCCCGCGCGGACCGCCGCGACTCCAGCACCACGCACGCGGCGCCCTGGCCGTAGGCGAAGCCGCCGTGCGTCTCGTCGAAGGGCGGTCCCACCGGACCCGGGGCCATCGCGCCGACGTTGAGCAGGGCCCGCTCCTCGATGGCGGACAGGTCGGCGAGGGCGCCGACGACGAGGCACACGTCGGCCTCTCCTGTGGCGACGAGGCGGGCGCCGTGCACGAGGCCGGCGTTGCCGCTCGCCGAGGCCGCGCCCACGGTGCAGCCCTCCCCCCTGATCTGGAGCAGCTGGCTGATCGTGCCGACGTGATCGGTGTCGAGGAGCCGCAGGGCCGCACGCGGGGGCAGGTGGGCGGGCCGGTTCGCGTACCGGTCGTGCAGGTCCGTCAGGTGCCGACCGGTCAGGTTACTCCCGGCGACCACGAGCCCCACGCGGTCGCCCGGCACGGCCGCGATGTGCAGGCCCGCCCCGATCCAGGCCTCGGCGGCCACGCCGACGGCGGCGCGCAGCGGCAGCGGGGCCCGCCGGGTGAGCCGTTCGGCGGAGCGCCGCAGGGCGTCGGGCGCGCCCGCGGGCAGGACGGGCAACGCCTCGCGGACCTCCTCGTCCAGCAGGGCGGCCGGAGGGCCTCCGTCAGGGCACGAGCACACGCCCCGCCGTCCCTCCCGCAGCGCCCGCTCGAACGCGCCGGCGTCGCCCGCGATCGCACAGACCACGCCGACGCCCGTGACGGTCACCGTGTGCATCGCAGCGCCTCCATCGGAACGTGCCGCTCAGGCATGCGTGCGCAGCAGTTCGACGAGCTCCCCGACCGGCGCGCCCTGGCGGAACTCCGACAGCGGCACCTCGATCGCGAGCTCCTCCATCACCGCGGTGACGATGTCGGCCCGGTCCACGCTGTTGCAGCCGAGGTCGGCCAGGCTGCGGTCGGGCGTGATCTCAGCCGGGTCGATCTCCGGGACCACCGCCACCGTCTGCCGCCGGATCGATTCGAGGATCGCGACATCGTCCATGCACCCCTCAACTCCCTTCAGATCCACTCGTACCGGCGGTGGTGGTCCTCCACCGCGCGCAGGGCCAGCATCGGGCGCCGGTCGGCGCACCGGTCCAGAAGGTGCTCGTAGGCGGCCACGTCCACCTTCCGGTCGCGCTCCGGCACCAGGCAGCGCATGTTCTCCGGCAGCACCTCCAGATATTCGGCGAAGGTCAGCTCGGCCCTGGCCGACAGCCGGCCGGCGATGTCCATGGCCGCGACCTCCTCGGCCGACCTCTGGTCGGCCACACCGCTGAAGAACTCCGACGAGCAGCCCGAGCCGTAGGAGAACAGGCCGACACGCAGCGGCGCGGCGGGCCGTGCGGTGTCGAGCGCGGCGGCCAGGGCGAGGTAGAGCGAGCCGGAGAAGAGGTTGCCGACCTCTCCGGGATAGGTCAGCGACGGGCCCACCCGCCGCTCGAAGTCCGCCTCGATCTCGGCCGGGGTCGCCGCGGTGAACTCGCGCAGCAGCTTGCGATGCCCGGCCTTGACCATCCCCGCGAACGGCGTGTGCAGCGCCAGCAGGTCGAACGTCGTCATCAGGTCGACGTCCTCGACCCGCGCGCGGTAGTCGGCGAAGCTCTCCCGCAGGCACTCCAGGTAGGCAAGCAGCGACCGGTCCACGTCCGCGATGTCGTACGCCGGGGAGGGCCGGGCGGTGTCGAGCGTCTCGAAGCTGTAGAGGCCGAAGGCCCCGGGGTCGAGGGCGAGCACCCGCGGGTCGTCGCCGACCAGCATGGCGACCGCGCCGCTGCCGGTGGCCGGCTCGGCGTACTCCGCCCGTTCGTCGGCCAGCGCGACGTCGGTGGCGATCACCAGCGCGCGGGCGCCCGGCGAGACGTCCGACGCGACATAGGAGGCGGCCAGGCGCAGCGCTGCCGTCGCCGAGTAACACGCCTGCTTGACTTCCAGCAGCCGGCAGTGCCGGCCGAGGCCGAGGTGCTCGTGCACGTACGACGCGACCGACTTGCTGTAGTCGACCCCTGACTCGGTGGCCGTGATGAGGAACTCGACGCTGTCGCGTTCCTCCTCGCCGAGCCGCTCCAGCAGGGGTGCGGCGGCGTTGACCGCGTTGGTCACCGGGTCCTCGAACGGTAGCGCCACCGCGCGGCGCGCCATCATGAGGTTGCCGAACCTGCCGGTGTCGAGCCCCCGCCCGGCGAACAGCTCGGCGACCGGCACGCACGCCACGCCGCCGTACACGTTGAGGGACTCGATGCCGGTGAGCCGGTCTGTCATCGTCGGCCCTGCCCTTCCTTGATCGACGCGGTCCGCCCGGCGGCGCCGGGGCGCTCGTCACCGGCTCCGAGGCGGAGGAAGCCGGCCAGTGCGTGGTTCACCTCTTCCGGGTGTGTGACGCAGGGGAAGTGGCCCGCGTCGGGGATCTCGACGTACCGCGCGTCGGGGATGAGGCCGTGCAGCAGATGCGCGGTCTTGAGCGGGATGACCGAGTCGTGGCGGCCCTGGACGATCAGCGTGGGCACCGAGATACCCGGCAGCCGGCCGAGCAGGTCGGGCTCGGCCGCGAAGACGTCGAGGTAGCGCAGGCCGATCCGCGGGTCCATGCTCTCGCAGCGCAGCAGCGCCGCCTCCAGGTCGTCCCGCTGCTCGCGGATCCGGGCCGACCCCGATCCGGCGACGATGTGGTCGAGGTCCTCGGCCACCACGCGTTCCAGCCGGTTCACGGCGCCGGCACGGTTGGCGTACTTGTACGACCCGCAGATGATCGACAGGGACGCGGTGGCCTCGGGATGCCGCAACGCGAAGTTCTGCGCCAGCAGGCTGCCGAACGACGCGCCGGCGACGTGGACCGGGAACTCCACCCCGAGGCGGCGCAGGACGTCGAAGTGCAGGGCGGTGATGCCGTCGAGGCTGATGTCGCCGTCCGCGGTGGTCGCGCCGACCCCGGGGTGGTGGATCACCACGACCCGGCACCGCCCGGCCAGGTCGCGGAACTGCCGGGCGAACACCCCCGCGCCCATGTTGAACGGATGCATCAGCAGCAGCGTCGGGCCCTCGCCCGCGCTGAGCACCTCGACCTGCCCCCCAACGTACGCCACGAGCGTGCGCCGGACACCGGGAGCGGCCTCCCGCACCGCCGCCCAGTTCTGGTCGGCCGGGCGGTAGCCCTCGCGCAGCACGTCCTGGATGTCGGACGGCACCTCCCCGGCGGGACGGTAGGCGGCGCGGGCGGCGTCGAGGGCCGTGACCGGCTCCTCGGCCGTCACCAGGCACGGCACCTCGGCGGCGGAGCCGAACAGCCCGGTCAGCCGCTCGGCGACGAGATCGATCTCGGCCTTGCCGTAGCCCAGGGGGACGGCGAGCCGGACCAGCCGGTCGCCCGCGAGGTGCGGCCCGCCGCGCACACCGGTCTCGCGGAACATCCAGGCGAGGAACGACGGCACCGGATGGGGCAGACCGGCGAGGTGGTCCATGCGGGACAGGTCGAGCAGCAGGCAGTGCCCGCCGGGGGGCCCACCGGTGGGGCCGGCGAGCGGCACGCCCGCGGCGTCGAGACTCCGCCACAGGGTCCGCACGCCGCGCATCCGCTGACGCACCAGCTTCAGCACGCCCTCGCAGTCGGCGAGGGCCAGCGACAGCGCGCGGCGGTCGAGCAGGTTGAGACCGGGCCCGCGCAGCTCGGCCTCCTCCCGCAGCCGCGCCGCCACCTCGGGCAGGCGGGTCGCCACCAGGCCGCCCGCGTGGACCCCGAAGTCCTTGGTGGCGCTCATCGTCACGACGTCCGCCAGGGAGAGCAGGTCGCGTACCACGTCCCACACTCCGCGGCCCTGGTGTCCCGGCTCATGCTCGGCCACGAAGACGGCGTTCTCCACCACGCGGGTCGCGTCGACGACCACCGGCACACCCTGCGCCGCGGCACGCTCCCGCACCTGACGGAGATTGGCGGCCGACACCGGTGCGCCGCCCCCGGCGTTGCCGGTCAGCTCGACGGCGACGAAGGCGATCTCCCCGGCCTCCAGCGCCCTGTCCAGGGCGGCGAGGTCCAGGTCGCCGCCGAAATGACCGCTGGAGACGGACGGCAACGGGACGGGGTCGAAGCCGTTGTCGGCCAGGTTGAACAGCAGGGTCGGGAAGAGCCCGTTGTGCGGCACGGCGCCGCGCCGTCCCGGCCACGACCGGCACAGCAGCGCCTCGGCGGCCCGGCCGGACGGCGCCGCGACGACCGTTTCGAACGGCAGCCAGGGCGGGGTGAGCTCGTCGCCCGCGCCCGGCTCGGCGGCCCGGCGGATCAGCTCCTCGGCTCGCCGCGCCACCACCTCGTCCGTACGCTCGGCCCACGAGTCGGTGACCAGGTCGAACTCGACGGCCTCCGGCGGCAGCCGCAGCGGGTTGTGCCCGTGAGCCGCCAGCAGCGCCTCCCGCTCCTCAGCCGTGACCGCCGGACCGGCGTCGCCTCTTCTGGAGGGGCCGGACGAGACGGCGACAGCGGCGGGCGCGCTCACGGCGGCGCGACCGTCGGAAGCGGGGCCGTCGTCGGAGGCGGTGGGGCGGTCGGGGGCGGCGGGTGCCGTGATGCCGGTGGGCGCGGACGGGTCCGCGATCATCAAGATGACGTCGGCGACCGGGGTCCGCGGCCCGTCGGCGGGCTGGCAGAGGTAGAGGGGCACGTTCACGGGCCGGAACTTGTTCTTGAACTGGAAGTTGCCGGCGCCGAAGATGCCCGCGCCGCGCAGCTCCTCCAGGCCCTGTTCGACCTCGGGCGCGGCGTTCGGCGAGTCGCACACCTTGGCCCCGAAACTCGCGCCGAAGCTGAACAGCGTGCACCCCTCCGCCACGAGGACGCCGATGATCTGCACGATCGCGTACTCCAGACCGCCCAGCGGGCCGTCGGCGGGATAGAACTCCACGTCGAGCAGGTAGCCGTTCTCAGACGGGATGCGGGTCACGACCACCGCGTTCGCGAGAGCGTCGTCCAGGTAGGTCAGGAAGACCCGGTGCCGCTCGTCCAGCAGGCCCTCGCGGATCTCCTCCCGGACCCTGCGGACGTACGGGTTGGTCATCTGCTTGCCGCCGGCCCAGCGGTCCACCAGCTCGGCCAGCCGGCGGTCCGTCGCCGGGTCGGAACCCGAGCGATACTCCACGGTGCGGCAGGAGCCGCTGCGTTCGAACCGCTGGACCATGTAGCGCAACCGGCTCATCCGGCCGCCCTTCAGCGTGAACCGAGACAGGTCCTCCAGGCGCTGCACCGCACCGAACGGCGTGGCGGTCAGGCGGTGGCCTCCCGCCTCCTCCAGCCGCCGCAGCGACAGGAAGCTGGCCCTGAGGCCGCGGCCTCGCGCGTAGTCCAGGTATTCGGCCGCGAGCTCGGTGAAGTGCTCCTCCGAGCCGACGTAGCTCCAGGAGAAGAGGTCGTCGTCCCGCTGCGAGAACGTGAAGAACCCCTGGCGGGACGAGCCCAGGAACAGCAACGGCGCGATGTCCCGGCCCGCGAGCCCGGTCTCCTTGGCGTAGCGCCGCTCCAGGTCGGCCACCACCTCCCGCAGGCCGGGCCGCCCGGCGACGGCGGCCCGCGGGACGATCAGCGGCGCGCCCTTCTCCTCGGCCGATGATTCGACGGCTCGTGACGCGCTGCTTCCGGTGGCGCCGTCGGGGATGCCGGGGCCGACGCGGCTGGGGGCGCCGTCACCGGACGCGCCCAGCGAGGCGACGGCGGCGGCCCCGAAGGTGTCCCGCAGCCAGCGGGTCAGCTCGGCGAGCGTTGGCCGGTCGAACAGCAGCGACTTGCGCAGGCCACCGAGCCGCTTCTCCAGCGCGCTGATCACGCGCAGCATGTCGAACGACGTGAGCGCGTTGTGCTCGAAGCTCCGCGTCGGGTCCAGCGGCCGCCGGATGACGCTCTCGACCAGGTCGCGCACCGCCCGCTCGGCGGCCTCCCGGCCGTCGCCGTGCTCCGCGTCGTCCCCGCGCATCGCAAACGCGTGGTTCCCGTTCATCTCAGAGGTGCGGTTCCCGCTCAAGGCACCGCCCGCCGGGGCACCGGCCGCCGGAGCATGGCCGTTCGGCGTGTGGCTGCCGCGGGCGTCGCCGTCGTGAGTGGGCCGACCGCCGGACGGCGCGGTCAGCGACGTGATGTGCGCGGCGAGCGCGTCGACGCTGTCGTGCTCGTACATGTCTTCGGCCTTGAGTTCCAGGCCGTACGCCGCGCCGAGCTTGCGGGCGAGGTCCATCCGGAAGATCGAGTCTAGACCCAGCTCCGCGAAGGGCCGGTCGCCCTCGATCTCCTCGGCCGGCATGGCGAGGATGCGCGCCAGGTGTTCTCTGATGCTCCGCGTCACCGGCGCCGCCGCCTCGGCCGTCACCCGCACGAAGGCCGGGGCGGCCACCGGCCGCGGAGTGAGCTCCGGGGGGGCATGCAGGGCGGCGGGCTCGCTCGACGCGGTCCGGCCGCCGTCCGCGGGTGCCGCCACGCCTCGTGCCGCGGGCTCGGGACGTTCCCTGGGCTCGCCGGGCCAGGCGGGGTCCTCCTGTCCTCGCGCGGCGTCCGGCGGGGCGAGCCGCACCCGGGCCCGGCGGGCCGGCCGGGGTCCCATGCTGTGCCGCACGTGCTGGTTCGGCTTCTGCACCGTAACCTCCGTGATGACCTCCGGGACGGGACGGGACTCCTCTCGGGTGAACCAGAACCTCGTCCGGCTGAACGGGAAGCTCGGCATCGGCAGCCTGCGGGGCGGCCGGGCACCGCGGCCCGCCCGCCGGGCCCTGTGCGCGGCCCAGTCGACGCGCGCCCCGGCGACCCAGGCACGGGCCAGCGCGTGCAGGTCCTCCTCGTCACAGGGGCCGGCGTTCCGCGCGGCGGTGCCGAGGTGGATGACGCCGTGGTGGCCGGGCGTCGTGTCACCCGTCGCCCTGTCACCTCTCGCCGCCGTGTCGCCCTCCGCAGCGGCGCGCAGCGCCGACACGAGCTCCTCGTGGCTCGCCGCCACCACGGCGAGCCGTTCGCGCAGCTCCTCCCGGCCGGCCTGCAGCGTGTACGCGACGCGCGACAGCTCCAGGCCGGGCCGCTCGGCGAGGAAGCCCGCGAGCCGGGTCGCGTACGCGCGGAGCGCCCCGCGGGTCGGCGCGGACAGCACGAACAGCTCGGGTCCGGCGTGCGAAGACTCCACCGTCTCCTCCTCGCGGGTCACCGCCCGCTCCAGCACCACGTGGGCGTTCGATCCGCCGAAGCCGAACGAGCTCACGCCCGCGCGCCGGATCGGCCGCCCGTCGGGCCCGGGGGTCACGGGCCACGACAGGGCGGCGTCGACCAGGTGGAACGGCGTTCCGTCGAGCCGCAGGTAGGGGTTGACCTCTCGCCGGTGGAGGGTCGCGGGCAGTTCCCCGTGCTCCATCGCCAGCAGGACCTTGAGGACCCCGGCGATGCCGGCCGCCGCCTCCAGGTGGCCGATGTTCGTCTTGACCGAGCCGATGCCGATGTGGGGGGTCCGCGGCATCGGGCGGCCCCACTCCTCGTACAAGCGGCTGAACGCCTTCTTCAGGCCCTCGATCTCGATGGGATCGCCCAGGCGGGTTCCCGTCCCGTGCGCCTCGATGTAGGTGACCGTGGCCGGGTCGGCGCCCGCCTCGCGGTGCGCCCGGACGAGCACGTCGGCCTGCGCCTCCGGGTTGGGCGCGGTGAGCGACGCCGACCTGCCGCAGTGGTTGACGGCGGTGCCCCGCACCACCGCGTACACGTGGTCGCCCTCGGCGAGCGCCCGGTCGAGCGGCTTGAGCATCACGACGCCGACGCCCTCGCCGCGGACGTAGCCGTCGGCCGCCGCGTCGAACGTCTTGCATCGTCCGTCCGGGCTGAGCATGCCCGACTGGGTGAAGGCGACGAACACGTCCGGGTTGAGCAGCACGTTCACGCCTCCGGCGAGGGCCGTCTCGCACTCCCCCGCCTGGATCGCGCGGACCGCGCGGTGGATGGCCACCAGGGCGCTGGAGCAGGCGGTGTCCACCGCCTCGCTCGGGCCGCGCAGGTCCAGCAGGTGCGAGACCCGGTTGGCCAGCACCGCGTGCGCGACACCGGTCGCCATGTGAGCCTGGACCGGCACGCCGTGCCGGGTGAGCAGGGCGTCGTAGTCGGAGGTCGCGACCCCGGCGAACAGCCCGGTCGCGGTGCCGGCCAACTCCGAGGGCCGGTGCCCGGCGTCCTCGATCGCCCGCCACGCCGCCTGCAGGAACAGCCGCTGCTGGGGGTCCATCAGCGCCGCCTCCGCGGGTGAGATGCCGAACAGCCCGGCGTCGAACGCCGCGACGTCGTCCAGGAAGCCGCCCTGCAGGTGCCGCGTCCGATCGTCCGCACGAAGGTCGGCACGGTCGTCGGGCACCGGGCCCACGAGGTCGTCGCCGCGCATCAGGTGGCGCCAGAACTCGGTCAGGTCGGACGACCCGGGAAGCATCCCGGCCATGCCGACCACCGCCACCTCGACCGGCCCGCGCGCACCATGCGGTTCTCGTACGCCGCCGTCCCCGTCGCCCGCGTCGCCGCCCCTGGCCGCACCCGGTTCCGCGGCTACGGTGACCGGCTCGTCTGCGGCCGGCCTGTCCGTCCCCTCGTCGGCGGGCCGCTCCCGGTTTCCGTGCCGGGCGGCGAGCTCGGCCCGGTGGTGGGCGTCGAGGTAGGCGGCGAAGCCGGTCAGCGTGGGGCACTCGAACAGAACGGTGGGCAGGAGTTCGAGCGAGTAGCGCTCGTTGACCTCGTTGATCAGTTCGGTGAGCGAGACCGAGTCGAAGCCCAGCTCCATCAGGTCGGCGTCCGGGTCGACCTCCGACTGGTCCACCAGCAGGAAGCGGGCGGCCACCGCGCGCAGGTCGCGCTCCACGTGCGCCGCATACCCCTCGGCGTGCTGCCCGCCGCCTTCCTCCGAGGCGTGCGCGGGCGCCCCGCCGGAGGCCGCGCCGGAAGCCTCGTCCGCCACGCGTGACGGCATGGCCGCGTCCCGAGCGCCGGGACCGCCGGTGGACTCGGCGACCGCCGGCTGGAAGACGACGAAGCTCGGCTCGTCCCCCGCGAGCGCCCGGCGGAACGCCTCCAGGCCCGCGGGGGTGCTCAGCGGCGCGATGCCCCAGTGACGGGCCATCAGGCGTTCCGTGGCCTCGTCCACGGCCATGCCGCCCTCTCGCCACAGCGGGTAGCCGATCGCGACCGTACGGCCCGCGCGCCGCCCGGCCTGCCGCTCCTGCTCCCGCTCGCGGGCGAACGCGTCGAGGAAGCCGTTCGCGTATGCGTAGTCCGCCTGGCCGAGGTTGCCCATCTCGGCCGTGGCCGAGGAGAACAGCACGAAGAAGTCGAGCGGGTCGTCCCTCGTCAGCGCGTCGAGGTGGAGCGCCCCGTCGATCTTGGGAGCCAGCACTTCGGCCACCTCGCCGGGCGTCTTGAGCACGGCCCGGGCATCGCGTGTGACGCCCGCCGCGTGGACGACGCCGTGGAGCGCGCCGAACTCCTCACGCACCCGCTGGAGCAGGCGCTCGGCGTCGGACCGTACGGCGATGTCGGCGGCCAGGTAGCGCACCCGCACGCCCTCGCGATCGAGGGCCTCGACACGGGCACGGCGCGTCTCGTCGAGCGGGGAGCGCCCGGTCAGGACCAGGTTGACCGGACCGTGCCCGGCCAGGAACTCGGCGACGAGCAGCCCGAGGGCACCGGCTCCCCCGGTGATCAGGTAGGTGCCGCCGGGGCGCAGCGGGAGACCGGCGACGTCGGCGGGCGTGAAGTCGTCGAGTCCGCGGACGTGGCGTCCCGCACTGTCGTACCGCACTTCGGTGACGCCGCCGGACTCGGCGCAGAGCTCCTCCGCCAGGAGGGCGGCGAGCCGCTCGCCGGATGTGCCGGGATCGACCTCCACCCGGGCGGCCGTGAAGCGGCTGTGCTCCAGGGCGAGAGTCCGCAAGGTCCCGGCCACGGCGGCGTACGCCGGGCGGATCAGCCCTGTGCCGTCCCCGTGCGCCACAACGGCGCGCAGCGGTGCCCCGCCGTTACGCCCGAGGATCGAGACGGCGGTCCAGAACGGCGCGTGGAACCCCTCCCGCACGTCGGCCGACGCGTCGCGAGCCCCGGCGGCCGGTACGCGCAGGAACGCGTCCGGCAGCAGGCCGCGACCGGCGAGGTCGTCCATCACCCGCCGGCAGTGGTCCGGGTGGCCGGGGATCAGCGTGTAAGTCCCGTCGTCGCGTCGTCCGTAGTCCGCTCCGGCGACCACGGACACACAGGTCACGCCGCGTCCCGCAAGCTCGCTCCCGACGGCCAGGCGCAGCGGCTCGTCCGCGAGGTCGAGCAGGGCCACGCGGGGCGGGCGGCCCTGGCGCGGCGGACCGGCCGGACGCCAGACCGGACGCAGATAACGGCACTCACCGGCCCCTGCATCGCCTTGGGTGGCCGTCGCGACAGCGGTGGCGGCGGCGACACTCGCCCGGGCGGCGTCGATGGAGCCGGCGCTCTGCCACCCGCCGCCGTCGGAGCCGCCGATCGGGGCGCTGGTCGAGGCGCCGATCGGGGCGCTGGTCGAGGCGCTGGTCGGGGCGCTGATCCGGCCGGTGCCCGCGGGGGCGGGCTGCGTGACCGGGGCGACGGTCAGGCCGTCCACAGCGAGCAGGACGGCGCCGTCGTCGTCGACGAGCCGCAGGTCGAACCGGCGGCGTCCCCGAACGTCCCGGGCCTTCTCCACGACGTGGACCCAGCACGCGGACGGCAGGGGGACCAGGAACAGGGCCTGGTCGAGCCCGAGGGGGACGTAACCCGCCGATCCTTCGACCAGCGCGGCGGCCGCCTGGAAGGCGCCGTCCAGGAGGGCGGCCTGGCGCGCGAGGCCGCCGTCGTCCCCGTCCCCGCCCGTCTCCTCCGCCGAAGGCTCCCCTGCAGAGGAGCCATACGCGGCTTGCGCGGCCTGAACGCCGCGGGCCGCCACCGGGTCCGGCTCGGCGGACAGAGCGGACACCGCCGACATGGCGAGCGCAGTGGGTGCTACAGAAAGGGCGGGCACGATCGGCACTGTGGGTGCGGTGGACGTAGTGGATACGGCGAGCGCGGTGAGGCGGGCCAGGCACTCGCCGTCGCCTACACGCAGGGCGGAGACGACGCGGAGCCCGGGCCCGTAGTCGAGACCCGCCCGGCCGAGCTCGCGGTAGAAGCCCGCGACGTCGATCTCCCGGCCGCACCGGGACCTGATCGCGTCGAGTTCGAGCACCTGCGCGCGGTCGCGACGAGCCGCCTGCGGTCCGGTCACGCCGTCAGCCGCCGGGGCCGCGGCAGCGAGCCGGGCCAGCAGGCCCTCGGTGTACGCGGCGCCGTCCCGGCCGGGTCCGAGCACCCGGAACCGCCGGGCGTCTTCCTCCTGGATGAAATGGACCGAGACCTCGCGGATGCCGGATTCGAGGTTGATTGGGTGGTGCCAGCGCACGTCGCGCAGGGCCACGGCGGCGCCGGACAGGCCGGAGGCCGAGCGGACCAGTCCGAGGACCGCCGCACCCGGCAGCCAGCGCACCCCGCCAACGCGGTGATCCGTCAGGTGCGGCTCACCGCCGTCCAGCCGCAGAAGCGCCGTCTCCCCGGAGCCGGGCCAGCCCGCGTCCGGCGGCACGGACGTCATCGAGCCGCCGAGGGACGCGGCGCGCGCGTCCCCGGCACCCGCACGGGTGGGACCTGTCGCAGGTGTCGCGCCGGTCGTGTCGGGCGCGCCGGTCGTGTCGGGCGCACCGGTGTTGACGGGCAGCACCGGGCCGTCCAGGTCCAGCCAATAGCGGCGGCGCTGGAAGGGATAGGTGGGGAACGACGCCCGCAGAGGCACGGGAGCGGACCACAGCACGGGCCAGTCCACCGGCGCCCCGGCCACCCACACGCGGGCGAGCTTGGGAAGGCTGCGCCTGGCCAGGAGCGTGGCCACGAACTCTGCGCCCTCGTCGTCGTCCAGCAGGAGCAGGGTGCCGGCCCCCTCCGCCCTGCCGGTGACGACGTCGGGATGCGGCTCGCCCGAGACGTACGCGCGCAGGCGCTCCGCGAGGCCCCGCCGGTCGGTCGCCAGCACCGCGAGGCGCTCCGTCATCTCCTGGCGGCCGACCTGGCTGGTGTAGGCCAGCTCGCGCAGTGTGGCGTCGCATGCCGCGTCGTCGTCCACGAAGTCCGCGACCCGCGCCGCGTACGCGCGCAGCCGCTCGGCGTTGCGGGCCGACAGCAGGAAGAGCTGCCGATCTCCGTCGTCGGCCAGCCGAGGCCGGCTCTCTGTATGTTCCTCCACGATGACGTGCGCGTTCGCGCCGCCCGCGCCGAACGAGCTCACCCCGGCCCGTCGGGGAACGGCCCGCGGCCCGCCGCCGAGGTCGACCACCGGCCGCGCCCACTCCCTCGCCCCGGACGACGGAAGGAACGGCGACCCCGCGAAATCGATCTTCGGGCTGAGGGTCTCGAGGTGGACGCAGGGCGCGATCGTGCCGTGGCGCATCTGGAGCAGCACCTTCGTCAGCCCGGCCACGCCCGCCGCGGCCTCCAGATGACCGATGTTCGCCTTGACCGAGCCGATCGCGCACCGGCCCGTGCCGTGGTCCCCCGCCGCACCGAACGCCCGGGTGAGGCCGGAGACCTCGATGGGGTCGCCCAGCTCGGTGCCGGTGCCGTGGGCCTCGACGTAGCTGATCGTCCGGGGATCGACCCTGGCGCGGCGCAGCGCCTCCGACACCAGCTCCGCCTGCGCGTTGGGGTTGGGGACGGTGAATCCCGCGGTCTTTCCCCCCGCGTTGACGGCGCTGCCGCGGATCACGCCCCAGATCCGGTCGCCGTCGGCCAGGGCTCGGTCGAGCGGCTTCAGCAGTACGGCGCCGACGCCCTCGCCGGGCACGTATCCATCGGCGCGGGCGTCGAAGACCTTGCACGCGCCGTCGGCCGACAGCATGTTCATCGCGCACAGGGACACGTGGTGGTTGGGGTGCAGGATGAGGTTCACGCCGCCCGCGATCGCCATGCGGCACTCGCCCCGCCGGATGCTCTCCACCGCCAGGTGCACGGCGGTCAGCGAGGAGGAGCAGGCCGAGTCGACCGCGAAGCTGGGCCCGGACAGGTCGAAGAAGTACGAGACCCGATTGGCCACCGACCAGTAGGCGGAGTGCGCCCCTGACAGGCGCCCCCGCGGCCACTGGGTGGCCCCCAACTCGCCGTACGTGCCGTACATGATGCCGACGAACACGCCGGTGCGCGGTTCGCGGGTGTGCTCGCCCAGGTAGCCCGCGTCTTCGAGCAGGTTCCAGGTCGTTTCGAGGAACAGCCGTTCCTGCGGGTCGATGTTCACCGCGTCGCGCGGCAGTATGCCGAAGAACCCGGCGTCGAACTTGTCGACGCCCTCGATGACCCCGCCCCACCGGCTGTAGGTGCGCTGCGGCCGGCCGCGGCGCGGGTCGAAGTGCGGGCGCCAGTCCCAGCGGTCCGCGGGCACCTCGGTGACGCAGTCGTTGCCCTCGGCCAGGTTGCGCCAGAAGGCCGCGAGGTCGGGCGAGCCCGGGTAGCGTCCGCTCACCCCGATGATCGCCACATCGACCGGCCGTGCCCCGTCCGCGCCGCCGTCAGCATCGCCGTCACGGACAGCCGAGGGCGCGCGGGACGTGGCCGCGGAGAGCACGGACGCTCCGGAGGCCGCGGGCGCCCCGAAGGCATCCGGGAGGTCGGAGGAGCCGGGAGCCTCGGCGGACGTGGAGAGTGCGGGCCGATCGGACTGCTCCGGCTGCTCCGGCTGCCCGGGCCACTCAGGATGCTCGAGAGCGATCACGCCGCTCAGCCGCTCCGCGTGCTCCCTGGCGAGGTATCGGGCCAGCTGCTCGATCGTGAGCTGCTCGAACAGCAGGGTCGACGGCAGCGGGCCGAGGTCGCGCTCGAACCGGTTGATGATGTTCAGGCTGATCAGCGAGTCGATGCCGAAGTTCTCGAACGTGGTGCGCTCGCCCAGGTCCGCCTCTCGGAACTTGAGCACCTCGGCGAAGACGCGCTTGACGTAGTCGCGGGCCTGCCGGTCGAGTCGCACGCCCACCGGCACCGGGACCTCACCCGTGCCACCGGTCACGGTCGCCGGGGCCGCCTCCGTGCCACCTGCCGCAGGCGCCACCCGGCCGTCGTCGGCGGCCGGCGACGGTGCTGCACCGTCGCCCTGCCGAGCGCCCGCGACCACCCGAGCCCCTGAGGTCTGCCGGTCTCCCCCGGAGCCAGGCGCGACACCCTCGATCCCGAACCCGGCCAGACCGGCGGGCCCGGCCTTCACGACGAGGGCCTGCGGCACCCCGGCGGCGACGATCCGCGTGAGCGCGGCCATGCCCTCTGCGGGCTCGATGGAGCCCACGTCGAGGTCGGCGAAGCGCCGACTGTGCCGATCGTCGGCACCCATGCCGACGGCCCCCCAGTAGCCCCAGTTCACGATCACGGCCGGGGCCGCCCCCGCCTCCCGCAGGTGCAGGCCGTACGCGTCCTCGAAGGTCCCCGCCGCCGCATAGGCCGCCTGCCCGGGGGTGTCCACGAACGTCGCGGCCGAGGAGAAGAGCACCAGGAAGCGGAGCGGCTCACCGCGCAGCGCCTCGTGCAGGGTGACCAGTCCCGTGGTCTTCGGCGCCAGCGCCGCGAGGAAGGTCTCCTCGTCGAGGTTGGCCAGGGTGCGGTCCCCCGGCACGGCGGCCGAGTGCACCGCGCCGTCGACGGGCCCGAACCGCTGCCGGACCCGCGCGACCGCGTCGCGCAGGGCGGCGGGATCGCAGACGTCCGCCCTCTCGTACACCGCCTCGCCGCCCAGGCTGGCGATCTCCGCCATGCGGCGCTCGATCTCCGCGTCGCGCTCGCGGCGGCCGATCCACGCCAGGCGGGCGCCGTGGGCACGGGCGAGGTGGCGGCTCAGCTCATAGCCGATGCCGCTCGCCCCGCCCACGACGAGGCACACCCCGCCCTCCGGGAACGGCAGGCCGGCGGCGGGAAGCCGGGCCGGTACGAGCGTGCGCGTCCAGCGGCGGTCTCCCCGGCGCACCACGATCGGCGTGCCCTCCGTTTCCGCCCGCACGGCACGCGCGGCCGCGCCGGGATCGGGCACGTCGCCCAGGTCGACGCAGGTGACGGTCCACCGCGGATACTCCGCGCCGAACGCGCGGGCCAGGCCGAGCAGCCCCGCCGCCTCCGCGCGTGCCGCCGCGTCGGCCGGTCCCCCCTCCATGCCGTCGAACGGCACCGCGCCCGAGGTGACCACCGTCAGCGTCCCCCGCCCGGGACGCTCCCCCGCGATGAGGGCCTTCATCAGCCGGAACAGGCCGAGCATGACGGGATGCCCGGAGGCGTCGCCGGGACGCGTACCAGCCAGGTAGTAGACCCGGTCGTATGGCGGGTCGAGCCGCGCCGGATCGAGTTCGGCCAGCGGGAGTGCCCGGGTGTGGCCACCGTTGTGGAGCGCGAGCAGCGCGCGGGCGAGCGCGGCCGACTCCTCCGTGTGGACGACCAGCCCCCGCCGCCCGCCGTCGGCGTCCGCACCGGCAGGGACGCGCTCCCGCGGCCCGGCCTCCCGCCATTGCGGCACGTACAGCATGCCGTCCAGGGCATCCGGCACCGGTCGTACGACGAGACCGGACAGCCGCACCAGGACGCGTCCGTCGCGATCGGCCACCTCGATCGTGAAGTGGTGCTCGCCGTCCCGGGTGACGTGCGCGTACGCGGGGCCGGTGAGCGGCGCGAGGACGTCGACCAGGTCGGCGGAGAACGGCACGGCGGGGCCGGTCGCGCCGTCGGCGACGAGGGCGGCCGCCGTCTGCAGCGCGCCGTCGAGCAGCGCCGGGTGCACGGTGAAGCGGTCCTCGCCCGGCCGGGACCCGACCGGCGTGCCGTCCGGGGCGTTGGTGAGCGTGCCCAGCGCCTCCTCCGGGCCCAGGAGGACCTCGGTGAGGGTGCGGAAGGCCGGGCCGTACTCGATTCCCGCCGCGGTGAAGGTCCTGTACAGCTCGTCCGCGGTCCGCCGCCCACGGCAGCGGGCCCGGATGGCGGCCAGGTCCAGGGTGTCGACCTGGCCGTGCGCCGGGGACACCCGGCCGGTGACGTACGGGGTGGCCGGGTCGCCGGCCGTCAGCGCGAACGTGCCGTCGGCGGCCAGCTCGACATGGACGGGCCCGTGGTCCGCTCCGAGCGGACGCAGCCAGCGCACCGACGACAGCGTGAACGGTGGCGTGGAGCCCCTCCGCGTGGCGGCGCCGGCCACGGCCTCCACTGCCGCGGCGGCGGGCAGGATCGGCTCGCCGTTCACCTGGTGGTCGCGCAGGAGCCAGGGTACGGCGAGCCCGAACGCGTCCTCCCGTGCCCGCCCTTCCGGCATGGCCTGCGCGGTCCGCGGGGTGGGCCGGTCGGAGCGGGGGCCGCCGATCCAGTGCCGGTCGCGGGCGAACGGGTAGGCCGGCAGCGGCACACGGCGGGGCCGCCTGCCGCGGTGACGGTGCGCCCAGTCGACGGCCTCCCCCCTTACGTAGGCCGCGGCCAGCCGCTCCGCCTCGCCCGCTGCCTTGTCCGCCGTTTCGTCTGCCGGTGCCCCTGCCGCTTCCCCGGCGGGCTCGGCGCCGACCGGCGTGGCGATCAGGAAGGAGCCCGGCGCCCGGCCCGTACGCAGCAGGGCGCGCAGCCGTTCCTCCAGCTCGGGCAGGTCGCGAGCGACGACGGCGGCCCGTACGGGAAGGTGACGGCGGCCCACGGCGAGCGTGTACGCGACGTCCTCCAGCGTGCACGACGCGGGCAGCGCGGCGACCGCGCCGGCCAGGTCGGCCAGCCGGCGGCGCAGCGCCTCGTCGGTCCGTGCGGAGACGGGCACGACGTGAGCCTCGTCCGAGGAGTGACCGTCACGTGGCACCGGCCGTGGCGGCTCGGCGACCACGATGTGACAGTTCGTGCCGCTGAAACCGAAACTGCTCACCGTCGCGACCCGGCCGCCGGACGGGCCCGGCCGCCAGTCGGTCAGCTCCCGTACGACGTAGAACGGGCTGCCGTCGAAGTCGATGTGGGGATTGGGCCCGTCGAAGTGGACGGCGGGCGGCAGCTTGCCGTGCCGCATCGCCAGGAGCACCTTGATGAGCCCGGCCACCCCGGCCGCCATCGTCGTGTGGCCGACGTTGGCCTTGACCGAGCCGATCCCGCAGAAGCCCACCCGGTCGGTGCATGTCCTGAACGCCTGGCTGAGCGCCTTCACCTCGATCGGGTCGCCGAGCGGGGTGCCGGTGCCGTGCGCCTCGACGTACCCGATGTCGTCGGGGCGGACCCCGGCTCTGCGGTGCACGGCGGTGAGCAGGTCGGTCTGCGACGTGGCGCTGGGCGCGGTGATGCCGTTGGTCCTGCCGTCGCCGTTCACGCCGGTCGCCCGGATGACGCCGTGGATGTGGTCGCCGTCGGACAGCGCGCGGTCGAGCCGCTTGAGGACGACCACGCCGATGCCCTCGCCGAGCACCGTGCCGTCCGCCGAGGCGGCGAACGGGGCGCACCGGCCGGTCGGCGACAACATGCCCACCTGGCTGCAGCGCACCTGGAGCTGCGGGGTCAGCATCAGCGCGACGCCGCCGGCGATCGCCGTCTCGCACTGCCCGGTGCGGATGCTCTCACAGGCCAGATGGATCGCGACCAGGGAGGAGGAGCACGCGGTGTCCACCGCCATCGTGGGCCCGGTCAGGTCGAGCAGGTACGAGACGCGGGCCGCGAGGATGGAGGGCGAGGTGCCGAGGAAGCCGTACCCGCTGTCGAGCACGCCCTCTTCCTGGAGCAGCCGCGCGTAGTCGCCCGCGCCCGAGCCCACGAAAACCCCGCAGCGCGGCGGCCGGCCCGAGCCGGGAGCGGCGTAGCCGGCGTCTTCCAAGGCCTTCCACGCCTCCTCCAGGAACAGCCGCTGCTGCGGGTCCATCACCTCCGCCTCCAGCGGCGATACGCCGAAGAAACCCGCGTCGAACGCGTCGACGTCGTCGAGCATGGCCGCCCAGCGGCTGCACGACTTGCCGGGGACCGTGCGGTCGGGGTCGTAGCACGCGTCGGCGTCCCACCGGTCGCGGGGGATCTCCGTCACGGCGCAGCGTCCGGCCGCCAGGCCGGCCCAGAAGGCGTCCAGGTCGGGCGCGCCGGGGAAGCGTCCCGACATGCCGATGACCGCGATGTCGTCCCCGCGCAGCCCGCCGTCCGGGACCGCCCCGCCGGACTCGGCGCGCTCCGTTGCCGCACCGGCGGTAGGCGGCGCACCGCCGTCGCACGCATCCACGGTCGTCTGGTCGCCCGGAGGCACGTCGTCGTCCGGTTCCCTGACGGCCGCGCCGTCCCTTGGCCGCGAAGGCTCCTCCGCACCGTCGGCCTCCGCCCACGCGCCGTTCTCCGGGGCCTGCGGGGAGGGCTCGGGTGTGGGACAGGTGGCGACCGGACCCGCGGCGCACAGTTCGTGGACGAAGTCCGCGAGCCGCTCGACGGTCGGGTGGTCGTAGACGGCGACCGAGTCGAGTTCGACGCCGAAGCGCTCGCCGAGCTCCTGGCGCACCAGCTCCGCCGTGATCGAGTCCACGCCCATGTCGCTGAACGGAGTCCGCGGGTCGATCTCCTGCCTGGAGACGTAGAGCTGCTCGCACAGCGCGTCCTCGATGGCCCGGACGATTTCCTCACGCGGCACGTGCGCCGTCTGCTCGGACGGCGCCTCAAACACTGTCTGCTCGGGCGCTGCCTCCTCATGCGGCGTCTCTTCGGGCGGCGTCTCTTCGGGAGGCGTCGCCTCGGGGAGCGTCGCGTGGACGGCGAGCGGGCGCGCCCCGCCGGCCGCCACCGCTCGCCGGGCCGGGCCGTCCTCGGAGGCATCGGCGGCGTCCGCGGCATGGGCATCGGCCGCGACAGCGAGGGACACGAGCGCCTTCGGCGCTTCGGTTCCGCCGCGCCGCCAGTCACCGAGCCAGCAGCGCTCCTCGGCGAAGGGGTATCCCGGCAGCATGGGCACCCGCCGGGCGGGGCGGGGGTGGCACGCGGCCCAGGGCACGTCCGCGCCGCCTGCCCAGGCAGCGGCCACCTCCGCCAGCCTTCCGGCCCGGAAGAGCCGTACGGGGTCGGAGCCCGCGTGGACGCCGTCATCGCCGACCGCACCGGTCGCCGGCTCGATGGCCGATCCCGCCGCGGCTCCGGTCTCCGCCGACGTCCACGACCGGACGCCGTCTCCGGGCTCGCCGTCAGCGAAACGGGACAGCGCCGTACGGATGTCCTCAAGGTCGTCCGCCAGCACGGCCAGCCGTACGGGCATGGGAGTCCGGCCGACCTGGCTCGTGTACGCGAGGTCGGCGAGCTCGGGCAGCGGTTCCCCGTCGTCGCCGGGACGCAGGAAGGAGAGGTAGGCGCGGGCGTACTCCCCCAGCGCGTCCCGTGTGCGGGCGGACAGGACGAACAGGTGCGGCCCCCTGCGGCGGGTGCGGCGCGGCGGCCGGGGCGCCTCCTCCAGGATGACGTGGGCGTTCGAACCTCCCGCGCCGAAGGCGCTCACGCCCGCCCGGCGGGGCCCGCCGCCCTCCGGCTCGGGCCACCGCTCCAGCCGCTGCTGCACGCGGAAGGGCGAGTTCGCGACGTCGATGTGCGGGTTCGGCTCGGCGGCGTGCAGCGAGGGCGCCAGAGCCGAGTGGCGCAGCTGGAGCAGCGCCTTGGTGACGCCCGCGATGCCGGCCGCGCTCTCCAGGTGACCGATGTTCGACTTGACCGATCCGACGGAGCGGACGCCCGGCGCGAGCCCCACGCCGGCGAACGCCTGCCGCAGGCCCTCGATCTCGATGGGGTCGCCGAGCGAGGTGCCGGTGCCGTGCGCCTCGACGTACCCCACGGTGCGGGGGTCGATCCCGGCCCGCCTGACGGCCTCGCCGATCACCCTCGCCTGCGCGGCCGGGCTGGGGACCGTAAAGCCGCTGGTCCGGCCGCTGTGGTTGACCGCGCAGGCGCGGATGACCCCGTAGACGTGATCGCCGTCGGCGAGGGCCCGGTCGAGCGGCTTGAGCAGCACGGCCCCCGCGCCCTCGCCCGGCACGTAGCCGGTGCCGTCCCGGCCGAACGCGCGGCAGCGCCCGTCGTCGGACAGGAACTGGCCCTGCGCGAGCTGGAGGTATTTCTGCGGGTGGACGCTCAGGTTGACCCCGCCCGCGAGCGCCAGGTCGCACTCGCCCCGGCGGATGCTCTCGACCGCCAGGTGCAGCGCGGTGAGCGAGGACGAACAGGCCGTGTCGAGGGCGATGCTCGGGCCGTGCAGGTCGAAGGTGTAGGACACGCGGTTGGCGATGGCCGAGTGCACCGCCATAGGGCGTACGCCGTCGTCCGCGGAGTCGAGGAGCTGGTAGTGATTCCACATCACGCCGACGAACACCCCGACCGGCAGGCCGGAGAGCGCGACGGGCGGATAGCCCGCGTCCTCCAGGGCGTGCCAGCCGACCATCAGGAACAGCCGCTCCTGGGGGTCCATCCGCTCGGCGTCGCGCCGTGAGATGCCGAAGAACGCGTGGTCGAAGCGGTCGACACCGTCGACGAAACCACCCCAGCGCCCGTACGTCCGGCCCGCCGTGCCCCGCCGCGCGTCGAAGATCTCCTCGTGGTCCCAGCGCTCGACCGGCACCTCCGTGACGCAGTCGCGCCCGCCCGCGAGGTTGCGCCAGAAGGCGCGCAGGTCCCGCGCCTGCGGATAGCGGCCGGCCATGCCGATGACGGCGATCGGGGCCGGTTCGTCCCGCCCGGCGGCGCCCGCCCGGCCACCCACCGTGCCAGTGGCGGGGGCTCCCCGCCCTCGTGCGGCGCCGGTCCGCGCGCCACCCGGCATGGCCGTGCCGTGCTCTGCGGGCTCTCCGGACTCCCCACGCTCGCCGGACTCTCCGCACTCCCGGGGTGCGACGGCCGGGACGGTCCTGCCGACGACCGCGGGGTCGCCGTAGGCGGCGACGATCGTCACCTCGTCGTACGCCCCCGCCTCCTCCAGCGTGCGCAGCCCCACCTCGGTGGGCATCGGGGCCAACCCCGACGACGCGCGGGCCCGCTCCAGCGCCTCGGGCGCGACGCGCATGCCTCCTTCGGCCCAATAGGGCCAGCCGATCGCGAGCGTGCGCCCGGACCGGTCGGGCCGCTCGGCCCGCACCCGGGCGAAGTGCTCGACGAAGGCGTTGCCGTACGCGTAGTCGCACTGGCCGGGGTTCGGCAGGGTCGCCGACAGCGAGGAGAACAGCACGAACATGTCCAGGTCGTCGTCCGCCGTCGCCCGGTCGAGGTTGACCGCGCCGTCGATCTTGGTCCGCAGGACCTCCGCCGACGCCGCCGGGTCCTTGGCGAAGAAGACGGCGTCGCGGACCAGCCCGGCGCAGTGGAAGACACCGTCGACACGGCCGTACAGCGCGCGCACCTTGTCCAGGGCTGCCATGGTCTGCGAGGCGTCGGTGATGTCGGCCCGGAGATGGACGACCTCCGCGCCCGCCTCCTCCCAGGCCGCCATCCGGGTGGCCGTGCCGGCCCGCAACGGCCCCCGGCCGAGCAGCGCCAGCCGGGCGCGCCAGCGCCGGGCGAGGTGACCGGCCAGCAGGGCGCCGATTCCGCCCGTGCCGCCCGCCAGCACGTAGACCCCGCCCTCGCGGAACCGCAGGGGCTCGCCTCCCGGCCGGGCCCGCGTGTATCCGCGGACGAACCGCTCGCCGTCGCGATACAGCACCTCCCCGTGGGCGTCCGCCACCACTGCGCCGGCGTCCGCCCCGGCCGCGGCCTCGGTGACGATCGCGGCGGCGAGGGCCTCGACGTCGCCCTCGTCGGCGTCCACCTCCACCCGGCGGCAGCGCAGCGCCGGGACCTCGGCCGACAGGGTGCGGGCCAGCGCCCCGACCGCCGCGTCCCCGGGGCGCGCCGCCCCGTCTGGGGCTGCGTGGACGTACAGCACGTCGACCGGCTCGGCGATGCGGTGGTCGGCGAGCGCCGCGGCCAGTGCCCAGACTGCGTGGTAGGGCCCGTCCCGATCCGCCGTCTCCGCACCGGCGAGATGCGCGGTGCCGCCGGGATCGCCGACGACGACATAGGTCCTCGGCGCGGCGGCGGTCCTGGACAGCTCGCCGAGCAGCAGGCGTGCCTGGTCCCGATCGCCGGGACGCATCTCGCAGGTGTCGCGGTCGATCACGGCGAACGCCTCGCCCGCCGTCACGTGCACGACCCGTCGGCCCGTGCCGGCGATCCCGTCGCGCAGCGCGTCGGCCAGGACCGCGGTCCCGCCGACAAGGACGAGGTCGCCGGGCTCGGCAGGCTCGCCGGGGCCACCAGCATCACCGGGGGCACGGAAGTCATCGCGCTCGCCGGTCGGCGCGGCCGGGCGTGCCGCCCACACCGGAGCCAGGCACGTCATCCCGGTTTCGCCGGACGCGGCGGCCGGGCGTCCGGCCGTTTCCGCGACGCCGTCCTCTCCGCCGGAGCGCGCCACGGGTCCGTACGTGTCCACCAGGTGGCGGGCCAGGCTGTCGATGTCGCTGAACTCGAACAGCAGGGTGGGGTAGAGCCTGCTGCCGACGACCTCCTCCAGATCGCGGCTGATGCGCAGCATCGCGACCGAGTCGAGCCCGAGCTCGTAGAACCCGGCATCGGTCCGGACCTCCGCGGACTCCACGCCGAGCAGGCCGGCGATCAGCTCCCGCAGGCGCCCCGCCATCTCACCGGCCGGGTCGCCCGTCTCGCCGGACTGAACGGCCTGAACGGGCTCGCCGTCCACCAGCTTCGTGATCAGCTCGGGATGACGGATCCGCTTGCAGGTGAGCTTGCGGAACTCGGCGACGAGCAGGCCCTCCTCGTCGTACAGGAAGCAGTCGTTGTGGACCACGTCGCCCGAGGTCGCGAACTCCTCGGGCGACGGCACGTGGACGTGACACCGGCCGCGCAGCGGCCGGTGAGCGCGGAAGCGCTCGATGAAGACGGGAATGAACGGGTCGCCCGGCGACGGCCGCTGGCCGTAGGCCACGATGGAGGCCGCGTCGAGTACCGCCGGGTGCAGGTGGAAGCCCTTCCCGTGGCCGGGTCCCGCGCTCTCCAGGTCCAGCTCGGCCAGCAGTTCGCCGTCCCCCTGGAACAGCGGGCCCCGGCAGCGCATGGGGGCGCCGTGCTCGATCCGCTCGCCGCGGGCCTGTGCGTACAGCTCGGCGATGTCGCGGCGGGTCGTGGCCCTCGCCCTGACGGCGGCGAGATCGAGCCGCCCGGGCTCGGGCCCGCCGGCGAAGCGGAGCTCGGCCGAGAAGTTCCGCCGCCAGGACGAGTCGTCGCCGCCCGCCTGGCGGCTCTCCCCGGTCACCTGGCGCACGCCGTCCTCCTCGGGGCCGACGAGCACGCGGATCTCCCGGCCGAGGCCGTCGGCCGTGGCGACCGCCTCGGTGAACAGCACGTTGTGCAGCTCCGCGCGCCGGTGGTCGAACCCCTTGGCGATGAGGATGCGGTAGACGATGTCGAGGAAGGTCACTCCCGGCATCACCGACACACCGTGCACCCGGTGGTTCTGCATGATGAAGTCGGCGTGCCGCAGCGACAGGCGACACTCGATCTCGGGCATCGAAGCGTTCCTCTCCTCGGTGTGCTCAGAGCGCGCGTGACGTCGCGGGGATGGTAAGAACGGGTCCGGCGGCGGCTCAGCTCAAGATTGAGCGCCCAGGAGGCGCAGAGCCCGCTCGCGCAGCGCCACCCGGTCGGCCTTGCCGTTGCGGCTCAGCGGCATCTCGTCCAGCGGCCACAGGTGCCGCGGCAGCATGTACGGCGGCAGCCGGTCGGCCAGCCGCGCGGCGAGCGCGGCCGTGTCGGCGCCTCCACCGGCCACGAACGCGACCAGGACCTTCCCGGTCTCGTCGTCCAGCGCGAACACCAGCGGCTCGCAGCCGGGCGCGGCCTCGCGCAGCGCGTGCTCGACCTCCGCCAGCTCGACCCGGTAGCCGTGGATCTTCACCTGGGAGTCGTCCCGGCCCAGGTGCACCAGCCCCGCCTTGTCGTCGAGCCGGACCCGGTCGCCGGTGCGATACCACGTCCTGCCGTCGGCCTGGTGGAACCGGCCCGCGTCGTTGGCCGGGTCGAGGTAGCCGCGGAACATCTGCGGGCCGGTCATGCACAGCTCGCCGGTCCGCTGGCCGGGCTCGGCGTCCTGGCCGAGCATCAGGAAGTCCATGCCGTCGTTGGGGTAGCCGATCGGCACGGTCTCGCCCTCCCAGTCGAGCGGCTCGCCCGCGGGCCAGCGGTAGGCCGTGCAGGCGATCGTCAGCTCGGTCGGGCCGTAGATGTTGTCGAGGGCGGCGTCCGGGGCGGCCGCCCGCATCGCCCGTGCGGTCTCGACCGGCAGCGGCTCTCCGCAGAAGACCGCGTAGCGCAGCCCGGCGAGCGACCCGGGCGCGAGCGCGTCCCTGGCCCGCACCGCGTTGACCAGGCTGGGGGTGGCATGCCAGACGGTCAGGCCGTACGACCGGACGTACCGGGCCGGGTCGAGGGCCTGCAGCCGGGTCAGGGCGCACAAGCAGGCCCCGCTGCCCCAGGCCATGAAGATGTCGAACATCGCCAGGTCGAAGGTGAGGTCGTACACCTGACTGAAGCGGTCGCCGGGGCCGACGTCGTAGCGCGGCAGCGACGCCCGCAGGAACGCGCTCACGTTGCGGTGCGCGATCGGCACCCCCTTGGGCCGCCCTGTGGACCCCGAGGTGAACAGCACGTACGCGACGTCCTGCGGCGTGCGGCCCGACGGCGGCCGGAAGGAGTCCGCGTCGTCGTCGCCGGGCACCCGCACGGGCACTCCGGCCGGCGCTCCGGTGTCGGCGTCAACGGCGTCGGAGGCCAGGACGACGCGGACGCCGGCCGCCTCGGCCACGCGCGCCGCCTGCGCGGCCCCACCGGCGTCCACGACCAGGGAGTCCACGCCGGCGGCGCGGGCGATCTCCGCGTTGCGCTCGGCCGGCGCCTCCAAGCCGAGCGGCACGGCCGCGGCTCCGGCGTACAGGGCGGCCAGCAGGCCGATGTACGCCTCGACGCTCTTGTTCGCGAGCAGCCCCACGCGGCGCGGCGCCCGCCCGCCCTCGGTCAGCGCGGCGGCCCAGGCGCGGGCCCGCCGGTCCACCTCCGCGTACGAGAGGGTCACGGCGTGCACCCGCAGAGCCGGGCCGCCGGGATCGCGGGCCAGCCCGTCGAGGAACCATTCGTCCAGCAGCCGCTCCGTCATCAGTCCTCCTGAAGCTCGAACCGCACCGCAACCGGCGGCCCCGCGACCGGAGTCAGGGCCGGCCCGACGTCGCGCGCAGCCGGGTCAGCAGCGCCCACGCGCTCCCCGGCGTCCGGAAGTTGGCGGGCACCAGCTCCTCGTCGGGGAACGTCACCCCGTACGCGTCCTCCAGCGCCGCGATGAGCCCCACGGTCGCCACCGAGTTCAGGCCGAAGGCCGCCATCACAAGGTCGGGTGCGAGCGGGGCGCCCTCCGGCAGTGTGGGAAGGTACGGCCGCAGGACGCTCTCGAACGTCTCGTCCCAGTGGTCGGTCACCGTTCGGTCCGCCTTTCGCACTCGATCGACGTCGCGCCTATGACGGCGGCGCGCCATGCGAGCGTGCGGTGTGGCGGCCCGCACGCGGTCCGGGCGCCTGGGGGGCGCAGGCCCGCCGCGTACCGCCGGATGCTAGGCAGGCGCGCCGGGCCGATGCCGCTCAAAGTTGAGCAGACGGCCGCGGGCCGGTCTGGCGACGATCGAAAGCATGGCTCGTGACGTGCTGCTCGGCGGTTCGTCCGCCCTCCTCGCCGCCCGGCTCGCCGACCGTCTCCTGGCCCGCGGCGCCGGCCGGGTGACGATCGTCACTCCTCCCGGACGGCCGCCCGCCGCCACGGGCGGCGCGGCTTCCGCGGACGACCGGCCGCGCGATCCGCGGCTGCTGGTCGTGGACGCCGGGCCGACCGGCGACCTGCCCGAGGATGTGCGGGCCGACGTCGTCTGGCTCCTCACGGGGGACGCCGGGCCGGTTCCCGGCCGCGACGCCCGTGCGGACGCGGCGCTGGCCCGGAGCGTCGTCGCTCGCCTGCCCGTGCTCGGCGCGGCCGGGATCGTCCACGTGACCGCCGACGAGCTGTGCCGTCCCCTCGGCACGTCCGCCAGGCCGGTGGACGCCATCGTCGCCTGTGTGCACACCACGGTGGAGGAGGAGGTCGCCACCGCCTGCGCGGAGCACGGGATCGGCCACCGGCTGGTGCGCACGGTCTCCCCCGTCGGCGCGCTGTCGCCCGCAGGCACGGAGTCCGGCCCCGACGCGGTCGCGACGGCCGGGGTCGTGCCGCCGGGCGTCCGGCCGGGCGAGCCCGTGCCCGCCGGGCTGCACCGGTTCCTGGCCGCCCTGCGCTCTGTCGTCGACGAGGTCACCGCCCGTGCGCCGGACTACTTCGGCACCCGGCCCCTGCGGTGCCTGGTCCCCCCGGAGTCCGTCGTACGGCTGACGCCGATGGACGAGGTCACGCGCGTGCTGGTCGAGCTGGTGGACGATCCGGCGACGGCGGGCGGCCGGTTCCGCCTGGCCGCCTCCGGCGTCGTGCCCGTGGACGGCCTGCTCCAGCGGATCGGCGACGTCTACGGGGTGCGGCTGCTGCCGGTCCAGGACCCCGCCGAGCTGGATCCGATCGACCGGCTGCTACACGACCGGCTCACCGGGTTCCTGGCCGAGCCGTCGCCCTGGACCGGCTACCGGGAGACGACGACGGGACCGCGCGAGTGGGCGCCGCCCGCTCAGCGGGCGCTGCTGCGCCGGGTGCGCCGAGCCCAGGAGGCGGCCGAAGAGGCGGCCCGCGACCGTCAGGAGAGGGTGCCCGAACGGCTCGTGCGCACCACCATCGACGTCGCCGGACGGCCGCTGACCTACCACCTGGCGGTGCCCCCCGCCGTGCCGGGACCCGGAGGAACTCCGGCCGGAGGGGGACTCGGAGCCGAGCCGGTCGTCCTGCTCAACGCCCTGGGCCAGAGCCCGGCCTTCTGGCACCCCCTGATCGACCGGCTGTCGGCCCGGCGGCGCGTCCTGGTCGTGGACCCTCGCGGGCCCGAGGACGACGGCCCTGCGTCCGTGCCCGGTCTCAACGAGCACGCCGACGACCTGGAGGCCGTGCTCAAGAACGAGAGCGTCGAGCGCTGCCACCTCGTGGGCTGGTGCACCGGGCCCAAGCAGGCCGTCCGGTTCGCGGTGCGCCGCCCCGACGTGGTCGCCTCGATGGTGTTCCTCAACGGCTCGTTCCGGGCCGAGGGGGGCCACGACGGTCTCGACACCCCGTACGAGCGGAACCTCGACTACCTGTGCCGGACACTCGTGCGACGGCCGGAACAGGCGGGGCGGTTGCTGCGCCTGTTCGGGGGCGAGGACCCACCCGCCTCCCGCCCCGATGAGGTGCTCGCCCTGACCAGCGACGCGTTGCGGGAGGAGGTCCGTGCGCCGTTCCTTTCGGCCCAGGCCCTGGTGCCCTACGCCTTTC
This sequence comes from Microbispora sp. CSR-4, assembly GCF_008033685.1. Lineage (NCBI taxonomy): Bacteria > Bacillati > Actinomycetota > Actinomycetes > Streptosporangiales > Streptosporangiaceae > Microbispora > Microbispora sp. CSR-4. The sequence continues at coordinate 64,286 of NZ_VJVX01000031.1, forward strand.
AGATGCTCGCCTTCTGGGGCGACGACGTGTCGGCCGAGGCCGGGCAGGTCCGCGTCCCGGTCCTGGCCGTCGGCGCCGAGCACGACCGGATCGTCTCCACGCCGCGGCTGCGCGCCGCGGCGGCGCGTTTCCCCTCGGGACGCTTCGTCGAGCTCCGCGGCGCGACGCACCAGTGCCTGTACGACCGCGCCGACGTGCTGGCCGGGTTGATCGAGGAGTTCGTGGCCGATCCCGCGGCGATGACCTGCGCTGACGCGACAGCCGGCCTGGCGGGTGAGGTGGACCGGTGACCGTACGCAGGGCGCCGGCGAGCCCGGCGACCGGTTCGAGACGGTTCGACGCGGTTGGAAGTGGTTCGAGACCGAGGAGGAACGCCCCATGACGCAGGCGATGTCGTTCGACCGCGTCGCCGACAGCTACGACGAGATGCGCGGCGGCCTCGAGCGGGGCCGCCAGTCGGCGGCGTGCCTGGCCCCGCACCTGGTGGCCGGCACGACCCTGGAGGTCGGCGTCGGCACCGGCGTGGTCGCGGCAGGACTGCGCGAGCTGGGACATCCCGTGATCGGGGTGGACATCTCCGCGCCGATGCTGCGCCGCGCACACGAGCGGCTCGCCGGCCGGGTGGCGCGGGCGGACGCCAGGGCGCTCCCCCTGCCCCGGGGTGCGGTGGCGAACGTCGTGTTCGTCCACGTCCTGCACCTGGTCGGGGACATGGCCGCCGCCGTGGCCGAGGCGGCCCGCGTGCTGCGACCCGGAGGGCGGCTCGCCGCCGTGCACGGCAGCCCCGTCGCCGACCCGGACGAACTGGTGGAGGCCCTCGACCGGCTGGCGCCACTGCAGCCGCCGCGGCCGGACACCCCGGAGGGGCTCGTGTCCGCCGGTGAGGCGGTGGGCCTGCGGCCGGTGGAGCAGCACTTCGCCGCCGAGTACGAGAAGGCCACCTCGCCCGCGGAAATGGCCGAGAGCATTGAGCGGCGGGTGCCGCCGTACCTGTGGCACGTGCCCGGCGACGTCTGGCGGGACGTGGTCGTCCCGGTCGTCACCGGCCTGCGTGCGCTCCCCGACCCCGAGCGGCCGCGGGTGCAGACCTGGCGCTCGATGTGCACGGTCTTGGAGAAGCACGGCTGAGGCCGCCGAGACAAGCCGCATAAGCCGGAGCTGCGCGGGAGCGGGACTCCACACGCCGTTCCGGGCGGCCCTTTCGACTTCCAGTGCCCTTTCGGCTTTCGCGGCCGCCTCCCGGGCCGCGACCCAAGCAACAGCCGCGGTCCCTGCCCGGCCGGTGACGAACCGGCCGCGGCTCCAGCCCGGCCGTGAGGAAGCGGCCCCGGCCCGGGCGGACTCAGCCGCGGGCCGGGGCGGGAGGGCGGACGCCGCCGGGCTCAGCGAGGGATGAGCTCGAAGGCGATCGCGAGCCGGCCGCCGAACCGCTCGCCCGTCTGGCGGGCCATCGCGGTCAGCGGGCCGCGCACGTCCCTGACCGGCGGCCGCAGGCCCGCCAGGTAGGCGCGGTGCGCCTCCAGGGAGGCCACGGCCTTGTCGATGGAGTCGGTGACGTCCACGGCGTGGGTCGGATGCGGCGAGTTGGCGATGGCCACGTGCCGCACGCCCTCCCAGGGCTCCAGGCCGAGGTCGCGGAAGATCCAGCGGTTGCCCGCGTCGCCCACGGCGTCGAGCAGGGCCCGCCCGGTGTTGCGGTGGTCCGGCGGGTTCCACCGGCCGCTGAGGAACCGCTCGTGGTGGTTGAAGCCGATGACCAGCTCGGGCCGGTGCCGCCTGATCTCCTCGGCGATCCGCCGGCGCAGCGGCAGGCCGTACTCGATGACGCCGTCGGCGTGGTCGAGGAAGGTCACCTGTTCCACGCCCACGATCGACGCGCTCTCGCGCTGCTCGGCCTCCCGTACGGCGGCCGCCTCCTCGGGCGGCATCCCGTCGATCCCGGCCTCGCCGCGGGTGAGCAGCAGGTAGCTCACGGACTTCCCGGCGGCGGTCCAGCTCGCGACGGCTCCGGCGGCGCCGAACTCGATGTCGTCCGGATGGGCCACTACCGCTAGTGCCGTGCTCCAATCGTCGGGCATAGGCTGCAGTTCGTCGCTCATATCATTTAAATTAGCACGTGAAGCCATTCTCAATAAAGGCCGGAAGCCGCTTTTATAATGCGCCGAAAATGCTCAATCCTGAGCAGACGAACCCTCTTCCATCAGGCATGATCCTACGGAACAGCATTGTTTCGTTCCGCAGAACAGTGCCGTCGTTCCGCACCCGAGAAATTCAGCGAAATTCGAGACGCGGGAGGTTTCCGATGGGAAAGACCGCCACCGGGACGATGAAATGGGAGCCGTGGCAGCCGCAGCCGTACGCCGTGCAGGACAGCGGCCCAGTCCTGTCGCGGGGCACCGTCGTCAACCACTACACCGGCGACCTGGTGGCCACCGGCGCACTGGAGTGCCTGGTCCTCACCGAGGCGGACGGCACCAGCCCGTTCCAGGGCCTTGAACGGGTGACCGGCAGCCTCGACGGCCGCCAGGGCAGCTTCGTCTTCCGGCTCGACGGCGTCGTCCGGCCGGGCACAGCCGAGGCCACCCTGACCGTGGTGCCGGGTTCCGGCACCGGCGACCTCAAGGGGCTGCGCGGCGAGGCCCGCTACACGAGCGGCAACGTGGGTCCGGACGGTCACGCGGAATTCACCTTCGAGTACGAGCTCGACTGATCGGCTGCGTACCATCGGAAATCGCGGTGCCGTCTGACGGCCGGTGAAATCGCCGTCATGCGACGCCACCGCGCAGCATATGTCCGTCTGCGCCTCCGGAACGGGCCCGTCCGGCTCGTCCGGAGGCGTAGCAGGCCAGAACGAAGGGAGCTTCACCATGTCAGCCATCGGCACTCTCGCCGCGGTTTCGCTCGACTGCCAGGATCCCGCCGCGCTGGCGGACTTCTATCGCCAGGTCACGGGCTGGGAGGTGGTGTTCAGCAGCGAGAACTTCACCTACCTCGCCGGGAGCGACGGAGGCGTGCGCCTGAGCTTCCAGCGGGTGCCGGACCACCCACGGCCCAGCTGGCCCGACTCGGCCAAGCAGTTCCACCTCGACTTCAGCGTGCCCGACCTGGACAAGGCGGAGCAGCAGCTGCTCGAGCTGGGCGCGACCAAGCCCGACTTCCAGCCGGGCGGCGACAAGTGGCGGGTGCTCCTCGACCCCGCGGGACACCCGTTCTGCATCACCACGTACACGGGCTGAACCTCGTTCTCCCGGCAGCGGAAGGGGCCACGGCGGCGACGCCGTGGCCCCTTCCGGTTCCGCCTCAGCCCCAGTGCTGCGGGGTGAGCAGGACGTCCCGCGTGGTGCCCTGGACAATGATCTTGTCCCAGGCGCCGCCGCCCTTGTCCATCGAGATCCAGTCCTGGATGAACGAGGCGCGCGGGGCGTCGGGGTCGGTGCGCGCGTCGAGGCCCATCAGCAGGTACATCACGTCCAGCGAGCGCATGTGGATGAGGAAGTGCGCGCGGTCCATCCGGCCGAACGACTCCTCGTACAGGAAGACCGTGGCCAGGCCGTCCATGTTGAGGTTCATGTTCTCGGCCACGGTCCGCGCGAACACGCGCGCCTCGGCGCGGTAGCGGTAGTCGAAGTCGACCGTACGGCGCATGACGACGCCCGCTGTGGCCGAGTTGAGCGTCTTGTCCGCCGGCATCGCGGTCTGCTCCTGCGCCGGCCGTACGTCGAACCGGGGCAGGCCGCCCTCCCCGGGGACGATGGGGCTCATCGCGGAGTCTGCGGCCATCGCCTCGGTGGCGGTGCCGAAGATGCCCCACCGGTGCGGGAGCATGACGGTCTCGCGCACGCTGCCCGCCTCGAACAGCTCGTCCCAGACGTCGGCCTCGTGCGCGCCGAAGACGCCACCGCGGATGTCGCCGCCCGGGCCGCCCATCGCCAGCAGTGTGCCGTAGTCGGCGTACGACGTGAAGTGCAGCAGCCAGTGAAGCCGGTTCCTGACGCCGAAGGTCTCCTCGTAGACGAAGGCCGTGGCCGTCCCCGCGTGCTTGGCGTTGATGTGCTCGGCGATCTCGCGGGCTGCTTTCCTGGCGGCGCCACCCCGCCCACCGCGGATCTGCGCCACCCTCTCGACGATCACGCCCGCGTTCCCCGAGTGCAGGACGCGGTCCGGGGACTGCGAGGTCTGGTGCAGCGCCGGCGGCACGGTCGTCTGTGTGGTGCTGTTCGACACCGTCTACTCCTTCATGGACGTGGGATCTGCGGGGATGCGGCCGTCGAGGCATCGGGCGGCGCCGGTCATGAGCCGCTCGGCGATGACGTCGACGTGCCGGTCGCGCCAGTCCTCCAGCTCGCTGCCGCGGACGAACCGGTTGAACGCGCCCATCGCCGGGCCGCAGTGGATCTGGTAGTTGGCACGCTCGGCCGGGTCTCCGGCGAGGGCGAGCCGGTTGGAGTGGGCGAAATACCACTTGAAGACCAGCACCATCCGGTGGCGCGGGTCACGCTCGGCCTTCTCGACCACGTGGGGCCGCCCGCCGGACAGGTAGTGGTCGCGGGTCTCCCGCCACACCTCCTCGACGGAACGGCGGAAGAAGGTGCGCTCGATGCTCGCCAGCGTGGCCGGGTCGATCTCCTCCAGCGACCGGTGGCGCTGGTAGAGCTGGTGCAGCTTGGTCGCGCGGGCGGCGAACAGCGTCCCCTTCCGCACGACCTGCACCCGCGCCCCCAGCTCGAACATGTCGCCCGAGGGCGCATACGCCGTGTCCTGCACGTCGAGCCCGGCCAGCAGGTCCTTGACGGCCTCGGAGGTGCCGGCCTCGGGCGAGCACTGGTTCACCGACCCCGTCAGCACGAAGTCGGCCCCGAGGACGAAGGCGGCGGCCACCGCCTCCGGCGCGCCGAGGCCGCCCGAGGCGCCGAGCAGGATCGGGGTGCGATAGCCGTACCGGTCCGTGAGCTCGTCACGCAGCCGGCGCATGGCGGGGACCAGCGTGAGCGCCACACCCGCGTCGGTGTGCCCGCCGGAGTCCGCCTCGACGCAGACCTCGCCGCCGACCGGCAGCTCCCGCGCCCCCTCGGCCTCCGCGGGGGTGAGCCCGCCCTCCCGCCCCAGCCGGTCGAGCAGCGCCTGCGGCGGCGGGCTCATGAACGCGGTGGCCACCTCCGGGCGTGACACCTTCGCCAGCACCCGCCGTACGGCGACCGGCCTGCCCTGGGCGTCCCGGTGGGCGCCGCTGAAGCGGAAGCGCACCAACGGGGCCGTGACTCCGAGGTACGCCGCGGCCTCGACGAAGCGCACGTCGTGCTTGAGATACAGGGTGACCGTGCGCTCCTCCCTTGCGGGGTCGTCGAGGTCGTTGAGGAGGTTCATGCCGAACGGAACTTCGGAGCCGAGCCGGCGCCGGATGTCGAGCAGCGCCTGCTCGGTGCGCTCCAGGGACAGCCCCCCAGCACCGAAGAAGCCCATCAGACCCGAGCGGCCCATGCGTACGACCAGGTCGGCGGAGGAGATCCCCTTGTACATCGAGCCGGCGAGGTAGGCGTAGCGCAGCCCGTACTCGCGACGGAACCGGGCGGAGCCCAGCTTCTCGGCCGCCGACGCGAGCCGCGCGTCCGCCTCGGCGGCCGGGGCCGTAGGAGCCGGGTTCGCATGAGCCGGCGTCATGGGGGCGGCCGGCGTCACGGGAGCCGGGGCCTGAGGGACCGGAGTCACGGTGGCCGGGGTGCGGCAGGCCGACCGCCACAGGCCCGTGAGCACCGTGCCCGGGCCGACCTCGGCGATCTCGCGGACGCCGCGGTGGAACAGGTAGCTCATGCTGTCCCACCAGCGGACCGGACTGGCGATCTGCCGGGCAAGCAGGTCCGCCACCCCGTCCCGCGGGTACGGCCGGGCGGTGACGTTGGCCACGACCGGCACCCGAGGAGGCGCGAACTCCACCTCGCGTAGGAACGCCGCAAACTCCTCGGCCGCCGGTCGCATGTGCCGCGAGTGGAAGGCGGCGCTGACGTTGAGCGGCACGCAGCGGGCGCCGCCCGCCCGTTCGACGGCCTCGACGGCCCGGGCCATGCCCTCCGGGGCTCCGGACAGGACCACCTGGTCGGCGGAGTTGTGGTTGGCGACGTCGACGTCCGCGACGCCTGCCTCCTCCAGCAGCGCCGCCACGGTCGCGGCGGGCAGGCCGAGCACGGCCGTCATGACCCCGCCGTCGGCCCGGCCCATCAGCTCGCCCCTGCGCCGGACCAGCCGTACGCCGGGGGCCAGGTCGAAGCAGCCGGCGGCGAACAGCGCGTCGAACTCCCCCAGGCTGTGCCCGGCGTAGAAGTCGGGTTCCGGCTCCTCCCGCAGCCGGGCCAGGTGGGTCAGCGCGTTGACGACGAACAGCGCCGGCTGGGCGTACTGCGTCTGCCGGAGCCGTCCGTCGGGGTCCTTCAGGCACAGGTCGCGGATCGAGTAGCCCAGGATCGCGTCGACCTCGGCGCACAGGCCGGGGAAGAGGTCGAAGAGCCCCTCCCCCATGCCCTTGCGCTGCGACCCCTGGCCCGGGAAGAGCCACGCGCGCATGATCAGCCTTTTCCTCCTCCGCCGGGTGCCGGCGGGCGCGGCGCGCCCGTCCGGAGCCCGGACTGGTCCGCTGTCACCGGGGGGCCGTCATCGGGGAAGCTGGTAGGGCACCAGAAGCGTGTCGTGCAGCGTGCCGTCCACGAAGGCCCTGGCCCAGGTGCCGCCGCCGCGGTGGGGCGCGATGAAGTCCTTCTCCAGGATCCGGCGGAAGTCGGGGTCGTGGTCGTCGAGGTGCATCAGCGTCAGGTAGTCCTCGAACGACCGCAGGTGGATCAGCCAGTGCAGCTGGTCCATCACGCCGAAGGTCTCCTCGTACAGGTACGACGTGACCCGGCCGGGCAGGACCTTGTTGACGTGGTTCTGCCAGGCGAAGGCGAAGTAGCGAGCCTCCTTGCGGAACTCGTGCTTGGCCTGGCCGACCCGGTGCAGGACGAGCTCGGCGTTGGCCGAGTTGAGCTGCTCCGACAGCGGCTGGGAGCTCTGCTTCCAGGCCGGGTCGACCCACAGGTCGCTCGGGACGTCCTCCTCGTTCTCGTGGTGGGCGCCGTGCTGGGGCACCAGGATCTTCTCCTGCATCGTGCCCTCGACGATCAGGCGGCCCCACGCGCCGACGCCGTCGTCGTCCTTGACCCGGTCGGACTCGAGAAGGTCGATCATGGTCTCGTCGTGGTCGACCATCTCCAGGCTGATGCCGTAGTCGTTGGGCGACTTCCAGTGGATGAGCCAGTGGAGGCGGTCCTGCGTGCCGAACGCCTCCTCGTAGCAGAAGAAGGAGGCCCCGTTGAGGTCGGAGTCGTTCATGTGACGGACGACCTCGGAGAAGAACTGGCGGCCCTCGGCCCGGTGGCTGTACTTGAGCTGGGCGTTGCGGGCGATGATGAAGCCCGAGTTGCCCGAGTGCAGCACCTTGTCGGCGGGGACGGAGGTCTGGTGCTGGGCCGGCCTGATCCGGCCCGCGTCGAGGGTGGACACCGCCGTGTCTGACATTGCGCGATCCCTTCTCGAAGATCGGCGCGCGCCTGACGGATCTGCCCGCCGAGCGCGTGCGCCGCGTTCGGAGGAGACGATGGGGAACTGCGGCAGACGCTACTTGGCCGGTCAGAGCGTGTCTGCGCAATGTTGCGCAAGGAAAGGGGGCCCGATCGTCGATCGGGCCCCCTGAGATGCGACGGGTCATCCGAAGGCGATGGCTCGGCCGGAAGGCGGCCTCGCCGGGAAGGCAGCGGCTCAGCGCGGGCTGTTCGCACGGCCGCCCTGCTCGGCGCCTGCCTGTTCCCGGCCGTCGCCGTTCGGCGTCGTCCCCCCGCGGGGCTGCTCGTGCCCCTGGGGCCGCTCCGGCCGCTCGGGCTGCTTGTCGCCCGCCGCCTGCTGGGTGCCGTCGGCCGGCTGGGGCATCTGCCGGGGCGGCACCTCGCGGAGGAAGAGCGACACGACCAGCGCGAGCGCGACCACGGGCACGGCGACGAGGAAGACGTCGTCCAGAGCCTGCGCGAACGCGGCGAGCACGTGTCCCTTCAGGGGCTCGGCCAGCCGCTGGATGGCCTGCACGTCGTCGGCCGCGACGCGCACGCCACCCGCCTCGTCGGCGAGATGGCGGGCCAGGCCGGAGCTGAAGACCGCGCCGAGCACCGCCGTGCCGACGGCCGCGCCCATCCGCTGGAAGAAGTTGGCCGCGCCGGTGGCCGCCCCCAGGTCGCGCATCTCGACGGCGTTCTGCACGGCGGTCAGGACGGGCTGCATGGTCAGGCCGGTGCCCGCGCCGAACACGAACGAGAGCACGGCCACCCACCAGTACGCCGTGTCCACGGCGAGGCGCGACAGCGGCAACATCGCCAGCACCAGCAGCACGGAACCGAGCATGGGGAAGATCTTGTAGCGGCCGGTACGGGTGATGAGGTTGCCGGAGACGGCGGTGGCGATGATGATCCCGAACATCGCCGGCAGCATCGCCAGGCCGGCCGTCGTGGGCGACATGCCGGACACGACCTGCAGATATACCGGCAGGAACACGATGCCGCTGAACATCGCGGCGCCGGCGAGGAACCCGAACACGTTCGCCACTCGGAAGACCTGGTTGCCGAACAGCCGCAGCGGGATCACGGGCTCGGCCGCACGCCGCTCGACCACGACGAACAGCACCGCGGCGACGGCGAAGACGGCCGGCAGGGCGAGCGACCCAGGGGCGGCCCAGCCGTACTCCTCACCGGCCCAGTCGAGGTAGAGCAGCAGCGCCGTGACACCGGCGACGATCAGCGCGGCGCCGAGGTAGTCGACGTGGTGTTCCCTGCGGGTCACCGGCAGCCGGAGGACGGCCGCGACGACCGCCAGCGAGACGAGGCCGACCGGTACGTTCACCCAGAAGATCCAGCGCCACCCCGGCCCGTCGGCCAGCCAGCCGCCGAGCAGCGGCCCGCCGAGGCTGGCCAGGGCGAAGACCCCGGCGAAGTACCCCTGGTAGCGGCCCCGCTCGCGGGGCGGCACGACGTCGCCGATGACGGTCAGCGCCAGCGCGAACAGCCCGCCTCCGCCCAGGCCCTGCAAGGCCCGGAACGCGATGAGCTGCCCGACGTCCTGCGCCAGGCCGCACAGCGCCGAGGCGAGCAGGAACAACCCGATCGCGGCCATGAACGTCGACCGCCTGCCGTACAGGTCGGAGATCTTGCCCCACAGCGGGGTCACCACCATCGATGTGACGAGGTAGGCGGTGACCACCCACGAGAGCATGTCCATGCCGCCCAGGTCGCTCACGATCCGGGGCAGCGCGGTGCTCACCACGGTCTGGTCGAGCGCGGACAGCAGCATGCCGGCCATCACGCCGGCCACCGCCAGCCGGACATGCGCGGCGGACAGGGCGGGGGGCGCCTGCCCGGCGGGGGGTGCGCCGCTGGCTGTGGTGCTCATCGATTCCTCCCGTCTGATAGGGAACGTGGTCCGCGGACTGCGCCCGCCGCCCCGGGCCGGCCCTCCGCTCACTCGCGAGGACCTCTCGGGACAGGCCGCCGTGCGGACCTCGGTCCTACTCGGTGAAGGAGAGCTCGAGCAGCGACGCGACGAGCCCGTCCTCATTCTGACTGGTGTCCTCACTGCCCGCAGTCCCGGTGGTTCGACCTGTCGCCGTCACCGTGGGATCGGCCTCCCGGCCGAGCCACAGCCGCTTGCGCCGGAACACCGGCGCGGGCAGCGGCTCGCGGGGCGCCGGAGCCCCCTCGCGCAACCGCGGGTCGAGCTGGGCGGCGACCAGATGGGCGTTGGTGCCGCCGAGCCCGAACGAGCTGAGTCCTGCCACCCGCATCCGCTCCCCCGGCGCCCAGGTGCGCAGCCGGGTGTTCGGGAAGAACGGCGAGGCGTCGAAGTCGAAGCGCGGGTTGGGGGTCTCGCAGAACAGCGTGGGCGGGATCTGGCCGTGCTCGACGGCGAGCACCACCTTGATGAGCCCGGCCGCACCCGCCGCGCTCAGCAGGTGGCCGACGTTCGACTTGACGCTGCCGATCGCGCACCAGCCGGTCCGGTCGCTGGTCTCGCGGTACACGTCGGTCAGCGCGCGCAGCTCGATCGGGTCGCCGATGAGGGTCCCGGTGCCGTGCGCCTCGACCATGCCGATCTCGTCGGCCCGCCGGTTCGCCGCCGCCAGCGCCTTCCTGATGACGTCGGCCTGGGCCGCCGGGTTCGGCGTGGTGATACCCATCGTGTGGCCGTCGTTGTTCACGGCCACGGCCTCGATGACCGCGTGGACGCGGTCACCGTCCGCGAGCGCGGCGGCCAGCGGCTTGAGCAGCACCGCCCCGCACCCCTCGCCCGGCACGAAGCCGTCGGCCCGCTCGTCGAAGGTGGCGCAGCGGCCCGACGGAGAGATGGCGCGGGCGGCGCTGAACTCCAGGTAGGGCTGCTCGTCGAGCAGCACCTCGACACCGCCGGCCACGGCGACCTCGGCGTCGCCGGCGAGCAGGGCTCGGCACGCGAGCTGCACGCTGACCAGCGAGGACGAGCAGGCGCTGTCGACGACCAGATTGGGCCCGCGGAAGTCGAAGTGGTGGGCGACGTGGGCCGCGATGAAGTTCTGGTCCGACTGCAGCACCGCGGGGCGCAGCCCGGCCCGCCTGCCGTAGGAGGAGATCCGTCCGCCGACGAACACGCCGACGTCCCGCCCCCACAGCTCGGCCCCGGTGTAGCCGGCGTCGGCCAGGCAGGTCGCGGTGGCCTCCAGGAACAGCCGGATGCCGGGGTCGAGGCAGGTCGCCTCCTCGTCGCCCATGCCGAAGTAGGCCGCGTCGAAGTCCTCGATCCCGTCGAGGAAGCCGCCCCATCTGCTCAGCGACCTGCCCAGCGCGGGAACCGGGCTGTACAGCCGCCGATGGTCCCACCGGGACACCGGCACCTCGGCCACCGAGCAGCGTCCCGACAGCAGGTTGGCCCAGTAGGTCTCCACGTCGGGCGCGCCGGGGAAGCGGCAGGCCATGCCGATCACCGCGATCTTGCCGGCCGTCGCGTCGTCCCTCCCCGCGTCGGCGGACGGCACGGCCCGTTCCATCACGGTCACGGGACCGGCGGCCGGCATCGAGCCGCAGCCGGGTTCCGCAAGCGCGCCCGGAACGGGTTCCTGAGGCGAGGCGAGGCCGGGTTCCCCAAGCGCGCCGGGTTCCGGGACCGCACCAGAGCCGGATTCCGAGTCCGCATCGGGACCGGGTTCCGGGGCGAACCGGGCGAGGTAGGCGGCGAGGCGTTCCAGCGTGGAGTGGTCCAGCAGGACGGACGGCTCCAGCCTGCGGCCCAGGTGCTCCTCGATCTGCTGGAGCAGCTCGCCCAGCATCACCGACTCGACGCCCAGCTCGGCGAAGTCGACGGTGGGATCGAGGTCCCCGGCCGGGAGCCCCACGTTGCGCGCGAAGAGCTCCACCAGCCACGCGGGTGGGCGGCCGCCGGTCGCGTCCGCGCTCACCGGCTGCCGCGCCACGCTCGGCACGGACGGCACGGGCGGGGCGGCGGCCGCGCCGATGAGGCCGGCGCCCGCGCCGCTGGGGACGTCGCCGGTGAGGGCGGAGCCCCCCTCCCGGACGTCCCAGGGAGCGGCGGAAGCCGTACCGGTCAGCAGCAGGGCGCCGGGATCGGGCGCGACGTCGCGCAACGGCGGACACGGCAGCACCGAGGCGCCGCCCGGCAGGGCGTCGGCGGGCAGGGCCAGCACGCGCTCCAGCACGCGCAGCCCCTCCGCGTCGCCGAGACTGCCGAGCCCCACCGGCTCGCAGACGTTGGGACCGCCGCGTCCCGACCCGCTCTCGTGCCACATGGGCCAGTTGACCGAGCGGAACGCACCCTGGCCCTGACGGGCCTTGCTGCTCACGAAGAAGTCCATGAAGGCGTTGGCGGCGGCGTAGTCCGCCACTCCGGCGGCGAGCCGGGGCACCGCCGCGCACACCGAGGAGAACGTGAGGAAGAACGCGGGCCGGTCGGCCTCGCAGACCTCGGCCAGCGCCTCCAGGCCGTCGGCCTTCGGTTCCAGCACGGCCCGCATCTCGACCGCGCCCTTGTGCGCGAAGACCGGGGTGCCCCGGCCGACCCGCCCCGCGCAGTGGACGACGCCCGCCACCGGGCCCCACGCACCGCGGACCGATCGCAGGAACGCGGCGAGCCCGTCCCGGTCGGACAGCTTCCCGGTGTGCGCCCGGACCTCGGCGCCGAGGCGCTCCAGCTCGCGCACCGTCGCGACTGCGGCGGCCGCGGGCTCGGTCAGCGACGGGTCGTCCCACCGCTCCCTCGGCGGCAGGGAGCGCGCGCCCACCAGCGCGATCCGGCGGGCGCCGCGTTCGACCAGGTGGCGAGCCATCCGGGCGCCGATGCCCCGGGTCGCCCCGCTCAGCACGTACGGCGCGTCCGCCGCGAGCCGCAACGGCACGTGCGGCGCCTCGACCGGCACGAGCCGGGGCTCGTGACGCCGTCCCGCGCGGTGGCAGACCTCGCCGTACCGGCCGGGATCGCCCCACTCCTCCAGCACCTGCCGGGCGACCTCGGCCGCCTGTGCGGCGGGCACGTCAGTGTCGAGCACCGTCGCCCGGACCTTGCCGTACTCCACGCCGAGCACGCGGACGAATCCGGCCATGCGGGCCCCGGCGAGCGTGGCGGGAGCGCCTGGCGCGCCGAGCAGCCCCCGGGTGACGTGGACGACCCGTAGACCGGCGGCGTGCCGGTAGGACACGAGTTGCTGCAACATGGCCAGTCTGGCCTGCCACCGCCCCGGCCCCGCCGGGGCGTCGAGGTCGCACAGGTCCCCCCATCCGGACAGGTCGGGATGCCGGGCCAGCAGCACGCCGACGGCCTCGACCGCGCCCGCCTCGTCGTCGTAGGAGAGCACGCCGACGTCGCCGGGAACAGTGCCCGTTCCGTTGTGGCCGGAGTCGCGGTGAGCGCGGGCGGCGCCTTCGCGGACCAGCAGCACCCGTCCCAGGCCCGCGGCGCGGGCCAGCTCGCGCGCCACGTTCTCGGTCCTGTCATCGAAGACGCACAGCAGCGGCCCCTCGCCGGACGCGGGGAGGGGTGCGGCGCCGGCGGGCACCCACTCCTTCCGGTAGAGCGGGATCTCCCTGCCCGTGCGAGGCCCCTCGCCCGTCTCCCGCCCGTACGGCGTGCCCGGCGTCTGACGGACGTCGGTGGAGGCGGCGACCGGCGTCACGGCGTCGGGCTCGAACGGCCGCTCGGGCAGCCAGCAGCGCATCCGGGCGAAGGGATACGACGGCAGGGCGATGACGCGCGGTGAGAAGCGCCCGGCGTCCCGTCCGGCCTGCTCGGGCTGGGAGGTGCCGGAGTGCCGGACGCGGAGCTCGTGCAGGCGCGGCCAGTCCACCCGGCCGCCGCCCACCCAGTGGGCGGCGATCTCCCGCAGCTCGTCCTCGCCGGGGGCGTACGCCGGACCGTACGCGGCATCGGAGGCGGCATAGGAGGCGGAGTGCGGCCCCGCGAGCGGAGCGTGCCCGGCGTCGGGGGCCGGGACGCGCGGGAGCACGGGTCCCGGCTCCTGCCCCGGGCCGGGGGTGCGGCCCCGCAGCACGCCCGGCGGTTCCTCCCCGGCGGCGACGCGCGCCAGGAGACCGGCCGCCTCCCGGAGGTCCGCCGTGACCAGGGCGAGCCGTTCGCGCAGCGGCTCTCGGCCGGCCTGCAGCGTGTAGGCGACGTCGGCCAGATCGTGGCGGTCGCCCGCGCCGCGGAGCCAGGCCGCCATGCGACCCGCCAGCCGCCGCAGGGCGTCCGGGTCCTGCCCCGACAGCACCAGCGCCTGCGGGCGTCCGGCCGGCCGCCCGTTCGCGAAGCGGGGCCGCTGGGGCATGTCCGCGTACTCCTCCAGGACGACATGGGCGATCGTCCCTCCGGCGCCGAAGGAGCTGACGCCGGCCCGGCGCGGCAACGGACGGCCGTACCCGTCCTCACACTTCGGCCAGGGCGCTGTCTCACGCTGCACCCGGAACGGCACGCGGTCCCAGGCGATCTTCGGATTGAGCTCCTCGGCGTGCAGGGACGGCGCGAATGTGCGATGCCGCATCTGGAGCACGACCTTCGTCAGGCCGGCGATGCCCGCGGCGGCCTCCACATGACCGATCGACGACTTGACCGAGCCGATCGCGACGGCGCCGGGGGGAAGGCCGGCGTCGCCGAAGGCCCGCATGAGCCCGTCGATCTCGATGGGATCGCCCAGCGCCGTTCCGGCTCCGTGCGCCTCCAGATAACCGATGGTCGCCGGGTCGACTCCCGCGTCCCGCAGCGCGTCGCGCACCATCTCGCCCTGCGCCGCGGGGTTGGGCACGATCCAGCCGTTGGTCCTGCCCATGTGGACGACGGAGCTGCCGCGGATCACCGCGTGCACGCGGTCGCCGTCCTCCAGCGCGTGGCGCAGCGGCTTCAACACGACGACGCCGACGCCCTCCGACGGAACGAACCCGTCACCGCCCCGCCCGAAGCTGCGGCAGCGCAGGTCGGAGGCGGTCAGCTTCATGCGGCGCTGCTGGATGAACTTGTTCGGGTGCAGGGACAGGTTGACCGCGCCCGCGATCGCCATCTCGGCCTCGCCCCGGCGCAGCGCCTGCACGGCCAGGTGGACGGCGACCAGCGAGGACGAGCACATCGTGTCGACGGTCATGCTGGGCCCGCGCAGGTCGAAGTGGAACGAGACCCGGTTGGCGATCCCGCCGATGGCCGACCCCGAGTCCTGGGGGTTGCCGCGCAGGGTCTGCTCGACGCCGAAGAAGGGGTACTCGTTGTACATCGAGCCCGCGTACACCGCCACCCGGGAGCCGTGCCGCTCGCGCAGCCGCCGCCGGGGGTAGCCGGCGTCCTCCAGTGCCTCCCAGGTCACTTCGAGGAACAGCCGCTCCTGCGGGTCCATGAGGGCGGCGTCCCTGGGTGTGATGTTGAACAGCAGCGGGTCGAACATGTCGACCTCGTCCAGGAAACCGCCCCACATGATGTCGGCGGGCCAGCCGGGGCGACGCCGCGCGGCCGGCAGCGGTCCGACGCAGTCACGCCCGGAGACCAGGTTCTCCCAGAACCGGTCGAGGTCGGGGGCGTGCGGATACCGTCCGGCGATGCCGACGATGGCGATCGCCCGGTCGTCCTCGTCGCGCTCGCCCTCCTCGCGCCGGTCGTCGCGCGCCACGAGCGCTCCCTGTCGGTCCCGCGCATCCCCGGCATCCCGCTTCCGCGCATCCCCGCCCTGCGCCTCCCGGAGCCGCCACACCCGGTCCTCTGCCGCTCGGTCCTCTGCCGCCCAGTCCGCCGTGTCCGGCTCGGCCGGCCCGGTGTCGCCTTGGGCGTTCTCGTGTCCCCTCCCAGGGGCGGACGCCGTACGGGCCGCCTCGTCCGCGAGCCAGGGGCCTTCGAGGCCGAGGAGCGCTCCCGCCACCCCGGCGAGGTCGCGGTGCTCGAAGAAGAGCGTCGGGGAGACCTCGCCCAGGTCACGCGCCAGCGCGTCGTTCAGCCGGGCCACGATGTACGACGTGAGCCCGTAGTGCTCCAGCGGCACATAGGCGTGCAGCTGGTCCACGGCGATGCCGGAGACCTCGGCATACCGCGCCTTGAGGTAGTCCTCCACCTGGGCGCGCAGGAGGGGGTCGTCCGCCGGGGCGCTGCCGGGGTCGGCCCCGCCCCGGTAATCCGCCCGGCCCCAGGAATCGGCCCCGCTGACGGGAGGGGCCACACCGCCGGAGGTAGCACCGGAGGGAGCGGAGGCGGGCCCGTCCCCGGCGACGGCCTGGGCGGTCTCCGCCCGCGACCGGTCGGAGAAGGGTCCGTCGAAGGGATATGTGGGCAGCGGGACGCGAGCGCCCGGCACCGGCCAGCAGTCCTCCCACGCAACGTCGTGCCCGGCCAGCCACGCCGACGCGGCCTCCGTCTCGGAGAGCACTCCCTCGTCGGCCCCCGGCGTGGCCTGGCCCGCCTTCGCGGTCGCCGTCCCGGCGCCTGACGCCCCCGCAGGATCGCGGCCCGCCGGAGCCGTGCACGTCCCGGGAGCACCCGCCGCCAGAGCCGCGGACCTGCCGGGGGCGCCCGGCGGCGGGGCCACCGCCGTTCTCAGGGCGGGGTGGTCGCGACCGGCCGCCATGGCGTCCAGGGCCTCGGTCAGGGTCTCCAGGTCGGCGCAGCGCACCGCCAGCCGATGGGACATCGCCACCCGGCCCGTCTGCAGGGTGAACGCCACGTCCGCCGGCGAGGGGGCCATGCCGGCGGCGCGCGCCGCGACCAGATGGTCCCGCAGCCGCCGGGCGTAGCGGCTGAGGTGTTCCTCGCTCGCGGCCGACAGCACCACGACGTGCGTGCGGGGTTCGGGCCGCGCCGCCCGGCCATGCTCCGGGTCCGCGGCCCAGGAGGCTCCCCGGCCGGTGGCCCAGGGGTCCACGAGCCGTTCGGGCTCTGTCCGGTTCATCTCGCCTCACAGATGCGTCGACGGTCGGTCTACGGATGTGGTCACGTGCCGGCCGGAACCGGCCGGGCGCCGGGAAGCACCAATGTCGTCAGGCGCCGGCCGAGCAGGTCGGCCGCGGCCTCCATGAGCCGCGCCGCCTGCACGTGCGCTGTCCCCACGTGCGCTGTCCCCACGTGCGCTGTCCCCACGTGCGCTGTCCCCACGTGCGCTGTGCCCACGTGCGCCGCCTCCGCCTGGCCGCCCACGGCGAGGAACGGCGAACGAGCCGATGCGCGGCCGTCCGCGCCACCGGGGGCCGCGACCACGAAGTCGGCGCCGAGCACGAACGCGGCGGCGACCGCCTCGGGCGTCGCGCACACCACCCCGACCCGGATGTGGTGTCCGCAGGCGGCCACCGCCTCGTCGCGGCGGCGCAGCGCCTCGGGCAGCCGGACCTCCAGCCCCGGGCCATCGGACGAGCAGTCGAGGCAGACGTCCTCACTCACGGGCAGACCCCGGGCCACCTCCACCTCGGCGGGCGTGAGCGCCCCCCGGGCCGACAGCTCGGCCAGGAGCGGCTCCGCCGGGGGCCGCATCAACCGTTCCACCAGGTCGGGCGCCGCCACCCGCACGACGAGCCGGTTGGGCGCGACGGGCAGACCGGCGGCGTCACGGTAGGCCCCGGCGAAGCGGAAGCGCACCAGCTCGGGTGGCGCCTGGGTCAGGTGTCCGAGGGTCACGTGCAGGAAGCGCACGCCATAACGCAGGAACAGGCCCACGCGCCCCTGGTCCACCTCGTCGCCGCCCGCCACACGGCGGCCGTCCAGGGCGACACCGTACGGCGCGGCGGGACCCAGGTCGCGACGCAGGCGCTGAACGGCCCGCTCGACGTCGCCGGCGGGCAGCCCGTCCACGCCGAGGAAGGCGAGCACGCCGCGCCGGGCCGTCCTGGTCACCTCGTCGGCCGAGCCCGCCGCGCTCGCGTTCTCCAGCGCCGCGCATGCCAGGCGCGTCCCGTAGTCCCTCCTGAACGTCGCCGCGCCGAGGCGCTCCGTCCGGACGCGGTACGGCTCCCCGCCGGGGGCACGGCCGATGGACACGCCACCGGCCGGCCCGGCGGAATCGGACGCGGACGGGATGAGGTGTTTTTCGGCCTTGCGCCACAGTTTGGTGAGCACCTGACCGGGGCCGATCTCGCGGACGTCGCGCACGCCCCGCTCGGCCAGGTAGACCATGGTGTCCCACCACCGCACCGGGCTGCGCACCTGCCGCGCGAGCAGGTCGGGCAGGGTCTCCGGCCGGTGCGGGCGGGCGGTCACGTTCGAGATGACCGGCACGCGCGGCGGGGCGAAGTCCACCGTGCCCAGATAGTCGGCGAACGCCGCGGCGGGGAACGCCATGTACCGCGAGTGCGCGGCGATGCTCACGTTGAGCAACACGCACTTGCCGGCCCCCGCCCCGCGCAGGACGGCGGCGAGCGCGCGCACCGAGTCCTCCGGGCCCGACAGCACGACCTGGTCGGGCGAGTTGTGGTTGGCGAGGTCGACGTCGGTCGCGCCCTCCTCGGCCAGCACCTCGCGCAACCGCTCGATCGGCATCCCGACGACGGCGAGCATGCCGCCGCCCCGGGCGCGGGCCATCAGCTCGCCGCGCCGCCGCACGATCCGCAGGCCGGTCTCGAAGTCGAAGCATCCGGCGGCGTGTAGCGCGGCTAGCTCGCCGAGGCTGTGCCCCGCGAGGTACGCGGGGGCGGGCCCCTCCTCCAGCGCCGCCCGATGGGCGAGCGCGGCCACGGCGAACAGCGCCGGCTGGACATAGCGCGTGTCGTGCTGGAGCCTCTCCTCGTCTCCCGCGCACAGACGGCGCAGGGAGACCCCGATGATCTCGTCGGCCCGGGCGACCATGTCCGGATAGCGGTCGAGCAGCCCGGCGCCCATGCCCTGGCGCTGCGCCCCCTGTCCCGGGAAGATCCAGGCGACGCTCATGTGCCCCTCCTTCCGTCCGCGTCCGCGAGCGGGCGTGTCCCACCCCCCGCGCCGGTCTCCCACGGCATCCGCTGATGCAGGGTGAAGGCGGCGATCCGGTCCCGTACGGCCGGAGCCGCCATCAGGCGGGCGAACTCGGCGGCCGCGACGCGGCCGGCCTCCTCGGTCACGGGCCAGAGCAGGCCGAAGTATCGTTTGGCCTCCCCGATCGCCTCGGTAGCCACCTTGGTCACCCGGAACTCCAGGCGGCCGAGCGCGGCGGCCGGGTCGTCGCACACCTCGTCGACCAGCCGGTCGCGGTGCGCCTCCGCCGCGGGCACGGGCCTCGTGGTCAGCGTCATCGCGTACGCCGGCTGGAAGCCGGTGCGCCGCACCAGGAACGGCAGGACCGCGCACGGCAGCAGCCCCCACAGCGCCTCCGGCAGGCTGAACGTGCTGCGGGGCGTGGCCAGCACGAGATCGCAGGCCGCCGCCAGCCCGACCCCGCCCCCGGCGGCCTGGCCGTCGACCTCCGCCACCACGACCCGGGGTGTCGTGCTGATCCTCCGCAGGAGGGCGTGGAAGTCCGCCACGCCGCCGTCGCCCTCGGGCGCGTCCACCGCCTCGGCGAGGTCCATGCCCGTGCAGAACACGCCCGGGCGGCCCGCGAGCACGACGATCCGGCAGTCCGGCCGGCGTTCGGCCTCGTCCAGGGCGTGCCGGATCTCGGCGATCGTGCGGGCGTCGAGACCGTTGCGCCGGTCCGGCCGGTCGAGGGTCACCCGCATCGTGTCGGGGGACGCCTCGACGCGAATGCCCCGATAATCCATGGTCATCTCCAACGGCGGTGAGGGCGACGATCCGGTTCTACCGGCGGCCGGAGGCGGCGTCTGCTCACCATTGAGCAGGCCGCGTCCCCGCTTCCGGGGGACGATTGCGGCGACGCGTCCCCCAGGGCGGGGAACGGGGAGACACGGAGACAGGACAGCGGGCTCGGAGGCGGAACCGGAGGCGGGCCGAGCGGTGACGGTGACGGGACGGGTGAGGGGACGAGCGGCGGAACGGGCGGCGGCGTCCACGGGCGGAACGAACTCGCCGGAGCCGCGGATCGCGGCGGGCGATGCGCACGTGTGGATGGCGGACCCGGACGGGCTCGATCGGAACGGGCTTCTCGGCGGCTACCGCGCGGTGCTGTCGCCGCGGGAGCGGGACCGGGCCGCGGGCTTCCGGTCGGAGGCCGACCGGCTGGCGTTCGAGGCCGCGCACGGCCTGGCCCGAGCCGCGCTGACCTGGTGCGTGCCCGCCGTCGCCGCGGGCGCGTGGCGGTTCACGACCACGCCCCACGGCAGGCCGGAGATCGCCGATCAGCCGCCCCACCGGCCGCTCCGGTTCAACATCTCCCACACCGCGGGACTGGTGGCCTGTGTGGTCACGCTGGGCGCCGCCTGCGGGGTGGACGTCGAGCGCGTGCACCGCCGGGCCGACCCGCTGCGGCTGGGCCGCCGGGTCTGCTCACCCGCCGAGTATGCCCGGCTCGTCCCGCTCGACGACCTCGACGCCCGGGCCGACCTGTTCTTCCGCTACTGGACGCTGAAGGAGGCGTACGTCAAGGCACGCGGATACGGGATGACGCTGCCGATGAACCAGTGCGACGTCGAGAGGGCGGCATCCGTTCCAGCGGGGGCGCCTTTGGCGGTGGAGGGGCGGAACGTGGCCCGGTTCGGGCCGCAACTGCGGGACGACCCGGCCCGATGGCGCTTCGCCCAGTGGCGGCCCGGCCCGCGCCACCTTCTCGCCCTCGCCGTACGGCGGGAGCCCGGTCTGCCCTGCGCGGTCGTCGTCCACCCCGCCCCACCGCCCGTTCCATGAGACGCCCGTGCTGTGAGACGCCGCCCGTGCGGTGAGACGCGGCGCTCGGCAGGCTCGTTCATGAGATCACGGACAGCAGGCGCCGCAGGTCGGTCCTGAGGGCGTCGATGAAGTCGGGCCGCACGCCCTTGAGATAGAAATGGTCGCCCGCGAAGACGCGGAGGGTGAAGGGGCCGGTGGTCACCTCCCGCCAGGCCAGCATCTCCTCGGGCGTGACCTCCGGGTCGGCGTCCCCCGTGAGCCCGGACACCGGGCAGGACAGCGGCGGCCCGGGGAGGGGCCGGTAGGTCTCGTTCAGCGTGAAGTCGGCCCGCATGCCGGGCACGAACAGCCGCAGCAGGTCGGGCTGCCGCAGCACCTGGTCGGGGATGCCGTTCAACCGGGCGACCGCCGCGACGAACTCCTCGTCCGGCAGGCCGTGCAGGTCGGCGCGGCGTTTGGGCAGGTGCGGGGCCCGGCGGCCGGACACGACCAGCCCCGCGGGCGGGGCGGCCGGGCCCACGGACAGGCGCCGGGCCACCTCGTAGGCCACCGCCGAGCCCATGCTGTGGCCCATCAGCGCGTACGGCCGGTCGAGATAGGGCAGCAGGCCGTCCACGACGGCGGGGACGAGTTCCTCCATCCGCGTGTACGGCCGCTCCCGCAGCCGCCATTCGCGGCCTGGCAGGACGACCGGGCAGACCTCGACCTGCGGCAGCAGCAGCGGCCGCCACGGCCGGAAGAAACCCGCCCCTCCGCCCGCGTGGGCGAAGCAGAACAGCCGGGCCGGCGCGTCCTCCCGCCCGGCGTCGCTGCTCAGCCATGCCGGCGGCGCCGGCTCCGGCCCCTTCGGGTACGCCTGCGCGATCGTCACGCGACCACCTCCTCCCGTCGTCCGTCATCCGGCGGAGCGCAGCACGACGTGAGCGTAGGACCCGCTGGCGCCGAGCGCGTTGACCAGGGCGCGCAGCGGCTCGCCCGGGCGGCGCGGGGGCCACGGCTCACGCCGGTCCGCCAGGCGCAGCGGCAGCGCGTCCCAGGACCCCAGCCCGCCGGTCCGCCCGGCCAGGGTGGGCGCGATCTCCCGGTGCGCGAACTGCAGCAGCACCTTCGCGAGCTGCGACATCCCGGCGGCCGACTCCAGGTGGCCGATGTTGGGCTTGACCGTGCCCACCGGCACGCCGCGCCCGTCACCCGCGGCCGTCCCCACGAAGACCTCCGCGAGTGCCTCGATCTCGGCGGCGTCCGCGACGCTCGCCCCGGCGGCGGCGCACTCGACGTACCCGATCTCCTCCGGCGTACGGCCGGCGCGGCGCAGCACCTGCCGGATCGAGTCGGCGAGCGCCGGGCTGTTGGGCGCGCCGAAGCGCACGCTCCGGCCGGAGTGGCCGATCCAGGTGGCCTCGACGACACCGTGAGCCGTGTCGCGGTCCCGCGCCGCCACCGCTGCCGGGCGCAGCAGGACGGCTCCCGCCCCCTCTCCGAGCACCCACCCCGAGGAGGCGGCGTCGAACGCTCCCGCGGAGCCGCCGGGCGACACGAGCCCCAGGGCCGACAGCACCTCCGCGTGATAGGGGTGGCAGACCAGGTTGACCCCGCCCACCAGAGCGGCGTCGCACTCGTCCCTGCGCAGGCTCTCCACGGCCAGGTGCAGGGCGGTCAGCGACGACGAGCATGAGGTGTCGACGGCGACGCTCGGCCCGCGGAAGTCGAAGAAGTGCGACACCCGGTTGGGGATGTCGGAGGCCATGGCGGTGACGGCGGCCGGCTCGCCCCGCCGCCACGCGTCCGCGCCCGCCTGCCGATGGTCGTGCCACATCACGCCGGTGAACACGCCGATGCGCGGCGCCGCCCGGCGCAGCGAGGCGGGAGTGTGCCCGGCGTTCTCCAGGCACTCCCACATGACCCGCAGCATCATCCGCAACTGCGGGTCGAGTGTGCGGGCCTCGGCCGGCGAGATGTGGAAGAACAGGCTGTCGAAGTCGCCGGCGTCGGGCAGGAAGCCGCCGGTCAGGCCCGTGGCGCCGGCGGCCCGGCCGGCCGGCATGGGGCCGAACGCCTGCCGCCCCTCGACGAGGCCGTGCCAGAACTCCGCCAGACCGGCCGCGCCCGGAAAACGCCCGGCGACCCCCACCACGGCGATCTCCGCCGCGCGCCGCCCGTCCGAGGCGGGGACGAGGGGTGCGGCGAGCCGGTCGCGGCGGGCGGCGCCGAACACCGGCCGCTCCCCGGAGGCGGTGACCGCGGGCACGGGCCGGGCGGGCACGCCGCCGAGGAACGACTGCAGGAACCGGTGCCCGTCGCCCAGGCCCAGCCGTTCGCAGACCGGCTCGAAGGCCACCGCCCCGACGGGGCAGAGCCCGACACCGCACGCGGCCTGGCCCATCATCAGGAGCTGGCCCATGTATCCGGCCTCCAGGGCCAGATAGCGCGGGGCGTCGTCGCCGTACAGGGGCGCGATGCCGTCGAGCTGCCCGACCAGGTACAGCTCGAAGCAGGCCCGATCGTAGACGGGCCGGTTGTAATAGAAGTGCGCGGAGCGGCCGATCCCGTCCGCCGGCCCGACCAGTTGCAGCGCGTGCTCTCCCGGCCGGTAGTAGTACAGCCCGCCGGCCACGCCCTCCACGCGCCGCACGTGCAGATACACCTGGACGGAGTAGGTGTCCCCCGCCGAAGGGTAGAGCCGCCGGCCCCGCTCGCCCGGCGCCGACGTGCGCAGCAGGCTGAGGAAACGGCAGAAGTCGTCGTACGGCAGCGCCGCCTCGGCGAACTCACGGTGGCTGCCGCGCCAGTCGTAGTGCTCGGGCGCGAACTCGGCCGCGTCGAGCGGGACGATGCGCTCCCCCGCCAGCCGGGGCCGCTCACCCCATCGGCCGGCCTTGAACGCGGCCCGCTCCTCCGGGGAGAAGAAGTCGACGCTTCCCGCGGCAGGCGCACCGCCCGCGCCGCCGTCGTCCAGCCCGGTCGCGGGCCGCGCGGCGCCGTTCGTGGCGGGCTCGGAATGCGGGACGCCGGACCTCGCGGCACCGTCCGCGGCCGGAAGGCCCGGCGGCGGGCCCGCGGTCGTGGACCCGTTCGGCGCGGCAGGGGCCGGCTCGGCGGCGCGGGCTCGCGAGGGCGCATCCGTCTCCCGCCCACCGTCCGCGGGGGACTCCCCTCCGCCCGCGAGCCGGGCCGCGACGTGCCGGGCGATGGCGGCGACCGTGGGCTCCGACAGGAGTGTCGCCACCGGCACCCGCTGCCGATACCGCTTCTGCAGTTCGCCGGAGACCTGCACGATGGTGAACGACGTGGCGCCCTGGTCCCACAGGTCGTCGTCGGGTCGTACGGCGGGCACGCCCAGCCGTTCGGCGAACAGCGCGGCGATCTCGTCGCGCAGTTCTTCGACGCCCGGCCCGCGGGGTGCCTCCCGCGGCGGCTCCTGCAGTGCCTCGCTCGGCGTCTTCCCCGGTTCCTCCGGCTCGGTGTCGGACTCCCGCGCCGGGCCGGGCGCGTCGGTCAGCGGCCACGGCAGGGCGTCCCGGTCGAGCTTGCCGTTCGCGGTGGCCGGGAAAGTGCTCACGAACCCGACGAAGTTGGGCACCATGTATTCGGGCAGCGTCTCGGCCGCGAACGCGCGCAGGTCCCTGACCTCCGGCGGGGTCGGACCCGACGGCTGCACGTACGCCACGAGCTTGCGATCGCCCGTGTGATCGGGCCGGGCCAGCACCACGACCTCCTTGACCCCCGCGTGCTGCCGCAGCCGGTGCTCGATCTCGCCCAGCTCGACCCGGAACCCCCGGACCTTGACCTGGTTGTCGGCACGGCCGAGGAAGCAGATGTTCCCGTCGGGGAAGAAGGAGGCCCGGTCACCGGTCCGGTACATCGGCTCGCCCGGCCGGGACGCGAACGGGTCGGGCACGAACCGCTGGGCCGTCAGCTCCGGCTGGTTGTAGTAGCCCAGGCTCAGGCACTCGCCCGCGATATAGAGGTCGCCCTCCACGCCGACCGGGCACGGTTCGAGGTGCTCGTCGAGGATGTAGTAGCGGCTGTTGTCGATGGGCCTGCCGTACGGGATGCTGCGCCAGGCGGGGTCGATGTCCTCGACGGGGAAGTAGTTGGACCACACGGTCGCCTCGGTGGCTCCGCCCAGGCTGACGATGCGCGCCCGGGGGAACACCGCCCGGACCTCCCCGGGCAGGGACAAGGGGGTGTAGTCGCCGCTCAGGAACACCAGCCGCAGGTCACCGGTGCCCGGCCGGCCCGCGTACGCGGGGAGCAGCGGGGCGAGCTGGGTGAGCGTGGTCGGCGCCGAGTTCCAGAAGGTGATCGGCTCCCGCAGCAGCACGTCGGCCAGCTCGGCAGGGTCGCGCTGCTCGGTCTCGTCCGCGACGTACAGCCCGGCGCCCCGCCCGAGCAGCCCCAGGATGTCGAACACCGACAGGTCGAAGCCGAGCGAGGTCACGCACAGCCCGACGTCCGAATGGCCGAAGCCGAACTCACGGTAGGCCCAGTTGAGCAGGTTGAGCACCGGCCGGTGGGCCACGGCGACGCCCTTCGGCCGACCCGTGCTGCCGGAGGTGAAGATGACGTACGCCGTGCTGTCCGGGGTGGTGACCGGCGGCGGGTTCTCCTCGCCGCGCGGGTCGTCGCGCACCGGGTCGAGGTCGACGGGGAGCACCTCGACGCCCGCGTCGTGACACCGGGTCTGCGAGGTGGACAGCACCAGCGCCGCGCCTGCGTCGCCGAGCATCACGGCCGCCCGATCCCTCGGCAGGTATGGCTCGACCGGCAGATAGACGCCGCCCGCCTTCAGCACCCCGAAGACGGCGGCCACCATGTCGGGCCCGCGCCGCATCGAGATGCCGACCACGGTCTCCGGGCCCACACCGCGGTCGCGCAGGTGCCAGGCAATGCGGTTGGCGCGCCGGTTGAGCTCGGCGTACGTCATCGTGCCGCCACGCCAGCGCAGCGCCACGGCGTCGGGCCGCTTCCTTGCCTGCCGTTCGAACAGCAGGTGGACCGGCCCGTCGGCGGGGAACTCGCGGGCCGTGTCGTTCCACTCGTAGAGGATCTTGTGCCGTTCGGCGGCGGACATGCCGCCGGGCCGCTCCCGCTCGTCGACGAGGCCCGCCAGCCGCTCCCGGAAGTCGGCGAACGCCGCCTCGGCCGTCCGCTCGGGCAGGCCGCCGGGGTCGATGTCCCAGCAGATCTGCAGCCGGTCGCCCTCGCCGACGGCCACGCAGTCGAGCGAGACGTCCGGCGTGCACGTCCGCCATTCCCCGGCGGCGACGCCCGGCGGCAGCGGGTGTCCGTCGAGGTCGAACACACCCGTGTAGACGACCGGGTGGGCCAGACCGCCGCGCCGGGCGGCGACCCGGCGCAGCTCGGCCAGTCCGCTCGCGCCGTCGGCCGCCGCGTCGGCCGCGAGGAGACGCTGGTGGTCGCGGGCCCGCTCCAGCAGCGGTGCCTCCCCCGGGGCGTACGGGATCCAGCTCAGCGCCGTGTGCTCTCCCGGCCGGCACGGCTCGGCCCACCCGGGCCACCGTACGACCGTGAGCGCGAACGTGCCGGGCAGCCGGGCGGCCAGCGCCTCGCCGAAAGCAGCCAGGATCACGGCGTCGGCCGACACCCCGGCGCCCTCGGCGATCTCCTGCAGCCGCCGGCGTCCCGGCAGCGTCGCCTCCAGCCGCGTACGCCGCCGGCCGCGTTCCTCCCCCGCCGCGGGCGAGGGCAGCGCGGGGCCCGGCGGCAGCTCGGCCAGCCGTTCACGCCAGTACGCGACCTGCTCGGGCGAGGAGGCCGGGCGGTGGTCGCGGGGGTCGGCGGCGGGCGCGGGAACGGCCGCCGGGTCGGCGTACAGCCGCCACAGCTCGCGCAGCAGAAGATGGATGCTGCGGGCGTCGGCCACGGCCAGGTCGACCGCGACGTGGACGGTGGCCGCCCCCTCGGATCCGGTGGTCCCACGTGGGGCCGGGGACCCGCCCGCCGGGAACGTGCCCGCGTCCCCCGGGCCGGAGGCGCCGCGCGTCACCTGGATCTCGGCGTGCGGCCCCCGCCCGAGCGGGAACGGCCGCACGGACAGCGCCGCACGGACCGACTCGGCGTCGAGGCCGGACACGGGGACGTGCCACCGGCGGGGCGCCCTCGACCGCACGAGCAGCCGCCCGTCAACGGTCACGGACGCGCGCAGGGGCTCGTACGCCTCGGTCAGGCGCAGCCACGCCCGTTCCAGGCGGTCCACGTCGAGATCGGCCACCTCAAAGGCGTGGTAGACCTGGCAGCCCTCCCCTCCGGACCGCCGTGCCACATAGTAGGCCTGCTGCAGGTCGTTGAGCGGCAGGACGCGGTCGCCGCAGGGGTCCTCGGCCGCCAGCGCGTGCAGCGTGTTCGCGAACCTGGCGAACACCGCCTCGACGCCGGGATTGAGGCCGTCCGCCACGTC
Source organism: Microbispora sp. CSR-4 (assembly GCF_008033685.1). NCBI lineage: Bacteria > Bacillati > Actinomycetota > Actinomycetes > Streptosporangiales > Streptosporangiaceae > Microbispora > Microbispora sp. CSR-4. Next base: position 90,960 of record NZ_VJVX01000031.1, read on the forward strand.
CCAGCGAAAGCGCAGCTCGCCGTCCTGTTCCCACATCTGGTGGTCGAGCCCGACACCGGACGTACGGGTGACGGCGTAGCGGACGTCGCGGCCGAACCCCGGCGGCTCGGGCCGCGCGCCGAGCATGCTGGTGAACACGACGGGCAGGGGTGGCGGGGCTCCGCGCCACAGGCGGCGCAGCACCTCCACGCCTCCGACCGCCGCGTGGTCGAGATCCGACCACAGCAGCCGGTGGACCTCGCGCGCCGCCTCGCCCAGGTCCATGCTGTCCAGGGCCGGCACCGGGAAGACCAGGCTGGAGGTGAACGGGCCCACCAGCCGGTCGGCCGCGGCGGGCAGCCGCACCCGGTCGGTGGTGGTCAGCACGAGTGAGAACGGCGTGTGCGCGCCCGCCCATGCCAGGGTCTCGGCGAACACGGTGAGGACGAGCGCGGTCGGCGACACGTTCCAGGCGGCGGCCCGCTCGCGCAGCGTCCGCCACTCGGCCTCCGCCAGCCCGCCCTCCAGGGGCCGCCGCGGCTCCCCCGACGGCACCGGGACGGGCACCCCGGCCTCCGCCGCCGGCGCCGTACTCGCAGCGGCCGGGACGGCACGGGGCAGGGCAGGGCCCGGGGGCAGGTCGGCGAGCCGTCGCCGCCAGTGGTCGACGTCGGCATGGTAGGCCGGAGTATCGGCGTGCGCACGCAGGCGTTCGACGCACTCGCGCACACTCGGCCCGGCCCCCGGCGGTTCGGGCAGCGGGTCCCCGGGCCGGACGTAGGCGCGCCACCAGTCGGACAGCAGCACGTCGAGACCGCGGCCGTCGGTCACCACCGCGTCCACGTCGAGATGGACGACGGCCCGGCCGTCGCACGCCCGGGTCACCTCGACGGCGAACAGCGGCCAGTCGCCCGGTTCGTGCCGCAGCCGCGTCAGACGCCCCCTGACCTCGGCCACTCGGTCGTCGAGATCGGCGTCGGCCACCTCGTGGACCGGCATCGTCCAGGGGCCCGCCTCCGGCATCACCCGCTGTCGTCCGTCCTCGATCAGCACGGCCCGCAGCATGTCGTGGTGGTCGACGACCCGTCCCCACGCCTCCTTCAACCGGTCGGGGTCGAGCCCGGCGATCTCGAACTCGCGGTAGAGGTGGCAGCCCACCGGGTCTGGCCCGAGGTCGGGATGCGACCCCGTGACGTACGCCTGCTGCATGGGCGTCAGCGGGAACGGCGCATACCGGTCCTCAGGTGCGGCCCCCTCGCGGAACGTGGCGAGGGACGGCTGCCCGCGGAGTTCGGCCCCGCGCGGTTGGTTTCCATGCGGATCGTCCTCGTGCAGATCGTCCTCGTGCAGATCGTCCTCGTGCAGGCCGTCCGCCGACAGGCTGCCCTCGGGCAGCGCCCCGGCGATCCGTCCGGCGAGGTCGCGCAGGCCCCGCGCGTCGCGCAGCCACTCCAGCGGCATGTCGGCGCCCAGCTCCTCCTTGATCTCCAGCACGAGACGGGCCGCCGTCATGGAGTCCAGCCCGTACACCGCGAGCGGGATGTCGTCCGCGGGTGCCTCGAGGGGAACCGGGCCACTGCCGGTGCCCGCCGCCCTGCCGGTGCCGGTGGGCAGCGCGGCGGCCAGCATCCGCCGCAGCGCCGCCAAGACCTCGTCCACCAGCGCGTCCACCGGCGCGTCCACCGGCGCGTCCACCGGTTCCGCGACCATATCCCGTGTCGGTCCCATCGCTCTCCCAGTCGTGTGTCGGCGTCGGAGGGTGGATCGGGCCGGGCGGGGGGCGCGCGGAAGGGGCCCGCCGGCGATCGCCGCGGCGCGGGCGTCCGCGGATGACCCGGCAGAGAGCCGGCGTGCCATCCGTCGCCGGGCCGCCGCCACCCGTTCGTACCGAAAAGCTAGGCGGGGGCCCATAGGTGCGCTGCTCAGGATTGAGCAGGCCGGCCCTGGCGGCGCGGGCCGCGCTGGTGCCGCGGGCCGGGGCGGACGGCTCAGCTCAGTGGCCCATGCCGAGGCCGCCGTCCACCGGGACGACGGCGCCCGTGATGTAGGACGCCGCCTCCCCTGCGAGGAACACGACGACCCCGGCCACCTCCTCGGGCACGGCCGTACGGCGCAGCGCGATCTGCCCGAGCACCTCGGCCCGCCGCTGCTCCGTCAGCGAGTCGGTCATGTCGGTGCGGACGTATCCCGGGGCCACCACGTTGACGGTGATCCCCCGGGAGCCGAGCTCGCGGGCGAGCGACCGCGCCAGCCCGACCATCCCGGCCTTGGCCGCCGCGTAGTTGGCCTGCCCGGCCGCGCCGGACAGGCCGCTCACGGACGAAATGAAGATCATCCGGCCGCGCCGCATGCGCAGCATCGGCCCCACGGCGCGCCGTGCCACACGGAACGCGCCGGTGAGGTTGGTGTCGAGGACGCCGGTGAAGGCGGCCTCGTCCATCCGCATCAGCAGCATGTCGGCGGTGACACCGGCGTTGGCGACGAGGACCTCCACCGGGCCGTGCCGCTGCTCCACCTCGGTGAACGCGCGGTCGACCGCGGCAGCGTCGGTCACATCGCAGCGCACGCCGAACAACCCGTCCGGCGCGCCGCCGCCTCGATGGGTGACCGCCACCCGGTCGCCCTCCTTCGCGAACGCCCGTGCGATGGCCAGGCCGATGCCGCGGTTGCCGCCCGTCACCAGCACCGAGCGGCTCATGCCACTCCCTCGCCTCCGGCTCGGAGTCCGATAGTGCCGGAGGCGCGCGATTCGGCACCTCGCCGGGCGCTGTGCCTGACGGCTCGCTCGCCACGCTCGCTCATACCGTCACCAGTCCCACCGGCCCATCGGGGGGAACGGGGCCTGATAGGCGTCCGGCGCGTCGTGCGACACCTTCGTGGAGAAACCGGCCGCCCGGGTCACCTGCCTGGTGAACGCCTGCCGGAACCGGGCGTCGCCCGGCAACCCCGCCTCGTCCGCCGCCCACAGCATCAGCTCCACGAACCGGTCGCGCTGCTCGTCGGTGATCTTCAGGCCCTGGTGGGCCCGGAAGATCGCCTCGAACCCGCCGAGCTCGTCACTGAAACGGCTCGGGCCGCCCATCATCTCGACGAAGAACGCGGTCAGGTTCTCGGCGTGGTGAGCGGACCCGTACTCGAACAGTTTCTTGAGCAGCGGATCGCGCAGCACGGATTCATGGAAGTGCTCGGCGAACTTGCGCAGCGCCGCCTCGCCGCCGACATGTTCGTACATCGTCGTCATCGCAGCCTCCTCGGAACGCCTGGGCTGGCGTCACGGTAGGCGGCGGGCGGTCGCCGATTCTGCTCAAAAGTGGACGAGAGATCAGCGGCTGCGCGTCGAGGAGCTGTGGTAGTCGGTGTACGTGTAGGGGTTGTCGAGGATCTTCGTCTCGGGGATGTCGGGGTTCATCCCCTTCTGCCATGCCTCCTCGCCCATCGTCGAGCGCAGATACTCGACGGTCCGCTCCACCTCGCGCCGCGCCGCGGCGAGGTCGACGCCGACCAGACGGTGCTCGTGCTTCACCACGCGGCCGTTCACGAGGACCGTGTGCACGTCGCCGCGCTGCGCCTGGAACGCGACGTGTCCGTACGGGTTGAGCAGCGGGAACGACACGGGCGACGCGTCGTTCTTGATGAGCACGATGTCGGCCTTCCGGCCCGCCTCGATGCTGCCGAGGTCGTCGCCGCGGCCGATGGCGCGGGCGCCGCCGCGTGTCGCCCAGTCGACCACCTGGTCGGCGCGCAGGCTGCAGTGGGTGACCGTCTCACCCTTGGTGTGCGCCTCCATGTGCTCGCGGGAACGGTCGGCGCCGAGTGTGGTGCGCATCGCCGAGAACAGGTCGCCGCTCCACCAGACGCTGGTGTCCATCGACAGCGACACCGGGATGTCGTGGGCGCGGATGGCCCAGGTGGGCGGGTAGCCCTGGCCCGCGCTCTGCTCGCTCTCGGTGGAGACCGAGATCGAACCGCCGGTGGCGGCGATGCGGTGGTAGGAGTCGGCCGACAGCGAGGCGGCGTGGACGTAGACCGTCTCGGGCGTCATGAAGCCGTTCTCGTACATGAGGCGGATGCCGTCGTCGCTGGTCGCGCCCCACACGCCCGCGTGGGTCGTGACCGGTACGCCGAGGTCGCGGGCCACCTCGAAGGCCGGCTTCTCGGGGAAGGCGGGGTCGCCGGTGACGTCGAAGGCGATCTGGAAGCCCAGCATGTCGTCGCCGGTGATGCGGCGGCCGATGAAGTCGCGGAACTCCGGCGCGCCGGTCCACTCGGCGGGCGGGGCCTGGATGTTGCCGTAGGCGAGCACGAACCGGCCGGGCACCGCCTGCAGCGCGTCGACGGCCGCGTCGGCGTGGTCCACGGTCCGCAGCCCGTGCGACCAGTCCACGACCGTGGTGACGCCGGCGTCGATCGCCTCGATCGCGGCCAGCAGGTTGCCGGCGTGGACGTCCTCGGGCCGCCACAGCTTGCCGTACTCCAGGTAGTACCAGACGAAATACTGCGTCAGCGTCCAGTCGGCGCCGTAACCGCGCATGGCCGTCTGCCACATGTGCCGGTGAGTGTCGATCATGCCGGGCATGACGATGCCGCCGGTGGCGTCGACGACCACGGCGCCGTCCGGCGCGGGCAGGCCGGGCCCCACCTCGGCGATCCGGTCGCCGACGACGAGTACGTCGGTGCCGGGCAGCACGCTGTGCGCGTCGTCCATCGGCAGCACCGTGCCGCCGCGCAGCAGCACCGGCCGGTCCGGTCCGAAATCGGTCGGCTCGTTCATCGTCGAACTCCTCACCTTCCACTGGCCGAGCGCGCTCAACAGTGACGAACACTTGTCCGCTATACGGTCAGCGCTGCTTCCGCTGTTACTTTCGCGAGCACCGCCCCTACTGTCAACCATCGGTTTCCGTATCGTCATACGACGGCAAACCGGTGGACGCATTTGACGACCGGACCGCCTATGCCAGAATCGGCCTCACGGACCGATGTCCGTTGAGCGGACACTGCTGTGACAGCAAGAAGGGGGAGCCGGATGACAGACGACACCGCGCCCGAGCGGGGAGGCGGGCCGCTGTCCGGCGTGCTGGTGGCCGACTTCTCGCGAGTCCTGGCCGGGCCGTACGCCACGATGCTGCTGGCCGACATGGGCGCCGAGGTCGTCAAGGTCGAGGGACCCAAGGGGGACGACACCCGCACCTGGATGCCGCCGGTGCGCGGCGACGTGTCGACGTACTACCTGGGGGTGAACCGGGGCAAGCGGTCGATCGCGCTCGACCTGCGGGACCCCGGCGACGCGAAGGTGGCCCGGGAGCTGGCCCGCCGCGCCGACGTGCTGGTGGAGAACTTCAAGCCGGGCGGGCTCGCCAAGTACGGCCTCGACTACGCCTCCGTCAGCGCGGCCAACCCGGGCGTGGTGTACGCCTCGATCAGCGGGTTCGGCTCCGGAGCGGGCCGCGACGTGCCCGGCTACGACCTCATGGTGCAGGCGATGTCGGGGCTGATGAGCCTCACCGGCGACCCCGGCGGGCCGCCGTACCGCGCGGGGATCTCCGTCTTCGACGTCATGGCGGGCAACCACGCCGCGATCGGCGTCCTCGCCGCCCTGCGCCACCGCGACAGAACCGGGCAGGGCCAGCACGTCGAGGTCAACCTGCTGTCCTCGGCGCTGACCGGCCTGGTCAACCACAGCTCCGCGTACGTCGCCGGGGGCGTCGTCCCCTACCGCATGGGCAACGCCCACCCGAGCGTGTTCCCCTACGAGCCGCTGCCCACCGCCGACAACGACCTCATCGTGGCGGCCGGCAACGACGGCCAGTTCCGCAGGCTGTGCGAGGTGCTCGGCATCCCGGAGGTCGCCGACGACCCCCGCTTCGCGCGCATGGCCGACCGCACCGCGCGCCGCGAGGAGCTGCGGCCCATCCTGGTCGAACGGCTCGCCACGCGCGGCGCCCTGGAATGGTTCGAGCTGCTGGTGGCGGCCGGGGTGCCGTGCGGGCCGATCAACACCATCGACGGCGGGTTCGCCATGGCCGAGCGCTTCGGGCTCGACCCGATCGTGGAGGTGGGCGAGGGCGACCGGGCGGTCCCGACGACCCGCCACCCGATCCGGTTCTCCGCTACCCCCGCCTCCTATCGGCTGCCGCCTCCTGAGCTGGACGAGCATGGGGACCAACTGCGTAAATGGCTGACTGAGGAGGACGACGATGTCTGACGAGCCGGAAACGATCGAGCGGCCGTCGTACCCCACGGCGCAGTATCCGACAGCGCTGGGCGCGTCCTCGCTGAAGTCGATCACCCTGCTCGGCCGCGACCTCGCCGAGGACGTCATGGGCAAGGTCGGGTTCGGCGAGCTGGCGTTCTGGCTCGCCACCCAGCGGCGCCCCACGCCGGGCGAGACCCGCGTGTTCGAGGCCGTGCTCGCCGCGCTGGCCGACCACGGGTTCACCCCGACCGCGATCGTGACACGCCTGACGTACCTGTCCGCGCCCGACTCGATCCAGGGCGCGCTCGCGGCCGGGCTGCTCGGCGGCGGGTCGCGCTTCCTCGGCGTGACCGAAGACTGCGGCCGGTTCCTGCACGACGTGCTGGATGCGCACGACGGGCCGCTGCCGTCCGACGACGCAGGCTGGGACGCGCTGGCCCTGGAGACCGTACGGGCCCAGCGGCAGGCGCGGCGGTTCATCCCCGGCCTCGGCCACCACGTGCACAAGGAGGGCGACCCCCGCACACCGCGGCTGATGGAGATCGCCGCCGAGGAGAACCTGTTCGGGCCGCATCTGTCGCTGTTCGCCGCGATCGGCCGCGTGCATCCCGAGGTGCTCGGCAGGACGCTGCCGCTCAACGGCGCGGGCGTGTGCGGCGCGGCGCTCGCCGACCTCGGCCTGCCGCTCGAACTGCTGCGCGGCTTCGCCCTGCTCGCCCGTACGGCGGGCCTGATCGGGCAGCTCGCCGAGGAGCTGCGCCGTCCGGTGGCGAACGAGATCTTCCTGTCGGTGGACCTCAACAACCGGTCCGTCGAGCCGGAGCCCTACACCCCCTGACGCCACTGGAGGTTCGCATGGCCCAACTGGTCGCGGTGATCGCGTCCACCCATCATCCGTTCTACTACCGCGCCAGCACGGCCACCGGCGAGGACCGCCCGCCGTTCGCCGACGAGTGGGTGCGCAAGGTCGAGGCGTTCCGCGAGACGCTGACGAAGGCGCGGCCCGACGTGCTGGTCATGGTCGGCTCCGACCACTTCCACCAGCTCTGGCTCGACAACATGCCGCAGTTCCTCGTCGGCAAGGCGCCCTTCTACGACGCCAACTGGTACAACGAGGAGCGCGAGTTCGGCCTGCCCCGGATGTTCTTCACCGGCCAGGAGGACCTGTCGGCGTACATCCTGCGGGAGGGCCTCGACGCGGGCTTCGATCTGGCCTTCTCCAACGAGCTGCGGATCGACCACTCGATCACGTGCCCGATCATCACGCTGCGGCCGCAGAACGACCTGCCGATCGTGCCGGTCTACACCAACATCTTCGCCCCGCCGCTGCCGCAGCCGAAGCGGTTCGTGCAGCTCGGCCGTACGATCCGCGAGCTGGTGGAGTCGTGGCCGGCCGACAAGCGGGTGGCGGTGATCGGCACCGGGCACCTGTCGCTGGAGCTCGGCGGGCCGCGCCAGTTCGGGCCGCACGGGCCCGACCCCGAGTTCGACCGCAGGGCGGTCGAGTGGATCTCCTCGGGCGACATCGAGGGCTGCCTGTCGGAGGTCACCCTCGACAGCCTCCACCTGCCCGGCAACGCGACCCACGGCTTCATGGACTTCATGCTGATGATGGGCGTGGCCGGCGAGGGCGCCAAGGCCGACTACGTCGACACCTACGACCTGTTCCACACGATGGAGGCCTACTTCACCTGGTACCCCAACGGAGGCGTGGCGTGAGCAAGTATCTGCTGAACAAGTTCCTGTTCACCGTCGACCGCGATCCGGACCTGGTCGAGCGCTACCGCGAGGACCCCCGGGGCACCGTGGAGTGGTGGGAGGCCGAGCACGCCAACCGGCTGCTGAACTGCCACAGCGGGGAGGCGTCGACCTGGCTGCGCTTCGAGGACGTCGAGCGCGAGGCCCTGGCCGGCCACGACTACCCGAAGCTGTTCGAGCTGGG
>NZ_VJVX01000310.1:0-354 GCF_008033685.1 Microbispora sp. CSR-4
CCTGTCCCGATTGGCCGTTACTCACGTGAACCCGCCCCACATGCCGTCCCCCTCCCTTTCTCTCTTTTTTCTCTTCAGCCCCCCCCCCCCCCCCCCCCCCCCCCCCGCCCCCCCCCCGCCCCCCCCCCCCGCCCCCCCCCGCCCCCCCCCGGCCCCCCCCCCCCCCCCCCGCCGCCCCCGCCGGCGATGGACCCCCAACATCCAGCACCGCCGCTACTGGCTGCCCAGCGAGAACCGCTATGTACGGCTCACGCTCAGCACCCGGGCGCGAGGGCCTCGTAGTGCTCCCGTCCGAGCGTGCGCACCGATTCGACGTCACCGGGCAGAGCGACCTGGCCGTCCCGCACGTTCCAC
>NZ_VJVX01000311.1:0-354 GCF_008033685.1 Microbispora sp. CSR-4
CTGCTTGCCCGGGGCCACGTCGGCCACGGTCTTGGTGCCGTACGGGGTGGTCAGTGTGATCGTCGCCGGCACGTCGCCGTCGTTGACGGCCGTGACCGCGACGTACGCCGACGAGCCCACGCAACGAGACGTGGCGGTAACGGTCAGCGGCACCTTTTCGCTCGCGCCGCCGGTGACCTTGAACACCCCGGCCATTCCCGAGTCGGAGTGGTTTTGTACGTGGCAGTGGTACATCCACATTCCCGGGCCGACGTATTCGCCGGCGATGATTTGGAAGCCGAAGGATTCTGCGGGTCCTGTGGTTTTGGTGTCGATGATTCGGCTTTGGTCGTCTGGGTTGGTGAGTGTGCCGGT
>NZ_VJVX01000312.1:0-351 GCF_008033685.1 Microbispora sp. CSR-4
ATTGGGTGTAAAGGGAGCGTAGGCGGATTGTTTAGTCTGTTGTGCACGCGGGCCCCCCAGCCGTCAACTCTCTGCCCATCCCTCTCGCCCTGCGCGCCGCTCTGCCGGTCGGCCCGCCGTGACGACCACGCTCGCGCTGCCGCTGTTGCCCGCGGGGTCGCGCACGGTCAGCGTCGCGGTGAACGTGCCCCCATGCCGTACGGACCGGTGGCGGGCGCGGGGCCGTCGGGAGGCCCCTGGGGCTGAGCGGGAACGCACACGACTGGAATCCACTCACCCCGAGCCAGCTCCCGTGGCGGTTCGGGGTTTCCAAAAGAAAACCGGATTTATTGGGTTTAAAGGGAGCGGAGG
>NZ_VJVX01000313.1:0-351 GCF_008033685.1 Microbispora sp. CSR-4
GGGCCCGGAGGCGGGGGGAGCTGCGGGGACGCCGGGCCGCCCGCGCCCGGGGCGGGGTGCCAGGACGGGCGCGGGGGGTGCCCGGGCGCGGCGGCCGGGGCCCGTGCGGGCTGCGGGGGCTGGGGGGCCCCCCGCGCGGCGGTGGGGTCGGGCGGGGGCCGCCACGGGGTGCCCGGGGGGGGGGGGGGGGGGGCGGGGCCGGGGGGGGGGGGGGGGGGGGGGTGGGGGGGGGGGGGGGGGGGGGGGGGCCGCCCGGCACCCCATTTTGGGGGGGCGGGGGGGGGGGGGGGGGCCGCCCGGGGTGGTTGCTATTGGTGGGGGGGTCCGGGGGGGTCCCCCGGTCAACCCGCC
>NZ_VJVX01000314.1:0-344 GCF_008033685.1 Microbispora sp. CSR-4
CAGACCCGACAAGTCCAGCACGCGCGCCGCGCCCGCCTCGCCTGGCACGCTCTGCGGACCCGACACGTCCGATGGATCCGGCACCTTCAGCACGCCCGGTGGATCCGGCACGTCCGGTGGATCCGGCGCCTTCAGCCTGCCCGTCGCGCCCGGCACGGGCAGCGCGCCCTGGCCCTTCAACGCACCCGACGCCTTCAGCACGCCCGGCGGATCCGGCGCGTCCGGTGGAGCCGGCGCCTTCAGCACGCCCGGCACGCCCGGTGGGCCCGGTGGGCCCGGTGGGCCCGGCCTACCCTTCGCGTGTGGTGGGCGGGGTGTCCTCCGCTGGCCAGGGTGGGGGCGAG
>NZ_VJVX01000315.1:0-343 GCF_008033685.1 Microbispora sp. CSR-4
CCGACGACCCCAGCCAGGCCGACGACGCCGTCTCCGACGTGATGGGCGATCCGGGTGCTGCGGGCGGCACCGACGGCCCCGAGACCCCGGACGAGCTCGGCACTGCTGAGGCTGTCCCCGCCACCGACCCTGCCGCTGGCTCCGGCGACGTCGCGACCGGACTTCGCGATGAAGAGCCTCGTGGCTGGGGAGCCGGTGAGTGCGCGGCCGGTGAGCGGCGGCCCGGGGAGTGCGAGCCGCGCAGCACCGCGAACGCCGACTCCGCCGAGGACGACGACACCGCGAGCACCCGCTCTGCCGAGTGCGACACGACCGCGCCTGCAGAGGGCGATGGCTGCGTTCG
>NZ_VJVX01000316.1:0-342 GCF_008033685.1 Microbispora sp. CSR-4
GCTCCCGGTGCCGTTCCCGATGCCCATCCGGGTGGTGTCTCCCGCTCCGGTCCGGACCCGCCGGGCGTCGCTCCCGACGGTCCCGATGTCCGCGACGCCTGCGTCGCACGCGAGCAGCGCACCTCGCCACTGCACCGCCACGCGCCCTGGCCGTCGCACCGGCACGTGCTCTGGCCATGCCGGCAGTCCCCCGCAGGCCGGGGCCCGGCGTGGGTGTGACGTGCGGAGGCGTCCTCGGGCGGAGGGTCCGGCCACGCCGCCTCCGAAGGCGCTGCCTCCGAAGGCGTTGTGTGCGATGGAGCAGCCTCCGAGCACGCTGCCTGTGATAGCGGCGCGTCCGAA
>NZ_VJVX01000317.1:0-337 GCF_008033685.1 Microbispora sp. CSR-4
GGCACCCCACCACCGCCGGTACCTTCGCCCCCGGCCTCGCCCCCACCCTGGCCAGCGGAGGACACCCCGCCCACCACACGCGAAGGGTAGGCCGGGCCCGCCAGGCCCACCAGGGGTGCCGGGCGCGCTGAAGGCGCCGAGTCCACCGGAGGTGTCGAGCCCACCAGGCGTGCTGAAGGCGCCGGATCCACCGGACGTGCCGGATACATCGGACGCGTCGGGTCCGCAGAGCGCGCCGGGCGAGGCGGGCGCGGCGCGCGTGCTGGACTTGTCGGGTCTGCCGGGCGTGCTGCACGTGCCGAGGGCACCGGCGGTGCCGGGCGCTGCCCGGCGGCAG
>NZ_VJVX01000318.1:0-329 GCF_008033685.1 Microbispora sp. CSR-4
TCGTCGGCTTCGGCCGGGTCGAGGGGCGGTCGGTGGGCGTCGTCGCCAACCAGCCGATGAGCTTCGCCGGCACGCTCGACATCGCCGCCTCCGAGAAGGCCGCCCGGTTCGTGCGCACCTGCGACGCCTTCAACATCCCGGTGCTGACCTTCGTCGACGTGCCGGGCTTCCTCCCCGGCACCGATCAGGAGTGGAACGGCATCATCCGGCGCGGCGCCAAGCTCCTCTACGCCTACGCCGAGGCGACCGTCCCGCTGGTCACCGTCATCACCCGCAAGGCGTACGGCGGGGCGTACGACGTCATGGGGTCCAAGCACCTCGGCGCGGAC
>NZ_VJVX01000319.1:0-329 GCF_008033685.1 Microbispora sp. CSR-4
GTGCCGATCTCGTCGGCGGAGTTGGCGGTGGAGACCAGCAGCTCCTGCCCCTGCAGACCGACCGTGGGAGCGCCGGTGCCGTCGGAGATGGCGCTGGAGACCGGCTCACCGGCCGCCACCGAGCCGGTGGAGGAGTCGCTCAGCAGGTGGGGCCGCCAGCCCAGGTATTCCGGGCCGATGGTCTTGCTCGGGTCGTCGGTCGCGACGAACTCGCTGGCCTGGCCCACGACCGCCCAGTACTCACCGTCGGGGATCTCCTCGGGGGTGCGGGTGTCGGTCACGGTGACCGTCGGCAGGGTGCCGGTGAACTGGCGGGCGGTGGCGTCCGA
>NZ_VJVX01000032.1:0-98612 GCF_008033685.1 Microbispora sp. CSR-4
GCGGCAGCGCGCTGCGCCAGGCGATGATCAACCACATCAACGGCGTGATGGCCCACTACAAGGGCAAGATCCCCTACTGGGACGTGGTCAACGAGGCCTACGACGACAACAACGGCGGCCGCCGCGACTCCAACCTGCAGCGCACCGGCAACGACTGGATCGAGGTCGCCTTCCGCACCGCCCGGGCGGCCGACCCGTCCGCCAAGCTCTGCTACAACGACTACAACATCGACAACTGGACCTGGGCCAAGACGCAGGGCGTCTACAACATGGTCCGCGACTTCAAGTCGCGTGGCGTGCCCATCGACTGTGTCGGCCTGCAGTCGCACTTCAACGGCCAGAGCCCGTACAACAGCAACTACCGCACCACCATCTCCCAGTTCGCCGCCCTCGGCGTGGACGTGGCCATCACCGAGCTGGACATCCAGGGCGGCTCGGCCCAGACCTACGCCAACGTCGTCAACGACTGCCTGGCCGTCCCCCGCTGCATCGGCATCACGGTGTGGGGCGTGCGTGACAGCGACTCGTGGCTCGGCGCGAACACCAGCCCGCTGCTGTTCGACAGCAACGGCAACAAGAAGGCCGCGTACAACTCGGTCCTGAACGCTCTCAACTCCGCCACGCCGACCACCTCGCCCAGCCCCGGCACCTCGCCGAGCCCCGGCACCTCGCCCAGCCCGGGCACCTCGCCGACCCCTGGTGGCGGCGGCAACGGGCAGATCAGGGGCGTCGCGTCCGGCCGCTGCCTCGACGTGCCGAACGCCAGCACCAACGATGGCGTCCAGCTCCAGATCTGGGACTGCCACGGCGGCAGCAACCAGCAGTGGAGCTACACCTCCTCGCAGGAGCTCCGGGTCTACGGCAACAAGTGTCTTGACGCCGCGGGCACCGGCAACGGCGTCAAGGTCCAGATCTACTCCTGCTGGGGCGGCGACAACCAGAAGTGGCGCCTCAACTCCGACGGCTCCATCCAGGGCGTCCAGTCCGGGCTGTGCCTGGACGCCGTCGGACAGGGCACCGGCAACGGCACCCAGATCCAGCTGTACTCCTGCTGGGGCGGCAACAACCAGAAGTGGACCTTCACGCAGTAGGCATGACGGGTCCGGCCAGGCCGGCTCATCGCCCGTGTCAGGCGCGATGACCGGAGCCGGGACCACGGCCGCGGCGGCCACGACAGGCCGCCGCGGCGCCGGGCCCGCCGGCCCGGACTCGCCGACGCGAGTCCGTCGGCCCCTGGCACCCCACTCACAGGGAATGGCCTCCGGTGCGCGCGCCGCACCGGAGGCCATGTGTGTTCCCGAACGTTTCCTCTCACCCAGGATCAGGTCCCCCAGGATCAGGTCCCCCAGGATCAGGTCACCCGGGATCAGGGCCGCCCGTGATCAGGGCCGCCCGTGATCAGGGCTTGACCGCGAGGGCGCCGTAGGCCCAGGCGTGACCACCGGGGATCCGCTCCTGGGACTCGTCCGGCCGCCAGCGCACCACCTCGACCAGGCCCGGATCCTCCACCTTCCAGCCCTCGAAGAACCGCAGCACCTCGTCACGCGTACGCGGCACCATGGGCGCGGTGCTGTTGTCGTAGGGCTTGGTGAACTCCTCCTCGCGCACCTGCGGCGCGAAGTCGAGCGTGATGTGCGACAGCAGCAGGCGGCTGCCCGGCGGCACGGCCGCCTTGAACGCCTCGACCAGGCCGTACGGGTCCTCCTCGTCGGTGATGAAGTGCAGGACGCCCGCCAGGATGACGGCCACCGGACGGTCGAAGTCGATCACGGCCCGGACCTCCGGGTGGGACAGGATCGTCTCCGGCTGCCGCATGTCGGCCTCGATCACCGACGTCTTCCCCGTGGGGCCTCCGGTCAGCAGGGCGCGGCCGTGCACCAGGACGATGGGGTCGTTGTCCACGTACGCCACCCGGGCCTCGGGGTTGGCCTGCTGCGCGATCTCGTGGGTGTTGCCCTGCGTGGGGATGCCCGTGCCGATGTCGAGGAACTGTGTCATGCCGGCCTCGGCGGCGAGATGACGCACTCCCCGGCGGAGGAAGGCGCGGTGGGCGCGGACGCCCTCGCGAGTGCCCGGGGAAACCTTCAGAAGGTGTTCGGCCGCCTCGCGGTCCGCCGCGTAGTTGTCCTTGCCGCCCAGCAGATAGTCGTATATCCGGGCCGGATGCGGGACCTTGGTGTTGATTCGCGGGACGGGCCTGGCGACCGGCTCGGGGTCCGTCGGCTGTGGCATCAATGATCCTTTCTGTGCTCTCTCACGGCAGGAGGACCATGGGCGGCCGGACGGCCACGACGAGACGGTGGTCACTGCCCGCGAACCGCCATCGAAACTTTCCAAATATTTAATGCAAGTTTCGTAGAGACGGTATTCGTCTACCGCGATTCAGGTCAAGCCGGACAGCCGATCACCGCGCAATCGCAACGGTCCACAGCCGGCCGCGCCCTCGCCAGATCAAAACTTGCGACAATTTGCACGTACCGGACAAATATGAGTGGCGTGCGGGCGGCATTGCCTATGCCCGCTTTTGCGGGCAATTCGCGCCGACAGGACGAAACCGCGCTGTCCGCCCGGCATTCCCGCCGGCATCACCACTCGGCCCGTTCGCGCCCGGCTGCCGGACCCGCCCGTTAATACGTTGCGGAGTCGCGCGGGCGGGCGGGACGCTGAGCGGATGCTGATCCGACGGGAGAACCCCGGCGACGCCGAGGCCGTCCGCGCGGTCGTCGCCGCCGCCTTCGCGCCCTACGAAGCGGCCCGCAACTCCGGCCACCCCGGCGGGCTGCCGATGGAGGTGACGTTGCTCGACGCGCTGCGCACCGACTCCGGCTGGCTGCCGGAGCTGTCGCTCGTCGCACCGGCGACAGCGCCGACGATGTCAACGGCGTCACCCGGTGGGATCGCGGGTCATGTCGTCTGCACGAGGGCCCATGTGGGCTCGGTGCCCGTGCTCGGGCTCGGTCCGCTGTCCGTGCACCCCGATCACCAGCGGCGGGGCATCGGCTCCGCTCTCGTGCACGCCGCACTCGGGGCGGCCGAGGCGCTCGGCGCGCCGCTGGTCGGGCTGGTCGGCAGTCCCGCGTACTACTCGCGCTTCGGTTTCGAACCCGCGGAGGCGTACGGCGTGACGGCGCCGGACCCGGCGTGGGGCGAGTTCTTCCAGGTGCGGGTGTTCGAGCGGCCGGTCCCGCCGCCGCGTGGGCCCTTCGTCTACGCCAAGCCCTTCTCCACCATTGACGGCGGGTGATCGGTGTGGCACTCACCTGTTTGTGAAGACATTCGTGGCGTGGCTCGTACTCGTCGTCATCGTGACCGGCTGCCAGAGCACCACCGAGTCCGCGGCGCCACCGCCCGCCCGTCCTCCGGCAGCGGCAACGGCCACGGCCACGGCCACAGCCACGGTCGTCTCGCAGGAGGCCGTGGACGAGCGTACGGACCGGCTCGTGATCGACTCCCCGGCCGCGGGCGGGGAGCGCTCGGTGTGGGTGGTGAAGCCCGCGGCCTGGAAACCGGGCTCCACCGGCTGGCGCGCGCTCTACCTGCTGCACGGCTGCTGCGCCGGCGGCGCCTTCGACTGGCTCAGGACGGGCGAGGTCGCCCGGCTGACCGCTCGCCTCGACGCCGTCGTCATCGTCCCCGAGGGCGGCCCGATGGGCTGGTACGCCGACTGGCGCGACGGCCCCGGCTGGGAGACCTTCCACATGACCGAGGTGCCGCGCCTGGTCGAGCCGCGATACGGCGTGGGCACGCGCCGTGCGGTCGCCGGTTTCTCCATGGGCGGCCTCGGCGCGTTCGTCTACGCGGCCCGGCATCCGGGCATGTTCGAGGCGGCGGCGTCGTTCTCGGGGGTGCTCGACACGCGTGCCGACGTTTCCGGATATCGGTCGTTCATGGCAGGCAACGGCGTGGACACCGAGGACCTGTGGGGCGACCCGAGCGAATGGCCGGAGCACAATCCCGCCGACCTGGCCGGGCGGCTCAAGGGCGTGCGCCTCTACGCGTCCTCCGGCGACGGCGAGCCCGGCCCGCTCGACCACGGGGACGGGCCGGTCGACGGCACCGAGGCCGCGATCATGCGGCAGAACCGGAACTTCGCCAGGGCCGCGGAGAAGGCCGGGGTGAAGGTGACGACCGACTTCTACGGAAACGGCACCCACACCTGGCCATATTGGATCCGTTCGTTCGAACGTGCGCTCCCGCTTCTCCTGCCCCGAGACGGCCTACGCTGAGACGCATGGGACGGGCCAATGACGAGGCAGCCGCGGCGCTGCAGGAGTACGCCGAGCTTTTCGCGCTGAACGGCGGGGACGCCTTCCGGGTGCGCAGCTACCAGAAGGCGGCCAAGTCGATCGCGGGATTCCCCGGGGACCTCGCGGAGACCGACGTCCGGTCGATCCCGGGCGTGGGCGAGGCGATCGCCAAGAAGGTCGAGGAGTTCCTCGCACGCGGCAGCTTCCGCCAGCTCGACGACCTGCGGGGCAAGGTGCCCGAGGGGGTCCGCAAGCTGACCCGCGTCCCGTCGCTCGGCCCGAAGAAGGCGCTGTTCCTGTTCCAGGAGCTCGGCATCGACTCCCCCGCCGCGCTGGCCGACGCGATCCGGGACGGCCGCCTGAAGGGCGTGCGCGGCTTCGGCGCCAAGACCGAGGAGAACCTGCTCCGGGGCATCGAGCACATGGAGCGGTCGGGCGACCGCGTCCACCTCGGCATCGCGGCCGACCTCGCGGAGCGGGTCATCGCCTCGCTGCCGGCCGACCGGATCGCCTTCGCCGGGTCGCTGCGCCGGATGAGCGAGACGATCGGCGACATCGACATCCTCGCCGTCGGCGACCCCGGCCTGATGGAGCTGTTCGCGCGGCAGCCGTACGTCACCGAGATCGTCGCGAAGGGCGAGCGCAAGACCTCGGTCAGGACCGACCGCGGCCTGCAGGTGGACCTGCGGCTCGTCCCCGCCGAGTCATGGGGCGCGGCGATGATCTACTTCACCGGCAGCAAGGAGCACAACGTCGCCATCCGGGAGATGGCGGTCAAGAAGGGCTGGAAGCTGTCGGAGTACGGCCTGTTCGACGGCGACCGCCTCATCGCGTCGGAGACCGAGGAGGAGATCTACCAGGCGCTCGGCATGGCGTGGGTGCACCCGGCGCTGCGCGAGGACGGCGGCGAGGTGGCGGCCGCGCTGCGGGGCGAGCTGCCGCGGCTGGTCGAGCTGCACGACCTGCGGGGCGACCTGCACACCCACACCGACCTCACCGACGGCATCGCCTCGCTGGAGGACATGGTGGCCGCGGCCGCGATGCGCGGCTACTCCTACTACGCGGTGACCGACCACGCGCCCGACCTGGTCATGCAGCGGATGACCCTCGACAAGGCGCTCGCCCAGCGCGCCCGCATCGCCGAGTTGCAGGCGAGATATCCGGACATGCGATTGCTGCACGGCAGCGAGCTGAACATCGCCCCGGACGGCTCGGTGGACTGGCCGGCCGAGGTGCTCGCCGGGTTCGACGTCTGCGTCGCGTCGGTGCACTCGCACTTCACCCAGTCGCGCGAGGAGATGACCCGCCGGTTCGTCGCGGCGTGCGAGAACCCGCACGTCCACGTCATCGGCCACCCCACGACGCGCAAGATCGGCAAGCGGCCGCCGGTGGACGCGGACTGGGACGCGGTGTTCCGCGCCGCCGCGAGGACCGGCACGATCATGGAGATCGACTCCTACCCCGACCGGGCCGACCTGCCCTCCGACCTCGTACGGCTCGCGCGCCACCACGGCGTGAAGTTCTCCATCGACAGCGACTCCCACGCCGTGCCGCACCTGGCCCACCAGAGGTTCGGCGTGGGCATCGCGCAGCGGGCCTGGCTGACCCCGGACGACGTGGTGAACACCTGGCCGCTCGACCGCCTGCTGGCCCACCTCGGCAGGGCCTGACCGGCCCTTACGAATACCGCCCTTGCGAATACCGGCCCTCACAGATCCGCGAGGATCCCGCGCAGCATCGTCACGGTGTCGCGGGCCGACTCGGCCTGCACGCTGAGGTCGTTCATCACGGCGGTGTAGTCGTCCACGTCCTCCTGCTTGTCTAGGTACAGGGCGCTGCTGAGCTGTTCGAGGTAGACGACGTCGGGCAGGTCGGGCTCGGCGAACCGCAGGATGGTGAACGGGCCGCCCACGGCGGGGTGGCCCCCGGCCCGGAAGGGCAGGACCTGCAGGGTGACGCCCGGGCGCGCGGCGGCCTCGATCAGGTGCTCGATCTGGCGGCGCTGCACGGCCCGCCCGCCCAGGGGACGGCGCAGCGCCGACTCGTCCACCACCGACCACAGCCGGGGCCCGCCGGCCTGGTCGAGGAGCCGCTGACGCCGCATGCGCAGGCCGACGCGGCGCTCGACGTCCGGCTCGGGCGCCCCGCGATGCCGCAGCCGGATCGCCGCGCGCGCATAGTCCTCGGTCTGCAGCAGGTCGTGAACGAACTGGACCTCGTACGTGCGGATGGTGGCCGCCGCCTCCTCCAGCCCGACGTAGACCTCGAACCGGCCGGGCAGCAGGTCGTTGTACTGGTGCCACCAGCCGGGGGTGCCGGCCTGCTCGGCGAGCGCCAGCATCGTCTCCCGTTCCCCGCTGTCGACGACGCCGTACAGCGTGAGCAGGTCGGTCACGTCGCGCCGTTTGAAGGGGGTGCGGCCCAGCTCCAGCCGGCAGATCTTCGACGTGGAGGCGCGAATGGCGCGCCCGGCCTGCTCGCGGCTGATGTTCCTGGCCTCGCGGAGCCGGCGCAACTGGGCGCCGAGCATCATGCGCACCACCGTCGGCCCGCCCCGCGGCTGAACCGGCCGTCCCTCCGGACGGGTCGCGTCCTCCGGCCGAGCCGAGATCATCTCTGTCCTCCCCGATGTGGACCTCGCCGATATGGCCCTCGCCGCGCCGGCCGTACGCCGCCGCCGGACGGGATGCTATCGGGGCGAACGCGGCCGTCATGGCGCTTTCGGCGCGCCCCGGGCGGTTGCGTGCCGGAGCTTGATCGGAAAGGATGGGCGCACGTCTGTCGGCACCCTGCGGAGATCACCGACGCGGGTGCGGTCGTCTCCCCGTCCCGACCATTCCGAGGTCCCCATGAGCGACACTCCTCCCGCCGACGACCCCGGCGTCCGCAGGATCGACAGCAGCGTGCCGCACTCGGCCCGCGTCTGGAACTACTTCCTCGGGGGCAAGGACCACTACCCGGTCGACAGGGAGGCGGGCGAACGCATCCGCGCCGTCTTCCCCGGCATGGTGGACATCACCCGCCAGTCCCGGCAGATGCTCGTGCGCACCGTCGGATATCTCGCCCGCGAGGCGGGAATCCGCCAGTTCCTCGACATCGGCACGGGCCTGCCCACCGTCGACAACACCCACGAGGTCGCCCAGCGGCTGGCCCCGGAGTCCCGGATCGTCTATGTCGACAACGACCCCCTCGTGCTGGTGCACGCCGAGGCGCTGCTGACCAGCACCCCCGAGGGGGCGACCGACTACATCGAGGCCGACGTGCGCGACCCCGGCCGCATCCTGCGGGAGGCGGCCGGGACGCTCGACTTCACGCGGCCGACCGCGCTCATGCTGATGGGCATCCTCGGCCTGGTCGCCGACTACGACGAGGCGCGCGACATCGTGCGCCGGCTGCTGGACGCCCTGCCCTCCGGCAGTTATCTCGCGCTCTACGACGGCTCCGACACCGACCCGGCGTACGTCAAGGCGCTGGGCGGCTACAACGCGGGCAGCGGCGCCACCCCCTACACGCCGCGCAGCCCCGAGCTGATCAGGGGCTACTTCGACGGCCTCGAGCTGCTCGATCCCGGCATCGTCTCGGTGTCGCGGTGGCGGGCGGAGGACAACCCGTGGGGCGAGCCCCGCGAGGTGGCCTGCTTCGGCGGCCTGGCGCGCAAGCCCTGACGGGCACGGCCGGGCCGCCGGCCGTGCCCCTCCGAATCTCCTCCGCGCGTTCCTCCGTCAGGCGGCACGGCCGGCCGTCAGCAGAGGGAGCAACTGCTCGCCCTGGCGCCTGATCTCCGGCAGATAGGGGGTGTCGGAGAGCACGAAGTGGGTGATGCCGAGGGCTTCGTACTTGCGCAGCGACTTCGCCACGTCCTCGGCCGAGCCGACCAGCCAGGTGGTGCCGGCGCCGCCCCCGCCGAACTTGCCGGGCGTGGTGTAGAGGTTGTCGTCGAGCACCTCGCCCCGCGCGGCGAGCTCCAGCAGCCGCTGCTGGCCGACGGCGGCGTGCCTGTTCGGGTCGCGTTCGATGGCGCCCTTGGCCATCTGCGCGACCTTGGCCTCGGCGTCGGCCCAGGCCTGCTCGGTGGTGTCCCGCACCAGCGTGGTGATGCGCAGCCCGAACTCCAGCGGCGGGTGCTCGCGGCCGAGCCGGTCGCTGAGCCGCCTGAGCCGGTCGATCCGCTCGGCGATGCCGTCGAGCGGCTCACCCCAGAAGAGCTGTACGTCGGCCTCGGTGGCGGCCACTTTCTCCGCGGCCTCCGAGGCGCCGCCGAAGTAGAGCCGGGGATGCCGGCGTTCGCCCCGGACCACCGGCCGCGGCACCACGGTCGAGCCGGTGACGGAGAAGTGCTCGCCCTCATAGGTGACGTTCTCCTCGGTCCACAGCCGGCGCACGATCCGCATGAACTCCCTGGTGCGGGCGTAGCGGTGGGCCTGGTCGCCCTCGCTGTCGCCGTATGCGGCGAGGTTGTCCCTGCCCGACACGACGTTGACCAGCACCCGTCCCCCGGTGAGATGGTCCAGGGTCGCGGCGGCGGAGGCGAAGTTGGCCGGATGCCAGTAGCCGGGACGGATCGCGATCAGCGGCTGGAACGTCGTGGTCCGCGCGGCGAGGGCGGCGGCGACCGTGAAGGTGTCGGGCCGTCCCCAGCCGGTGCCGATGAGCGCTCCGCCCCACCCGTGCTCCTCCAGGGCCCTGGCGTGGCTGGTCAAGGTGTCCAGGCTGTTGTGGTTCTCGACGACGTCGTCGCCTCGGTGACCGGGCTCGGCCTGGTTGGGGATGTACCAGAGGAACTGCAGGCTCATCGACGATCTCCCTGTCCTGTGGGCGGGCGGATGTGACTGTGACCCAGATCACATAAAAACCTAGTTCTCAAGTAGGTAAAGTGTAGTTCGTGATCGAGTTGCTTCGGTACTCCAGGCGCGAGATCGACTTCGCCTTCTTCGCCGGCGCGCTCTGTAAGCGCTGAACGGCTCTCGCGCCGTTCGCGGGTCAGCCCGCGCCGGTTTTCGCGAAGCCCGTCTGCCGTCAGGGCCGCACCAGCGGCCCTGACCCACGTCGCCGGCCATGCGTCAGGCGGCCGCGACCGTCATCCACATCATCGTCCGCGAGCCCTGCCACACCCGCGCACCCGGAGCGGTGCGCCTCCCCCTCGCCCCCGTACGGCGCCTGGACTTTGCCCCGCCAAGCACAAGGAACGTTCATGTCAGACCTTCGCACCGCAATCGAGCGCGCCACCCCGAGGCGCAAGAGATGGCCCTGGGTCGCCGCGGCCGTCGCCGTCCTCCTGGTCGCCGGAGGCGGGTTCGCCCTCACCCGCGGGGACGCCTCCACCGGCCGGTCCGCCACCGCCGGCGCCCCCGTCCGCGGCGGCACCCTGCAGTTCGCCCTCATCGACTACCAGCGCAGCCCCGACCCGCAGTGGGGCACCAACTACGCCGAATCGCTCATCGGCAACAACATCACCGACAAGCTGACCTGGCAGGACCCGGACACCGGAGAGATCACCCCGTGGCTGGCGGAGTCCTGGGAGTACAACAAGGACCTCACCGAGTTCACCTTCCACCTGCGCAAGGACGTCACCTTCAGCGACGGCAGCCCGTTCGACTCCGAGGTGGTCAAGGCCAACTTCGACCAGTACGTGCACGGCGACGAGAAGCTGGGCATCAACCCCAACGGCGCCATCCTGCTGCCCGGCTACATCGAGACGCTGACCCCGGACCGCTACACCGCCGTCGTCCGCTTCGAGAAGCCGCTCGCGAGCTTCCTGCAGGCCTCGTCCTTCACCGCCAACGCGCAGCCCGGCTTCCTGTCGCTGTCGACGCTGAAGCTCAGCGCGGAGGAGCGTACGGACCCGAAGAAGGTGATCGGCACCGGTCCGTTCGTGTACGAGTCGTGGCAGCCGCAGGTCAAGACCGTGCTCGTCAGGCGCAAGGGCTACAACTGGGCGCCGCCGGCGCTGAAGCACAAGGGCGAGGCCTATCTCGACAGGATCGTGTTCAACACGATCCCCGAGGCCAGCGTCCGGACCGGTTCGCTCACGTCCGGGGCCATCGACGCCACGCTCGACGTGGGCACCACGGACGAGAAGCCGCTGGCCGACCAGGGATTCAAGATCATCTACCGGGGCGTCTCCGGCACCTCCATCTTCTTCAACCTCAACTCCCAGCTCTTCCCGACCGACGACATCGCGGTGCGCCGGGCGATCCAGCTCGGCTGGGACCGCGAGGCGGTCAGGAAGACGGTGCTCACCGACTCCTACTCCGTGGCGACCTCGGTCCTCGCCCCCTCGGTCCCCGGCTACGTGGACTACAGCGGCACCGTGCTCAGGTACGACCCCGAGAAGGCCGGGCGCCTCCTCGACGAGGCCGGCTGGAAGGAGGGCCCGGACGGCATCCGGGTCAAGGAGGGCAAGAAGCTCGTGGTCAAGCTGCTCGGCATCAGCAACCTGGTGGCGAACAAGCCGGCGTACGAGTCGATCCAGCAGGACCTGAAGAAGATCGGCATCGACCTGCGGCTCACCGTCGTCCCGATCCCGGACTACACCGCCCTGCTCACCAAGGCCAAGACCGACTGGAACATCGTCGCGGCCAACCGCTCGCGCAACGACCCCGCGGTCCTCAACCTCCAGTACGGCCCGGCGCTCGGCAACGGCTCGTACGTCACGAAGGACTCCCCCGGGATCGACGTGGACGAGGTCACGCGGACCCTGGGGGCGCTGGAGCTCACCCTCGACCCGGCGACGCGCAAGCAGTACGCCAAGGCGGCGCAGGACCTCCTGCTCGACAAGTACGCGCTGGTGAACCCGGTCTACAACCCCTCACAGGTGATCGCCCACGCGGACTACGTCCACGGGATCATCTTCGACGCCCAGTCCCGCAACCACTTCGTGGACACGTGGAAGAGCAACGGGAAGTGACGGCCGCCGGCCGCCGCGCCCCTGCGCCCGGCGGCCGGCGGCCCGCTCCCGCGGAAGGAACGTCGTGCTGCGTTACCTCGCGCTGAAGACCGGCCGGGCCCTGTTCGTGGTCTGGGCCGCGTTCACCCTGACCTTCGTCCTGCTGTTCGTGCTGCCCGCCGACCCGGTGGACCTGCTCTTCGACCCCGCCGAGGTCAACACCGTGCCGCCCGAGGTCCGCGAGCAGGTGGCGGCGAGCTACGGCTTCGACAGGCCGCTGATCCTGCAGTATCTGGCCCGGCTCGGGCACGCGCTGAGCGGCGACTTCGGCACCTCGGTGCAGTCGGGGCGGCCGGTCGTCGCCACGATCCTCGACGTGCTGCCGAGCACTCTCCTCCTCGCGGCGGGCGCGCTCGCACTGGCGCTGGCCATCGCCTTCGTGATCGCGCTCGCCGCGACCTCGGCCCGCCGCGCCTGGCTGCGCGACCTCCTGGAGGCACTGCCGTCGGGCGCGGTCTCGGTGCCGGTGTTCCTGTCCGGCATCCTGATGCTGCAGATCTTCTCGTTCCGGCTCGGCTGGTTCCCCGCCTTCGGCGACACGGGCGCGCGGAGCCTCGTCCTGCCGCTGATCACGCTGGCCATCCCGGTGTCCGGCCCGATCGCGCAGCTCCTCGTCCGCAGCTTCGCCACCGAGTTCCGCTCCGGCTACGTCACGACGAGCTGGGCGAAGGGGGCCACCCGCGGCGGCATCATCGTCCGCGACGTCTTCCGGAACGCCGGCCTTCCGGCGCTCACCATCGCCGGCATCACGTTCGGCAACCTGATCGCCGGCTCGGTCATCACCGAGACCGTCTTCGCCCGCCAGGGCGTCGGCCGGATGACGCAGGCGGCGATCAACACGCTGGACGTCCCGCTCGTGCAGGGGACCGTCGTGCTCGTGGCGGCCGGCTTCGCCCTGATCAACCTGATCGTCGACCTGATCTATCCGCTGCTCGACCCGCGGCTGCGGGCCGCGCTCGCCGCCGGCTGAGCCGCGTGAGGAGGAAGTGATGACCGTCGAACTCGACGCGCTCGCGGCGGGCCGCCGGGCCGGCTTCGCCCGCCCGATCGCCAGGCGGCTCGGCGAGCTCGCGCGGCAGCCGATCCTGGTGGCCTCGTGGCTCGTCGTGCTGGTCGTGATCGGCTGGGCGGTCGTCCCCGGCCTGTTCACCTCGTACGGCCCCTACACCGGCGACGCGTCCGCGAGCTTCCTGCCGCCGAGCGCCGAGCACTGGTTCGGCACCGACCGGCTGGGCCGCGACCTGTTCGCCCGCAGCGTGTACGGCGCGCAGACGACGCTGACCGCGACCCTGCTCGCCGTCCTCATCGCCTTCGGCGTCGGCACCCTCGTGGGGCTGATCGCCGGCTTCGCCGGGGGGATCGTGGACACCGCCGTCATGCGGGTGATCGACGTGTTCCTGGCGATCCCCAGCCTGCTGCTCGCCATGGTCGTGGTCTCGGTCCTCGGCTACTCCACACAGAACATCGCCCTGGCGGTCGGCATCTCCTCCATCGCGTCGTTCGCGCGGGTGATGAGAGCCCAGGTGCTCTCGGTGGTGACCCAGGACTACGTCAAGGCGGCGTACGGCCTCGGCGTCGGCCGGCTGGGCGTGATGCTCCGGCACGTCGTCCCCAACTCGCTCAGCTCCGTGATCGCGCTGGCGGCGCTGGAGATCGGCACGGCCGTGCTCGCCGTCGCCTCGCTCGGCTTCCTCGGCTACGGGGCGCCTCCGCCGCAGCCGGAATGGGGGCTGCTGGTGGCCGAGGGCCGCGACTACGTCGCGGTCCACCCCTGGGCCTCGATCCTGCCGGGCGCGGCGCTCGCCGTCGTCGTCATCGCCACCCACCGCATCAGCCCCTCCTCCCGGAAGGACCACCGCCGATGACCGACCCACATGCGGACAGACAGGACCCGCTGCTGCGGATCGCCGGTCTCGCGATCGACTACCGGACCGGACGCCGCCGGTGGACGCCGGCCGTACGCGGCGCCACCCTGCACGTCGGGCCGGGCGAGTTCGTCTCGCTCGTCGGCGAGTCGGGCTCGGGCAAGACCACCCTGGTCCAGGGCGCGCTCGGCCTGCTGCCGGAGTCCGCGCGGATCCGGGCCGGTTCGATCGCCTACTCCGGCGTCGACGTGACGGGCTGGAACGACCGGCGCATGGCGCTGGTGCGGGGCAACTACGTGGGCTTCATCCCCCAGGACCCCAACACGTCGCTGAACCCGGTCAAGAAGATCGGCCGGCAGGTGATCGAGGCGGTCCGGTTCAACGAGCCCGAGGCCCGCGATGCCGCGCACCACAGGCAGGCCGCGCTGGACAGCCTGCGCACGGCCGGTCTCAAGGACGCCGAGCGGGTGTTCCACCAATACCCGCACGAGCTCAGCGGCGGCATGAAGCAGCGGGCGCTCATCGCGATCGCGCTGGCGGGCAAACCGAAGATCATCGTGGCGGACGAGCCCACCAGCGCGCTCGACGTCACCGTCCAGAAGGTCATCCTCGATCACCTCGTGCGGCTGCGCGAGGAGCTCGGCATCGGCATCCTCCTGGTCACCCACGACCTCGGTGTCGCGCTCGACCGCTCCGACCGCATCCTGGTCATGCGCGACGGCGAGATCGTGGAGGAGGGCCCGGTCCGCCGGGTGCTGGAGAACGCGGCCGACGACTACACCCGCCGGCTGCTCGACGCGGCCCCCGCCCGGCACGCCGGGCGGCTGGAGCCGGCGTCGGGCCCGCGCCCGCTGCCCGGCCGTGAGGTGCTGCGGGCGCGCGGGCTCACCAAGACCTACCGCCTGCGCGGCCGGGGCCCGCGGCGTGAGCTGCGCGCCCTGGACGGCGTCGACCTGGTCGTACGCGAGGGCACCACGCACGCGATCGTCGGCGAGTCCGGCGCGGGCAAGTCGACGCTGGCGAGCATCCTGGCCGGTTTCGCCTCCCCCGACAGCGGCACCGTGCACCTGGGCGCCCGGGAGCTGACCGGACTGTCCCGGAGGCGGCTGCGGGAGATCCGCCGGGATCTGCAGTTCGTGTTCCAGAACCCCTTCACCTCCCTCGACCCGCGGTTCACGGTGAGCGAGATCGTCGCCGAGCCGCTGCGCGCCTTCGGCCTCGCACGGGGCAGGCGGGAGCGGACGGACCGGGTGACCGAGCTGCTCAAGGCGGTGGCGCTGGACGAAAGGCACCTGCACCGGCTGCCGGGGCAGTTGTCGGGCGGCCAGCGGCAGCGGGTGGCGATCGCCAGGGCGCTGGCGCTCAACCCCGGGATCCTGGTGCTCGACGAGGCGGTGAGCGCGCTGGACGTGTCGGTCCAGGCCCAGATCCTGCGGCTGCTGGTGGACCTGCAGGCCGAGTACGGCCTCAGCTACGTGTTCGTGACCCACGACCTCGGCGTCGTACGCCTGATCGCCGACGACGTGTCGGTGATGAAGGACGGCGTCGTGGTCGAGACCGGCCCGGTCGAGCAGGTGTTCCGCTCACCGCGGCACGACTACACCCGGCAACTGCTGGAGGCGATCCCGGGAGCCGGGCTCGCCGTCGCAGGCGCACGCTAAGGAGATCGCCGTGTCACGCCGACTGCACCTCAACGTCAACATCCTCAACGCGGGCGTCTTCGGGGGCTCATGGCGGTTCCCCGGCACCGACGGCACCGCGAGCTACACGATCGAGCACTACACCTCGATCGCGAAGAAGGCCGAGCAGGCCAAGCTCGACGCGGTCTTCCTCGCCGACGGCCCGTCGCTCGACCCGCAGATCAGGCACCGTACGTCCAACAACCTGGAGCCGACGACGGTGCTGGCGCGGATCGCCGCGCAGACCGAGCGGATCGGCCTGATCGGGACGCTGTCGTCGTCCTACAACGACCCCGTCGAGCTGGCACGCCGTCTCGGCGACCTCGACTACGTCAGCGGCGGCCGCTTCGGCTGGAACGTGGTGACCACGGCGGGAGCCGTGGCGGCGCGCAACTTCGGCCGCACGAGTGAGCCCGGCCACGCGCTGCGCTACCGCCGCGCCGCCGAGTTCACCGAGCAGGTCGTCGCCTCCTGGGCGGCTCGCACCGCGCTCGTCTCCCCGCAGGGCCGGCCGGTCGTGGTGCAGGCCGGCGGCTCCAGCGACGGCCGCAGGCTCGCCTCGCGGGTCGGCGAGGTGATCTTCTCCGCCGACCAGGACATCGAGCACGCCCGCGCGTTCCGCGCCGAGATCCGCGAGGGGGCGGCCGCGTTCGGACGACGGCCCGAGGACGTCGTGGTCCTGCCCGGGCTGTCGACCGTCGTGGGCGGCACCGAGGCCGAGGCGCGGGCCCGGCGCGAGCTGCTGGACGAGATCCTCCCCGGCGAGTACGCCCGCAACCGGCTCGCCGGCCAGCTCGGCATCTCACTCGACGGTCTGTCCGACGACGAGCCGATCCCGCCCGAGCTGCTCGTCGCCCCCGACGAGGCCGGTGGTTCCCAGACCTTCTACCGCGTGGTCAAGACGATCATCGAAACGGAGCGGCCGACGCTCGGCCGGCTGCTGAAGAAGCTGTCCGGCGGCGGCGGTCACCGGATCGTCGTGGGGACACCCGAGCAGATCGCCGACGACATCGAGCTGTGGTTCCGCACGGGCGCGGCGGACGGCTTCAACGTGATGCCCGACGTCCTTCCGTCGGGCTTCGACGACTTCGCCGACCATGTGGTGCCCGAGCTGCGGCGGCGCGGCCTGTTCCGCACCGACTACGAGGGGACGACCCTCCGCGACCACCTCGGGCTCGGCCTCCCCGACGCCGGGCCGTACGAGCTCCGCCCGCTGGAGCCTGCACTGTGAACGGCGCTGTGAACGGCGCTCTGTACGGCCCTGTGAACGCCCCGCGACGTCCCGTCCCACAACCGAAGGCGGTCTTGTCATGAGTCCAGTCATCCAGCTCGCCCTCGCGGTCGGTGAACCGGCCGCCCCGCCGGCCGCAGGACCGGCGCGGGGGCCGGTGCCGGTGCCGCTCACCGGCGCGGTCGCCGTCGCGGCGGCCGCGCGAGAGGCCGGGATCGCGGCGATACGTCTGCTCGACGAGGTGGCCGCGGGCCACGCCCTCGATCCGACCGTGGTGGCGGCGTATCTCGCCGGTCTCCACGACGGTCTCGGCTACATCGCCGAGGTGCCGACGACGCACAACGCGCCGTACAACACCGCGCGCCGTGTGCTCTCCCTCGACCGGGCGACCGGCGGCCTGGCCGGTGTCGCGCTGCGCGCGGGCGGCGGCGACGAGGTCAGCCGGGCCACGGCCCCCGCACCCCGCGCCGCCGGCCCCGCCGCGCGGTGGGCCGAGTACGCCCACGTGCTGACCCGGCTGTGGGAGTCGTTCCCGCGCGCGGCCCTGATCGGCGACCAGCAGGCGGGCGTCGTCGTCGACGACGCCCTCGTCCGGCCCATCGGCCACGAGGGTGCCTTCTACCGCGTCGCGGGCCCGCTGGACGGTCCCTCGTCCGTGCAGGGACGCCCCGTCGTCGTCGCCGACCTCGGCGACCTGGACGTCCTGGACGTGACGGCGGTCGCGCGGTCCGCGGACGTCGTCGTGGTGGGCCGGAAGCGGGCCGCCGGTGCGGACGCCGCGCTGACGGAGGCGCTGCGGCGAGCCGGCCGTTCCAGGCAGGAGGTGGCGCTGCTCGGCCGCGTCGAGATCGCCGGGGACGACCTCGGCCCCGGCGGCGCCGCGACGGCGGCCGCCCTCGCCGGCGAGCTGCGCGACTGGGCCGGCGAGCACCGGCTGGACGGCTTCGAGCTGGTGCCCACCGGAAGCGCCGACGCGGTGGTCACCGCGGTCCGGGCGCTGACGCCTCGGCTGACCGACCCCGCTGATGCGCCCGCCTCTCCGCGCCCGCTCACGCTGCGGGCCGCGCTGGGCCTGCCCGAGCCCGCGGCGGTGGCGGCGTGACCCCCCGGCCGCTCGCCGCGGACCACACCGCCGCGGACCACACCGCCGCGGACCACGCGGGCACGGACCACGCCGCCGCGGACCACGCGGGCAGCGGATACACCGTGGACGGCATCCGCGCCGCCGTCTCCCCGATCCTGCGGCGCCTGAGCGCGGGCGCGCGCGAGCGCGAGCTCACCCGCCAGTACGCGTTCGACGACGTGCGGGCGCTCGCCCGCGAGCGGATCACGCTGATCGGCGTCGCGAAGGAGGACGGCGGCGCGGGCGGGTCGGTGCGCGACGTGGCCGACCTGGTCATCGCCATCGCCCGCGCCGACTCCAATGTGGCCCAGGCGCTGCGCAGCAGCTTCCTCACCGCCAACCAGGTGGCGAGCCGGCCGGACCTGCCCGGCCGGGAGACGACCCTGCGGCGGCTGCGCGACGGCGACCTGTTCGCCGGCACCTCCAACGAGCGCACCGGCGGCGCCAGCGGGTCGGTCAACACCACCATCCGGCGTGACGGCGGCGGATACGTCATCAACGGCGAGAAGTACTACTCGACGGGCGGCCTGTACGCCTCGTGGTTCTCCGGCCTGGCCAAGGACGAGTCCGGGACCGTGCTGGGCTTCACCGTTCCGGTGGATCGCGAGGGCGTGGAGCGGCTCGACGACTTCGACGCGGTCGGCCAGCGGCTGACCGCGAGCGGCACCACCCGCCTGGTGAACGTGCGGGCGCATGAGGACGAGGTCGTGATCCGCGACAACAGCCTGCTCGACAACCCGTGGCTGGGCGCGTTCGCGCAGCTCTACCTGGCCGCGGTCGAGGCGGGCATCGCCGCCGCGGCGCTCGACGACGCGGTCTGGTTCGTCCGGGAGAAGGCCCGGCCCATCAAACACAGCACGGCGGCCAGGAGCGTCGACGACCCCTACGTGCGCCAGACCGTCGGCGAGATCGCCGCCCGGGCCCAGGCTGCCCGCTCCGCGGTGCTGTTGGCGGCCGAGGTCGTGCACGGGGTGCGCGGCCTGACCGGTTCCCGGGCGCGGGCGGCGGGCGCGGAGGCCGCGGTCACCGTGGCGCAGACCGGTGTGATCGCCATCGAGGCCGCCCTGCGGGCCGCGGAACTGCTCTTCGACGTCGCGGGCGGCTCGATCACCAACCGCGACCTCGGATTCGACCGGCACTGGCGCAACGCCCGCACGGTCGCCAACCACAACCCCCGCCAGTGGAAGGCGGCCGTGGCGGGCGCCTACCACCTGACCGGAGAGGAACCGCCGACGAGCGGGCTCTTCTGAACATCGAGAGGACACCATGACCGACAAGGCCAACCGGACGCTCGGACGCACCGGCGTCCTGGTCAGCCCGCTCACGCTCGGCACGATGAACTTCGGCCGGTGGCAGGAGGAGGGCGAGAGCATCAAGATCATCCGGGCCGCCCTCGACGCCGGCGTCACATCCGTCGACACCGCCGACGTCTACGCCCAGGGCGTGTCGGAGGAGATCGTCGGCAAGGCCATCAAGGGCCGCCGCGACGAGGTCTTCCTCGCCACCAAGTTCCACGGGCAGATCGGGGACGACCCCCGGCACGCGGGCAACTCGCGCCGCTGGATCGTCCGCGCGGTCGAGGACAGCCTGCGCCGGCTCGGCACCGACCACATCGACCTCTACCAGGCGCACCGGCCGGACCCGCGCACCGACCTGCTGGAGACGCTGCGCACGCTCGACGACCTGGTCCGCCAGGGCAAGATCCTCTACTACGGCACCTCGGTCTTCCCCGCCCACCAGCTCGTCGAGGCGCAGTGGCTGGCCGACCGGCACGGGCTCGTCGCCCCGCACACCGAGCAGTCGCCATACTCGCTGCTCGTCCGCGGCGCGGAGCGCGAGGTGTTCCCCGTCGCGCGCAAGTACGGCCTCGGCGTCCTGACGTACGGCCCGCTGGCCGCGGGCTGGCTGTCGGGCAGGTACCGCGTCGGCGGCGAGCAGCCCGAGTCGGCGCGCGCCGACCTCATCCCCGGCCGGTTCGACGTCACCCTCGAACGCAACCGGCGCAAGCTCGCCGCCGCCGACGCGCTGGCCCGGCTCGCCGAGGACAGCGGCCTCACCCTGGTCGACCTGGCCCTGGCGTTCGCGCTCAACCATCCGGCGGTGAGCAGTGTGATCATCGGCCCGCGCACGATCGAGCACCTGGACGCCTACCTCAAGGCGGCCACCGTCGAGCTGAGCGACGACGTCCTCGACCGGATCGACGAGATCGTCGCCCCGGGCACCCACTTCGTCGAGCGCGACACCGGCAGCGACACCCCGTCTCTGCAGCCGTCCGCGCTCCGCCGCGCCCGCGCGCACGGCACCGACCACTGAGAAAGGGCATCGACTTGAGCTACGGCGCTTACGACACGACCTACGCGGCGGCCGAGGACCGCTACGAGAAGGTGGAATACCGGCGTGCCGGGAACTCCGGTCTCGACCTGCCGGCCATCTCCTTCGGGCTGTGGCAGAACTTCGGTCTCGACCGCCCGTACGAGACCCAGCGCGAGATCGTGCTGCACGCCTTCGACCTGGGCATCACCCATTTCGACAACGCCGACAGGTACGGCCCGCCGCACCGGGCCGCGCAGAAGTTCTTCGGGACGCTGCTGCGGCGGGAGCTCGCCCCGTACCGGGACGAGCTGATCCTGTCGACCAAGGCCGGCAACCCGATCGGCCCCAGTCCCTATCTGAAGGGCGGCTCGCGCAAGTCGCTGCTCACTTCGCTGGAGCACAGCCTGCGCGACCTGGGGACCGACCACGTCGACATCTTCTACAGCCACAGCCCCGACCCTGCGACGCCGCTGGAGGAGACCGTCGGCGCCCTCGTCAGCGCCGTGCAGCAGGGCAAGGCGCTGTACGTGGGCATCTCGAACTACACTCCGGAGCGGGCCCACGAGGCGGCCGAGCTGCTGCGCCGGGCGGGGGTGCCGCTGCTGGTCCACCAGCCGCGCTACTCGATCTTCGACCGCCGCCCCGAGCTCAACGGCCTGCTCAAGCTGGCCGCCGAGGACGGGTTCGGTCTCGTCGTCTACTCGCCGCTGGCCCAGGGGCTGCTCACGGACAAGTACCTCTCCGGCATCCCCGCGGACGCGCGGGCCGGCAACAGCGCGTTCCTGTCGCCCGACGTCATCGACGGCACCTACCGGCGGCGGGCCGCCGCGCTCAACGACATCGCCAGGGAGCGCGGTCAGTCGCTCGCGCAGCTCGCGCTGCAGTGGGTGCTGCGGCAGCCGCAGGTGACCTCGGCGCTCATCGGGGCCAGCTCGACCGCGCAGCTCGACCACAACGTCAAGACGCTCGGCTTCCCGCCGCTCACCGAGCAGGAGCTGGCGCTGATCGACGAGCACGGCGTGCACGGAACAGGACTGAGGCTCTGACGTGAGCGACCTCACCACGACGATCGGGGCCGGCGTCGAGGACGGCCGGCCCTTCCGCCTGGGCTTCCTGCTGCACCTCGACGGCGACCTGCCGCCGGGCCGGGCCTACCGGGAGGCGATCGACCTGTTCGTGGCCGCCGAGGAACTGGGCTACGACTCGGGATGGGTCATCCAGCGGCACTTCCGCCAGGGCAACGAGCACGTCTCCGCACCCCTGGTCGTGCTCGCCGCGATCGCCGAGCACACCACGCGCATCCGGCTGGGCACCGGTGTGCTGGTGCTCCCGCTGGAGGACCCTCTCAAGACCGCCGAGGACGCGGCGACGCTCGACGAGCTCAGCGGCGGCCGCCTCGAACTGGGTGTGGGCTCGGGTCCCTTCCCGGGCGCCTGGGAGGCGTTCGGGAAGGACCTGGCCGACCGGCACCGGCTCTTCGACGCCTCCGTGGCGCGGCTGCACGAGGTGCTGGAGGGGACGACGCTCAACAGCCTCGGCGAGGTGCTCCACCCGCCCGCGCCCGGGCTGCGGCGGCGGCTGTGGCAGGCCACCACCGGTGACCCCGAACTGGCTCACGCGGCGGCGGCCGCCGCCGGACGCGCCGGCGACGGGCTGCAGCTCTCCCGCGCCACCGCCTGGCGCGGCGGCACCGTGCGCGAGGCGCAGCGGCAGCAGGCCGAGTGGATCGCGGCCTACCGCGCGGCCCACGAGGAGGCCCACGAGGAGGCATGGCCCGATCCCGGCCGCGCGCCCCGCGTGCAGGTCTCGCGGGCCGTCTATCCCCACCCCGACCGGGCGGAGGCCGTACGCCTGGTCACGCCCGGCGTCCGGCGCTGGCAGAGCTGGCTGTCCTCCCGCAGGGACGTCGCGAACCTCGGCGTCGAGGAGTATCTGGAGGCCGACCACGCCCTGCTCGGCCCGCCGGAGGCGCTCGCCGCCGAGCTGGCCGCCGATCCGGCGCTGCGTCAGGTCACCGACCTGCTGGTGAACTTCGTCCCCGGCGTGCCCGAGTCCGGCGAACACCTCCGGCTGCTCACCTCCGCCGCGCGAGAGCTGGCCCCCCTGCTCGGCTGGCGTCCCGCGCGGCAGCCCGTCACGGTCCCGGGCGGCACGCGATGAGCGGGTTCCATCTCGCCCTGTCGCTGATGACGCCCGGCCACTTCCGGCACGCCTGGCGGCTGCCGCACGCCGACCCGCTGGCCTACCTGGACATCGGCCACTTCCAGCGGCTGGCGCGGATCGCCGAGGAGGCGAAGATCGACGCGGTCTTCCTCGGCGACGCCCCCGCGCTGGGCGGCGAGATCGAGGAGGCGCCCGGCACCGGGCTCGACCCGCTCGTGCTCCTGGGCAACCTGGCGGCGATCACCACGCACCTCGGGGTGATCGCCACCAGCTCGACGACGTACAACTCGCCGTACAACCTGGCCCGGCGGTTCCAGACGCTCGACCACGTGACGAGGGGCCGCGCGGCCGTCAACGTCGTCACCACCGGCACGCCCGCCGCGGCGGCGAACTTCGGCCTGGCCGAGCATCCCGGCAAGGAGACCCGCTACCGCCGGGCGCACGAGTTCCTCGACGTGGTGACCCGGCTGTGGGACGGCTGGGAGCCGGACGCGATCGTCGCCGACAAGCAGAGCGGCCGTTACGCCGACCCCTCCCGCATCCACCGGATCGACCACGTGGACGAGTTCTTCTCGGTGGCCGGGCCCCTCCCGGTCGGCCCGGGGCCGCAGGGCCGTCCGGTCGTCGTCCAGGCGGGCGGCTCCGAGGGCGGGCTCGCCCTGGCCGGTCGCTTCGCCGACGTCGTGTTCACCGTGGCGCAGACCCGGGCCAGGGCCGTCGCGTTCCGCGACGACATCCGCCGCCGCGCGGTCGCGGCCGGCCGCCACCCCGACGACGTGAAGGTCTCCCTCGGCGTGGTGGTGCTCATCGCGGCGACCGAGGAGGAGGCCCGGCGCCGGGAGCGCGAACTGTACGCCACGCTGCCGATCGAGCGGCTGACGAGGGTGCTGCTGCGCAACCTGGGCCTGCCCGAGGACGGGTTCGGTCCCGACGACCCGATCGGCGTCGGCGACCTGCCCGGCTCCATCCCCGGCGACGCCTTCTCCGCGGGCTTCGGCGCCTCCACGCGGGCGCTGCTCGCGGAGGGTCCGCGCACGCCCCGCGAGCTGGTCCAGCGCAGCGCGGGCGGGTCGGGACACCGGCTGCTGGTGGGCTCGGCCGAGCAGGTCGCCGACGACCTGCAGGCGTGGTTCGAGGCGGGTGCGGCGGACGGCTTCACGGTCATGCCGGCCGACACCGCCGTCGACCTGGAGAGCTTCGCCAGGCTCGTGGTGCCGATCCTCCAGGAGCGCGGGCTGTTCCAGCGGGAGTACAGCCATCCCACTCTGCGCGGCCGCCGGGGGCTGCGCTTCCCGGTCCGGCCGCGGGCCGTGACGGACGGCGTTCCGGCCTGAAGCCGCGCCCTCTCGGCGGGGCCGTCCACACGGCG
Source organism: Microbispora sp. CSR-4 (assembly GCF_008033685.1). NCBI lineage: Bacteria > Bacillati > Actinomycetota > Actinomycetes > Streptosporangiales > Streptosporangiaceae > Microbispora > Microbispora sp. CSR-4. The sequence continues at coordinate 22,937 of NZ_VJVX01000032.1, forward strand.
GCCCCGCCGTACGGTGCCGGCTCCGGGCGCGGGGGCCCGGACGCGGGGGGCCGGACGCCGGGGCCGGGCGTGCCGGGTTTGCGCGGGCGATCGGAAGAGCATTACATTTCCCACTGAATCAGGTGGTTTTACTGGTTTTCCGCGTCGGCCGGCGAGGCGTCTTCGGCGGCCGTGCGCCGGTCCGCGTCCGCTGACGAGGTGAACTGATGCGTTTCCACTGGTTCCTGCCGACGACCGGCGACGGGCACGACGTCCGCTCCGCCATCACCACCACCGACAGCTTCCGGCCTACCGCGCGTCCCGCCACCATCGCCTATCTGAGCCAGGTGGCCGCAGCCGCGGAGCAGGCCGGATTCGAGGCCGCGCTCACCCCGGTCGGCGCGGGCTGCCCCGACCCGTGGATCGTGTGCGCCGCGCTGACCCAGCACACCGAGCGGCTCAAGACGCTGGTTGCGTTCCGCACGGGCTACACCCTGCCCACCCTGCTGGCCCAGCAGGCGCAGGCGTTCCAGCAGGTCTCCGGCGGGCGGCTGCTGGTGAACGTCGTCACGGGCGGCGACCCGGTCGAGCAGCGCGCGTACGGCGACTTCCTCGACCACGACGCCCGCTACGCGAGAACCGACGAGTTCCTCCAGGTGCTGCGTCTGGCCTGGGACGGCGTGCCCTTCGACCACCACGGCGAGCACTACCGGGTCGAGGCGGGCGGGCTGGCCGAGCCGATCACTCCGGTGCCGGGCGTCTACTTCGGCGGCGCCTCCCCCGCCGCAGAACGCGTCGCCGCCCGCCGCGCCGACGTCGCGCTCATGTGGGGCGAACCACCGCAGGCCATAGCGGCGCGGATCGACCGGCTGCGCGGCCTGGCCGCGTCGGAGGGCCGCGAACTGCGCTACGGCCTGCGCGTGCACGTCATCGCCCGCGACACCGCGTCCGCCGCCTGGGCGGAGGCCGAGCGCCTGCTCGCCGGCATGGACCCGGCCCGCATCGCCGAGGCGCAGCGGCGCTTCGCCCGCTACGACTCGGTGGGGCAGCGCCGCATGGTCGAGCTCCACCACGGCGGCACGCGCGACCTGGAGATCCACCCGGGGCTGTGGGCCGGTGTGGGCCTGGTGCGCGAAGGCGCGGGCACCGCTCTCGTCGGCTCCTACGACGAAGTCGCCGCGCTGCTGCGCGAGTACGCCGCGGTGGGCATCGACGAGTTCGTCCTCTCCGGCTGGCCTCACCTGGAGGAGGCGTACCGCGTCGGCGAATACGTCGTCCCCCGCCTCCGATCCCTCGTGACGGCCTGACCCCCGCGGCTCGGTCGCCTCCGGCCCCTCGACGCGGCCCGGCGGTCCCGCGCGCCGCGCGGGACCGCCGAGGCCGACCGTCTCCCGCAGGTCAGGGATTCGGCTGGACATCCCCCGGCGGTACGCGGGAGACACGCGGTGGAAACACCCCGCGGCGATGATGGTCACGGTGCGCGTGCGGGCGCTCATCCTGCGCCAGGGGCCCCGGCTCCGGTCTCGGCGAATCCCTGGATGCCGGCGAACGGCCCCACGGCGGACCGGGCGGCGGCGTGAGCGGGGAGGATGACGAGATGCGCCAGTTGACGGCACTCGACGCGCAGTTCCTGAGCGTGGAGTCGGCGACCACCGCGACCCACGTGGCGGGCGTCGCCATACTCGACCCGTCGGCCTCGCCCTCCGGCGCTCTGACCAGGGATGCGCTGATCGCCCTGCTGCGCGAGCGGCTGCACCTCGCCCCGCCGCTGCGGATGCGGCTGGCCGACGTGCCCTTCGGGCTCGACCGGCCGTACTGGGTGGACGACCCCGACGTGGACCTCGACGCGCACGTGCACGAGACCACGCTCCCGGCGCCCGGCGGGGAACGCGAACTGGCCGCCTATGTCGCGGGCGTCCACGCGCGGCGGCTCGACCGCGGCCGGCCGCTGTGGGAGGCGCACCTCATCCACGGCCTGGAGGGCGGCCGGTGCGCGCTCTACACGAAGGTGCACCACTGCGCGATCGACGGCGTGTCGGGCTCGGAGATCCTGACCGCGTTGCTCGACCCGTCGCCGCAGCCGCGCCGGGTGGAGGCGCCTCCCGCACCGGTGTCGCCGCAGGTGCCCGGGACGCTCGCGATGCTCGCCGGCGCGATCACCCGGTCGATCGTCCAGCCGGTGGAGACGCTGTGCTCGCTCGCCCGCGCGGCGGCCGACCTGGACGCGATCCCGGTGGTGGCGGCGCTGCCCGACGCCCGGCGCCTGGCCCAGGCCGCCCGCGTGATCGCCGGAGACGCGCGCCCGCTGCCCGCGACGCCTCCGCTGGTCGCGCCGCGCACGCCGTTCAACGGCCCGATCTCCGCGGAGCGGGAGGTCGCCCTCGGCTCCGTGCCGCTGGCGGAGATCAGGAGGGTGGCCAGGGCCTTCGGCATGGGCCCGAACGACGTGGTGATGACGCTGTGCGCGTCGGCGCTGCGGCGCTGGCTGCTCGCCCACGACGCGCTGCCCGCCCGGCCGCTGGTGGCCGCCGTGCCGGTGACGCTGCGCTCGCGGCGGCCGGCGGGCGACCCGTCCCGGGACGCCGCTTGGGTCGGCAACCGGATCTCCGCGATGATCACACCGCTGGCCACGGACGTCGCCTCTCCCGCGGAACGCCTGGCGGCGGTGCGCTCGGCCCTGGCCGCCGCCAAGCGGCGCTTCGCCGTCTCCCACCGCACCTGGCTCGACGACGTGTGCGCCATGGTGCCGAATGCCTTCGCGGCGCTGGCCACGCCGGTGGTGTTCCGCCTCGCGGGGGTCGCGGGGGCGGGCGTCAACCTCATCGTGTCGAACGTGCCGGGGCCCCGCCTGCCGTTGTATCTGTGCGGCGCCCGCATGATCGCCTACCACCCGCTGTCGGTGGTCACCGACGCCACCGGGGGGATCAGCATCACCTGCGCGTCGTACGACGGGCGGCTGGACTTCGGCGTCGTCGCCTGCCCGGCCCGGTTGCCCGACGTCTGGAGCATGATCGGTCACCTGCGCGAGGCGATGGACGAGCTGCTGGCCCTGCTCGACGACTCCCCCGAAGACTCCGCTGAAGACCCCGCTGAAGACCCCGCTGAAGACTCCGCCGTACGGCCCGGGAACGAGCAGGGGGAGATGGTGCCCGCCTGACCTCGGGGGTCACGGCCCCGGTCAGCGCAGGGCGCCCGCGATCAGTTCGGCGACCGCGTCGGGATCGATGTGATGGCCGGTGAGCAGGCAGATGCTCTCCTGGTAGAGCAGGACCGCGGCGAAGGTCGCGGCGGCGGCCTCCAGGCGGGCCGCGTCACCCCGCCCGCCCGGCAGGGCGAGCTCCAGGGCGAACCTGGCCCGGCGGATGATCTCGGTGTTCAGGCGGCCCAGGCGCTCCCGTACGGACAGGTGCGTGTCGGCCTCCCGGAACAGGATGCGCCGCATCGCGGGGGACGCGTGCAGCGGCAGCCTGCGGGCGAGCCGCGACAGCGCGCCGGCCGCGTCGCCGGGCACCGCCTCCACCTCCTCCTCGATCACCACGGTGCGCTCGTCCACCAGCGAGATCAGCACGTCGATCTTGCGGGGGAAGTAATGGAAGACCAGGCCCTTGGGCACGCCGGCGAGCTCGGCGATGCGCGCGGTGGGCGTGGCCTCGTAGCCGCCGCCCGCGAACAGTTCCTCGGCGGCGTCGAGGATGCGGGTGCGGGCGTCGCCGTCGGGCGGCTGCTTCCTTCTCCGCGAGCGCGACCACGCCTTGGCGGTCTGGAGAGGGCTGTCCACGGACCGAACCTTAACCACAGTGGGTGCCCCAACACCATGACGCGAGGGACAGGGCAGGCATACGCCCGGCCGCGAGCCCCGTGCCGAGTGGCACAGCGCCCGCGGCCGGGCGCACCGGGGTCACCGGCCCTCGGCGGCGGTGGGAGGCGGCGCCTGGGGCCGGCGACGTGTGGCCGGAAACCGGTGTCAGTGGCTCGTGGCCTTCTCGGCACCGAGGCCGGTGAGCGAGCGGACCTCGATCTCGGCGTACTTCGAGCCGTTGTACTCCTTGCTCAGGATCGTGCCGAGGTAGCCGCACAGGAAGCCGATCGGGATCGAGAAGATGCCCGGGTTCGACAGCGGGAGCACGTGGAAGTCGGCGTCGGGGAACATCGCCGTCGGCGCGCCGGAGACGACCGGCGAGAAGATCACCAGCACCACGGCGGAGATGAGGCCGCCGTAGATGGCCGAGACCGCGCCCGCCGTGTTGAACCTCTTCCAGAACAGGCTGTAGAGGATCGCCGGAAGGTTGCCCGACGCGGCGACCGCGAAGGCCAGCGAGACGAGGAAGGCCACGTTGAGCGACTGGGCGAAGATGCTCAGCGCGATCGCGACCGCGCCGATCACGAACGCGGCGATCCGGGCGACCACGACCTCCTGGCGCTCGGTGGCGCCGCCCCGCTTGAACACGTGCGCGTAAAGGTCGTGGGCGAAGCTGGAGGACGACGCGAGGGTCAGGCCCGCGACGACCGCGAGGATCGTGGCGAACGCGACCGCCGCGATGACCGCCAGCAGCACCGTGCCGCCGACGTCGCCGAAGATGTCCTGGCCCACCTGCTGGGCGAGCAGCGGGGCCGCCGTGTTGCTGGCCTTGTCGGCCTCGGCGATCGTCTTCGAGCCCACCAGGGCCGCGGCGCCGAAGCCGAGCACCAGCGTCAGCAGGTAGAACACGCCGATGATGCCGATGCCCCACATGACCGACTTGCGGGCGTCCCTGGCGGTCGGCACGGTGTAGAAGCGGATGAGGACGTGCGGCAGGCCGGCGGTGCCGAGCACCAGGGCCAGGCCGAGGCTGATCAGGTCGATCTTGCCCCAGACGCCCTGGGCCTCGGTGCCGTACTTGAGACCGGGCTTGAGGAAGGCGTCGCCCTTGCCGCTCGCGTTGGCGGCGTCGCCGAGCAGGCCGGACAGGTTGAAGCCGAACTTGCCGAGCACCAGCAGGGTGATCAGCGCGGCGCCGACCATCAGCATGACGGCCTTGACGATCTGCACCCAGGTGGTGCCCTTCATGCCGCCGAACACGACATAGATGATCATCAGCAGGCCGACCAAGATGATCGTCCAGATCTTGCCGGCCTCGGAGTGGACACCGAGCAGCAGGCCGACGAGCGCGCCCGCGCCGACCATCTGCGCGAGCAGGTAGAAGATGCTCACGACGATCGTGGACACACCGGCCGCCGTACGGACCGGGCGCGGGGACATGCGGAACGCCAGCACGTCGGCCATCGTGTACTTGCCGGAGTTGCGCATCAGCTCGGCGACCAGCAGCAGCGCCACCAGCCAGGCCACGAGGAAGCCGATGGAGTAGAGGAAGCCGTCGTAGCCCGACAGCGCGATGATGCCGGCGATGCCGAGGAACGACGCGGCCGACATGTAGTCGCCGCCGATCGCCAGGCCGTTCTGCAGGCCGCTGAACGACCGGCCGCCGGCGTAGAAGTCCGCCGCGCTCTTGGTGTGGCGGCTGGCCCAGAACGTGATCGCCAGTGTGCCGGCAACGAAGATCACGAAGAGGATCGTGGACAGCGTCTCGTGACTCACTTCGCGCCCTCCCCGACCTCGTCGTGGGTCTCGGCCCCGCCGCGCAGCTCGTCGGCGATCGGGTCGAGCTTGGCCTCCGCGTGCCGCGAGTACGCCCACGCGATCAGGAACGTCGACACGAACTGCAGCACACCGAAGACGAGGGCGACGTTGATGTTGCCGAACAACTTGGCGCCCATGAAGTCCCGGGCGAAGCCCGACAGCACCACGTAGAGCAGGTACCACACCAGGAAGGCGATGGTCATGGGGAACGCCCAGGACCGGTAGCGGCGGCGCAGCTCCTGGAACTGCTCACCCGCCTGTATACGTTCATAGACCGATGGATCGTGCTGGACGGTCACAAGATCTCCTTCGGCAGTGATCTGGATCACTTCAACGTAGGAGCGCGCCCTGCGCGGCGACGAGTCCCGGGAGCCGCCGAGTCGCCCAGCCGTAGCGCCCGCTCGTTCACATGGCGCATCCCTGCGACGAATGGTCGGTTGCACGCGCTGAGCGGTCACCCATGCGTTACATGAAACGCGACCGCAAACGCCCGGCTACATGAAACGCGGCCGCCAGTCGCCCCGGTCGACGTTCAGCGTCTCGGGCGTGTGCAGGCGGACCATCGTGCGCGCCACGCCACGCGGCACCCGCGACGGCGTCAGCAGCGACACCACCACCATGACCGTGAACGACACGGGCACCGTCCAGGCCGCCGGCTCCGCCAGCAGCGACCCCGCCCAGCCGCTGTGCGGGCCGCCGATGATCGTGACCACGACCGCCGTGCAGGCCAGCCCTCCCCCGGCCAGCAGGCCGGCCATCGCCCCCGCCGTCGTCAGCCTGCGCCACCAGATGCCGAGCACCAGCAGCGGGCAGAACGACGAGGCGGCCACGGCGAACGCCAGCCCCACCACGGTCGCCACCGGCAGCGACCGGGCCACGCCCGCCAGAGCGAACGGCACGAGCACCGCGAGCAGGGTCGCGACCCGGAACGCGCGCACCCCGCCGCGCAGCATGTCCTGAGCGATCACCCCGGCGACCGACACCGTCAGCCCCGACGACGTCGACAGGAACGCCGCGAACGCCCCCGCGGTCACCAGCGCCGTCAGGAACTCGCCCACCGGCCCGCCGACCAGCCTGCCCGGCAGGGCGATGACCACGGTGTCGCTCTCCGGCATGCCGTAGACGTGGCCGAGGTAGCCGTACACGGCGGGCATCAGATAGAAGGCGCCGAGCAGGGTCAGCACGACGAGCGTGGTGCGGCGGGCGGCCATCCCGTCCGGGTTCGTGTAGAAGCGGACGAGCACGTGCGGCAGCCCCATCGTCCCGAGGAACGTCGCCAGGATCAGCGAGTACGTCTCGTAGACCGGATGCTCCTGGCCGTGCAGCGGCAGCACCCACTCGTCCCCCGGGGCGAGCCCCGGCCGTCCGTCCGACCACCAGGCCATCAGCATGAAGACCAGCGGCACCGCGAGCGCGGTCAGCTTCAGCCAGTATTGGAACGCCTGGACGAACGTGATCGACCGCATGCCGCCCGACAGCACGTTGGTCGCGACCACCGCCGCCACCAGCAGGCTCCCCGTCCACGGCGGCGCCCCCGTGATCGTACGGAAGACCAGCCCGGCGCTCTGGAACTGCGGCATCAGATAGAGCCAGCCGATCAGCACGACGAGCACGCTCGACAGCCGCCGCACCGCCATCGACTCCAGCCGCGCCTCGGCGAAGTCGGGCAGCGTGTAGGCCCCCGACCGCCGCAGCGGCGCCGACACCAGCACCAGCAGCACGAGGTAGCCGCCGGTCCAGCCGACCGGCAGCCACAGCATGTCCGCGCCGAAGGTGAGGATCAGCCCCGCGACGCCGAGGAAGGATGCCGCCGACAGATACTCCCCGCCGATGGCCGAGGCGTTCCACAGGGGCGAGACCGTGCGGGAGGCGACGTAGAAGTCCGACGTGGTGCGGGACACCCGGATGCCGAACGCGCCGATGAGCACGGTCGCCAGCATCACCAGGACGACCGCGACGATCTGGTTCACCGGTGCGCCGTTCTCGTCGGCACTCCCCGCGGCCGGCACACGGTCTTCATCGGCGCTCCACGAGGTCGGCGAAGTCGCGTTCGTTGCGTTCGGCCTGCCGCACGTACAGCCAGGCGCCCCCGACGAGCGCCGGATAGATCAGCCCCGCCAGCACCACCCACGGCAGCGGCAGCCCGAGCAGCTCGGCCGCGCGCAGCTCCGGGGCCAGCAGGAACAGCAGCGGCAGCCCGCCCACGACGCAGGCGAGCAGGCTGCACACGAACAACGCCAGGCGAAACTGGGTGCGCACCAGGGAGCCCATGTAGACCTCGCCGAGGCGGGTCTGCTCGTCGATCTCCCGGGGGAGCGGGTGCCGTGGCCTGGGCGCCGCCGCCGTGCGCGGGCTGGTGACCACCACCCTGCGGGGCTTCCCGCCCGTCGCCGCGCCCTCGCCCTGTCCGCGCGTGCCGGACGCCGCCGCCCTGCGGGGCTTGCCGCTCATCGTGCCCTCACCGCCCGCTCACTGGGCCTGGCCCCGGCGGGCCCGGCGGACGAGCAGGTCGCGCAGCTCCCGGGTGTGGCGGCGGCTCACCGGGATCTCGGTCTCCCCCACCCGCACCACGCACTTGCCCGAGTCGATGTGCAGCTCGTCGATGTGCTTGACCGCGACGAGGTGACTGCGGTGGACGCGCAGGAACCCCGCCGACGCCCAGCGCTCCTCCAGCGTGGCCAGCGGGATGCGCACCAGGTGGCTGCCGGTCGCCGTGTGCAGCCGCGCGTAGTCGCCCTGCGCCTCGACGTACCGCACCTCGGTGCTCGCCACGAACCGGGTGACGCCGCCCAGCTCGACCGGGATCGTGTCCGCCTGCGGCCCTTCCCCCGGCTCGCCCCGGCTGCCGCACACCCGGCGGATCGCCTCGGCGAGCCGCTCCGGCCGTACGGGCTTGAGCAGGTAGTCCTCGGCCTTCAGCTCGAAGGCGTCCACGGCGTGGTCCTCGTACGCCGTCACGAAAACGATCTTCGGTGGGCGGGTGAACTGGGTCAGCAGCCGGCCCAGCACCACGCCGTCGAGGCCGCGCATGCGGATGTCGAGGAAGACCGCGTCGATCGGCCTGCCGTCCGCGATGGCGCGGTCGAGCAGCCGGAGCGCGGCGGCCCCGTCGCGGGCGGTGAGCACGTCACCGATGCGGGGGTCGGCGCGCAGCAGGTAGGCGACGTCCTCCAGCGCGGGCTGCTCGTCGTCCACCGCCAGAACCCGCAGACCGCTCACGATCACCCCTTTCACCGACCGATCCCCTAGAGAGTGATGACCGAAACGTGTGGAAGTCAACGCCTCCCCATCACGACCGCATCACGGCTGGGATCGCGCCGGCCCGGGGGTCAGCCCGGACGGCGGCGCAGCAGCGCCCCGGGGTCGAGCGTCACCCGGAACGGCTCGTCGAGCGTCGCCGGCTCGCCCGTCCGCATTACGTGACGCTCGCGGTACTCCCCCGCGACGAGCTCGAAGACGATGACGCGCGGCTCCGGCTGGTCGAGGCGGACCACCCAGGAGAACGGGATGCCGATGCTCGCGTAGACCTGCCGCTTGGTGATCATGTCGCGGGTGACCGCGTCCTTGCCGGTGATCTCGGTGGCGATCAGTGTGTCGTGCCCCTTGAGCAGGTCATAGCCGCCCTCGGCCAGCTTGCCCGGCACGGTGACGAGATCGGGAGGACTGCGGTAGCCGGGCAGCGGCCCCGGGACGTCGACGTCGACCGGCCCGATGGTGATCAGATCCAGCCCGGCGTCCTCGGCCGCGTCATTCAGCAGGCGCATGAGCCGATAGGCGACGTACTGGTGCTCGGGTGCGGGGGAGTTCTCGACCAGGAGGTTCCCGTCCTCGATCTCGTAGCGGAATCCTTGCGGCAGGTCGCGCGTGTCGTCCCGGGGCCACGGACACCGGCTCCCCTGCCGGCCGAACGTGATCGTCACACTCATCGGCGTGGAATTTCCGGGCGAGGGGCGGCCTGACCGGCGTGAAAGCTAACAGTAATCATAGGGATACGCATAGCTTTCCGAATGGTCAGGGCGTGAAGGATCAGGTCCGGACGCCGGGGTGATATTTGGGGACGCGTACGGCGACCTTGGTGCCGGCGCCCTCTCCGGTCTCCACCACGAGGCCGTACTCGTCGCCGTACACCTGGCGCAGCCGCTCGTCCACGTTGGCCACGCCGATGCCGCCCGCGCCCGAGCGGTCCTCCCCGGCGAGCACCCGGCGCAGCCGGTCGGGGTCCATGCCGACGCCGTCGTCCTCCACGGTGATCACGCACTCCGCGCCCGCGTCCTCGGCGACGATCGTGATGCGGCCGACGCCCGGCTTGGCCTCCAGGCCGTGCCGTACGGCGTTCTCGACCAGCGGTTGCAGGCACAGGAACGGCACTGCCACCGGCAGCACCTCGGGCGCGATGCGCAACGTGACCTGGAGCTGGTCGCCGAACCTGGCCCGTTCGAGCGTGAGATAGCGGTCGATCGAGCGCAGTTCCTCCGCCAGGGTCGTGAAGTCGCCGTGCCGCCGGAAGGAGTAGCGGGTGAAGTCGGCGAACTCCAGCAGCAGTTCCCTGGCCCGCTCGGGGTCGGTGCGGACGAACGACGCGATGGTGGTCAGCGAGTTGTAGATGAAATGCGGCGAGATCTGCGCCCGCAGCGCCCGGACCTCGGCCTCCATCAGCATCGTGCGGGACCGGTCGAGCTCGGCCAGCTCAAGCTGGGAGTCGACCCACCGCGCGACCTCCTGCGCCGCCCGCACCAGCCCGGCCGAGGCGTGGTCGCCGTACGCCGCGAGCGAGCCGACGACCCGGTCGTCGGTGGTGAGCGGGACGACCACGGCGTGCCTGATCGGGCACTCGGGGCGCAGGCAGTCGAGCGCGAGCACCTGCGTGCGGCCGTCTTTCAGCGTCTCGGCGGCGTGCTCGAACGCCTCGGCCGCGTGGTGGTCGCCCACGCCGTCGTAGACGAGCAGCTCCTCGCCGTTGGTGATGGCGATGGCCGGGGAGCCGAGCAGTTCGCGCAGGTGCCGCGACGCCTTGAGCGCCCCCGCCTGGGTCAGCCCGGCGCGCAGCGGCGGCGCGGCCAGCGAGGCGGTGTGCAGCGTCTCGAACGTCGCGCGCTCGGCGGGGCTGCTGCCGAGGTCGCGCCGCCCGCGCAGGACCCGCCACAGCACGACCGCCGGCACGGCCACGAGCACGGCGACGACGAGCACTGTCACGACCGGTTCCACGCCGCCGCAGCCTACCCGGCGCGCGCCGCCCGTCCGCTCGCGCGGCGGCGAACGGTCCCCATCGCGCGCCGGACCGCCCCCGGCCGCCGCTGAGCCGCGTCTCTCTCCGGGCCTCTTCGCCGGGCCTTCCGCCGGGCCTCTCGCCGGGCCTTCCGCCGGGCCTTCCGCCGGGCCTCTCGCCGGGCCTACCGTGCGGCCGTCGCGCGGACGAAGGCGGCGACGGCCTCGCCCAGCTCGCGGCCCGCGTCCTCCTGCAGGAAGTGACCGGCGCCGGTGATGACGGGGTGGTCGAGCCCGGCCGCGCCGCGCATCGACTTCTTCAGGATCGGCGCCATCCCCCCGGTGATGGGGTCGCGGTCGGAGAACGCGACGAGGAGCGGCAGGTCGAGCGTGACGAGGGTCTGCCAGGCGGCGCGGTTGGCGGGCGCGGCCGGGTCGTCGGGGGTGATCGGCACCAGGCCCGGCATCGCCCGCGGCCCCGCCTTGAACTCCTCGGAGGGGAACGGCGCGTCGTAGGCCCGCCGTACGGGCTCGGGCAGCTCGGTGACGCACCCCGACTGGATGAACCGGGCGATGTCGAGCACGGGTGCCTTCTCGACGGCCTGCCGGAAGCGGTGCCACACCTCGGGCATCGGGATGTCGCCGGTCGGCAGGCCGGTGTTGGCGGCGACGACCCTGGCGAAGCGGTCAGGGTGCTCGGCGACGAGCCGCAGCCCGATCAGCCCGCCCCAGTCCTGGCCGACCAGCGTCACGCCGCGCAGGCCGAGCGCGTCGAAGGCGAGCGACCGCACCCACTCCACGTGCCGGGCGTACGTGTGGTCCTCCGGGCGGGACGGCTTGTCCGACCGGCCGAAGCCGATGAGGTCGGGGGCTACGGCCCGGCAGCCCGCCTCGGCCAGCACGGCCATCACGTGCCGGTAGAGGAACGACCAGCTCGGCTCCCCGTGCAGCAGCAGCACCGGCGGTCCGTCCGCCGGGCCCGCCTCGACGTACGCCATCCGGGCGCCGCCGGTCACCTCGGCATAGCGGGGTTCGTACGGGAAGTCGGGCAGGTCCGCGAAGCGTTCGTCAGGAGTGCGGAGGAAGTCCATGAAGGGGCACCTTTACGTTGTAGATTCACATGTGGAGGGATTCGTCCAGCGCGGCGCGGATGCGGGCCGCGTAGTCCTCGATCTCGGCGTCGCCGTCGTACTTGACCCGGGGCCAGAAGAAGCCGCGCAGGCCGTCCTTGCGGTTGCGCGGCACGACGTGGACGTGCAGGTGGGGCACGCTCTGGCTGATCCGGTTGTTCATCGCGACGAACGTGCCGGCCGCGCCCGTGCCCGCCTCGACCGCCCGCGCGACGGCCTGGACGCGGGAGAAGAACGGCCCGATCTCCTCGGCCGGAAGGTCCGTCAGGGTCTCGACGTGGCCGCGCGGCACGACGAGCACGTGCCCCTTGAACACCGGCCGGACGTCGAGGAACGCCGCCGCGACCTCGTCGTCCAGCACCATGTGGGCGGCCCGCTCGCCCGCCGCGATCTCGCAGAACACGCAGCCGTCCACGGTCACCAGCCGAGCGTGGCGTCGCCCTCGATGAGGGCCCTGGCGATGATCAGCCGCTGCACGTCGTTGGTGCCCTCCCCGATCGCCATGAGCGGCGCGTCCCGATAGAGGCGCTCGACCACGAACTCCTGCGAGTAGCCGTAGCCGCCGTGGATCCGCATCGCCTCCATCGTCGCTCTGAGCGCCACCTCGGAGGCGAAGTATTTCGCCATCGCCGCCTCGCTGCGCACCGGCCCGGCCTCCGACCGCACGGCGGCCCAGTACGTCATGAGCCTGGCCGCCTGGATCTCGGTCGCCATGTCGGCCAGCTTGAGCTGGATCGCCTGGAAATCGGCGATCGGCTGCCCGAACGCGTGCCGTTCGCGGGCGTAGCCGAGGGCCGCCTCGTAGGCGCACTGCGCGACGCCGACCGCGCGGGCGGCGATGTTGAGACGGCCGAGTTCGAGCGCCGACAGCACCTGCTGCATGCCCCGCCCCTCGGCGCCGCCGAGCAGCCGCGACACCGGCACGCGTACGCCGTCGAGGACGACCTCGCACGTCTCGGTGCCCTTGTAGCCCAGCTTGGGCAGGTCGCGGCTGATGGTCAGGCCCTCGCTGGCGGCGTCCACCAGCAGCACCGACATCCCCCGATGGGCGGGCGTCTCGATCGAGGTCTTCACCAGCACGGGCAGCGGGTCGGCGTGCCGCGCGTTGGTGATCCAGGTCTTGGTGCCGGTGACGACGTAGTGGTCGCCGTCGCGGACCGCCCGGGTGGCGATGCCCTGCAGGTCGGTGCCCGCGCCCGGCTCGGTCAGCGCGATCCCCGTACGGCGGGCGCCGCCGGCCAGGCCGGGCAGGTAGTGGCGGCGCTGCTCGTCCGTGCCGTATTCGGCGATCATCCAGGTCGACAGGGAGTGGGAGCCGAGGATTCCCGCCACGCCCATCCAGCCCCGGGCGATCTCCTCGAAGACGAGGGCGAACGACACCCGGTCGAGGTCGAGGCCGCCGTACTCCTCCGGGATGGTCATGCCGAACAGCCCCATTTGCGCGAACCGCCGGACGATCTCCTCCGGATAGCGCCCGGTGCGCTCCCACTCGGAGGCGACGGGGACGATCTCCTTGTCCACCAACTCCCGCAGCGTCCGCCGGAACAGCCGCTGGTCCTCGTTCAGCTCGAAGTCCACTACGCCTCCATCGGGCCGGTCTTGGCACGCGGGAAATACCCCTTGTCGTGGGGCGCGTCGCGCTTGTAGACCATCACCGCGCGCCGCCACGACATCACCTCGTCGCCGTCCTGGTTCAGGCCCCGCGTGCGGCAGGTGACGATCCCGGCGTACGGCCGTGACCTCGACTCGCGCTTGTCCACCACGATCGACTCGGCGTACAGGGTGTCGCCCACGAAGACCGGATGGGTCAGCCGGATCTCGTCCCAGCCGAGGTTCATCATCGCCGTCTGGCTCACGTCGATGACCGACAGCCCGAGCACGATCGCCACCGAGAGCCCCGAGTTCACGATGATCTTCCCGACCGGAGCCCGGGCGGCGAAGTGCGCGTTGAAGTGGTTCTGGTTGGTGTTCATCGTCAGCAGCGTGAACCAGGTGTTGTCGGCCTCGCTGATCGTCCGGCCGAGCGGGTGCTGGTAGACGTCGCCGACCACGAAGTCCTCGTAGTAGCGCCCGATGCGGGCTTCATGGACCGTCACACCAGAATACTATTCTGGATCAGCTCCGCGCGGGGTGAGCCCGGCCCGCGACGCCGTCCGCATGCTCCGTCGTTCCGGATCCGCCCGCAGTCACGGCCGCCGCCAGTGGACCGCGAACGCCCGGGCCGGGTTCTCCACGAAGATCGCCGCTGCGACCTCGGGCCCGAGCTCCCGCTCGATCCGCGGTCGCAGGCCGCCGAGCAGGAACGGCATGCCCGGTCCGTCGGCGCCGGACCTCGCCGCCGCGGTGACCGTGTCGCCGCCGAGCAGGATCCGGCGGGAGTGTCCCGCGGCGGCGAGCGCTTCCAGGCAGTCCAGCAGACGCCAGTCGGCGGCGTGATGCGCCCGCGACGGACCGTCGAACGCCAGGTACGCGCCCGCCTCCGCGGCTTCCCGGTGGACGCGCGGGTCCGGGAACCGGTGGAGGTGCCCGAGGATCACGTGGTGCGCGGGCACCTCGTGCGTACGGCACAGCAGGTCGAGCACGTCCATGGCCGCCGTTCCGGCCTCCAGGTGGACGCCGATGGGCGCGCCGGTGGCGTGGTGCGCCTCGGCCGCGGCGGCCATGACGTGCCGCGCGTGGTCGTCGAGCCGGTGATAGGCGCCGGCGACCTTGATCAGGCCCGCTTTCACGGGACCGGCGGTCAGCTCGCGGACGAACAGGCCGGCCAGTCCGCTGCGGACCCGGCGTAACTCCTCCGGGTCGTAGTGCCGCGCCTGGTGCAGGCCGGTGGCGGAGACGAGGTGCACGCCGGACCGCCGGGACAGGCCCGGCAGTTCCTCTGCCCGCCGCCCCAGCCCCCACGGGGTCCACTGCACCACCGCACGGCCGCCGAGCGCGGCGAAGGTGTCGAGCTCGGCGAGCGCGGCCTCGGCGTCGTCCAGTTCCTGGCCCGGCAGGGCCGGCGAGGCGAGGAACAGATGATCGTGCGCGTCGCAGACCCCCAGCTCCCCGGGCGGGATGTCCCCCAGCACGGTCCTGACGGCCGCCGTCATCGGCCGCCTTCCCCTTCCCTCTCCGTGTCCGTGTCCGTCTCCGCGTCCGTCTCCGCGTCCGTCTCAGTGTCCGCGTCCGCGTCCGTCTCCGTGTCCGTCTCCGTGTCCGCGAACGCCGCGACGGCGACGCGCAGCCCGGCCAGCGCCCTCGGCACGCCGATGTAGGGGGCCAGATGCACGAACACCTCGAGGATCTCCTGCCGGTTCATCCCCACGCGCAGCGAAGTCCTCACGTGGCCGGCCAGTTGCGGGTCGACGCCACCGACGGCGGTGAGGGCGGCGAGGTTGACGAGCTGCCGGTCGCGCAGCGACAGCCCCTCACGCAGATAGGTGCCGCCGAACAGCGCCGTGACCAGCCAGTCGGGGAATCCAGGGACGATCTCCTCAAGCCCCGGCAGAAGGGACCGCTGGTAGGACTCGTCCTGCAGGAGGCCGAGCAGCCGGTAGCCCTCCTCACGGTCCAGCCGGGCCCGCGTCAGTCCCTCCACAGACGGCCGCCTCATCGTCATGCCCCGATCCTCCTTTGATAGGTGTAACGCTTTGTGCGTTACACGGAGGACTGTACTGGACGTAACGGCTGAAGCGTTACCCTGTTTTCGTGACCACCGAGGACAAGCTCGCCTTCCGCTTCGACTGCGGCGCGGTCTGGTTGAACCTGCTCGCCACCAAAGGCCGCACGTTCAGCGCGGCGCCGGTGGAACGGCTGGCCACCCCCGCCCGCCTGGCGGAGTGGCTGGAGCGGTGCGAGCTGTCCCCCGCCCGGCCACCCGGCCAGGACGACCTGCACCTCGCGTGGGCGCTGCGCGAGACGCTGCGTGCGCTCGCGCTGGCCACGGTCGAGGAACGGCCGCCGCCGGCGGACGCCGTGGCCGGCCTGGCCGCCTTCCTCGGCGAGCATGACGATCCGGTGCGGCTGAGCGCGGACGACCGGCTGCGGCGCGAGCCCCCGGCGACCACGGCGCACGCCCTGGCCCGGATCGCCCGCCAGGCGGTGGACCAGATGACCGGATCCGACCGGCTGGCCCTGAAGAGCTGCCCCGAAAGTGACTGCAGGGGCGTCTTCATCGACCCGCCCGGACGCCGGCGCTGGTGCCCGAATCCCGCGTGCGCGAGCCGGGGAAGAGTCCGCGCGCTCCGCGCCCGCCGCAACGCCGGCCAGTCATGAGAAACGGCCCGGCGCCGCATGAGCAAGGCTCGGCGTCGGGCCTTCGCGTCCTGTCTTCGCCGACCCCCGGGGAGCCCTGGTGGCGCGCGGGCGCCCGGCGCGCTTCGCGCCACGCCCCGGGCACCTCGCTCAGGCCCGCCTCGGGCCGGTCATCGATGCGCGAACCTCCGCATGACCGAGCGACGAGGCTGCGGGAACAGCCGCCGGCCGCCGAACATGCGGGACCGGCCGAGCATGCCGAGCACGCCCGTTCCGCCGCGCGCGCTCTTCCGGCCGAACAGGCCCGGCCCGCCGGACATCCCCCTGCGGCCGAACATGCTCATGCCCCCGGGCGTCCTCTTCCCGCCGAACATGCTCATACCCCCGGGCGTCCTCTTCCCGCCGAACACGCCCTTGCCGCCGAGCGGGCCCATGCCGCCGGCCCTGCCCCTGGCGCCGAACAGGCCCCTCGTGCCTGCCCTGCCCCTGGCACCGAACAGGCGCGCACCGCGGCCGAACATGCTCGTGGCCCCGGCTCTGCTCTTCGTGCCGGACATGCCGGAACCGAACGGCCGCGTTCCGCCGCCGGTCATCCCGGTCCTGCGGGAGGCGCCGAACATCCCGCCGGACATCCCGCCGAACATCCCGCTGCCCATGCGGGCTCCGCCCGCGCCGCGCATCCGCGGCATGCCCGCCATACCGGACCTCGTGATGCCGGACCTCGCCATGCCGGACCTCGCCATGCCGGACCTCGTCGTACGGCCCTGGCTCCGGGAGATCCGGCGAAACACCAGCAGCGCCGTCGCCATGGCTCCGGCCCCGGCGACGACGCCGGGACGACGCCTGGCCTGCTCGCCGGCCCTGGCCGCGGCTCCGCGCAGCGGCTCCGGCGTGACCTCGCGCACGCGTCCGGTGACACCGGCCACCCTGGCCCGCGCGGCCGCGGTGGTCGCGTGCACGCGCTGCTGCGCCCGTGCCTTCACGTCGGCCTTGGCGGCCAGCGCCTCGATCGTGTCGCCGAGGTCGTCGCGGGTCCGCTCGATCTCCTGACGGACCTCGGCGATCTCGTCGTGGCCCTTCCTCCGCTCGCCCGCGCCCCTGGTCTCGGTGTCCCGGGCCTCGGCGACGGGCTCGGGGCCGGGCTGCGCCTGCCGTACGGCGTTCAGCGACTCCGGGTCGGTGACCGGCTCTGACACGTCCTGTCTGTGCACACCCACGGTCCCGGCCTTCGGCCGGGCCGCCTTGGGGTCGGTCTCGGTCATCTGCGCGCACTCTCCTTCATGACGTCGATGTCCGCTTTGAGGCTGCGCATCGCCTCGTCGGGAGTGGGCGGCGTCGCGCGGGACACCTGCTCCTTGCCCACCAGGGCGAGCAGTCCGGCGAGCGCCAGCAGCGCGGCGCCGATGACCAGGGCGCTCGCCCAGGCCGGCAGCACGAGCGCGAGGGCCAGGATCGCCGTGGCCACGAGGGCGCCTCCGCCGTAGAACGCGATGAGACCCGCGGCGCCGAGCAGGCCCGCGCCCATTCCCGCGCGTTTGCCCTTGCGGGTCATTTCCAGCCGCGCCAGGCGCAGTTCGTCGCGGATCAGCCGGGAGACGTCCTCGGACAGCCGGCGGACGAGTTCGCCCGTTGAAAGCGACTCCTTCTGGATGGTCATGGCCTGCCTCCCTTCCAGGGTTGGGAAGCGCCTACCCGCAGCCGAGAGCCCTAACCACGGGCCCCGGCGGGGTGAACGGCCAGGCTGTTACACGTGAAAGTTTCAGTTATGAAACAGCGCCACGTCCGCCAGAGGGTGGCAAAAGGCCAGTAAGGGGCCTCGGCTCACCGCCCGATCGGGCCACGGCGTGAGGCGATTGCAACCCGTGATTGACATACCGGGGGCCCAATCGACAATCCTGATGTGGGAGCGCTCCCATCGTATCGGTTCAGATCCACCCTTGCCCGCATCGGTCACGAAATCCGCTACCTGGCATTTCTTCACCCGATGCTCCCACCCCCAACCCACTTTGGAGACCCTCCTCAAATGCGAACGAGAGCTCTGAGTACGGGAGCGCTCCCACGATCGCGGAGACGGATCGCCCTTGTGGCGGCCGCCGCCGTGTCCGGCGGCCTCCTCGTCGGGCTGGCGCAGACTCCTGCGTCCGCCGCCGTGTCCTGTGACGTGCAGTACGCGCTCAACTCCTGGGGTTCCGGATCGGGCGGTTTCACCGTCAGCCTCGACATCAAGAACCTGGGCGATCCGATCAACAACTGGACGCTGCGGTTCAACTTCCCCAACGGGCAGCAGCTGTCGAACGGCTGGTCGGCGAACTGGAGCCAGAGCGGCGCCACCGTCACGGCCACGAACATGCCGTGGAACGCGAGCCTCGGCACCGGCACGACGACCAACATCGGTTTCCAGGGAACGTGGAACGGCAGCAACAACAAGCCCACCTCGTTCTCCATCAACGGTGTGACCTGCGGCGCGACCGCCAGCCCCTCACCGAGCCCCTCACCCAGCCCGTCTCCCTCGCCCTCGCCCTCGCCGAGCCCGTCGGCCTCGCCGTCGGCGTCCCCCTCCGCCTCGCCCTCGGCGTCCCCCTCCGCCTCGCCCTCGGTGTCGCCGTCCGCGTCCCCGTCCCCATCGGCGAGCCCCACTCCGGGCACGGGCAACGAGTACATCGACAACTTCATGACGATGTACAACAAGATCCACGACCCGGCCAACGGGTACTTCTCGCCCGAGGGCGTGCCTTACCACTCGGTCGAGACGCTGCTCGTGGAGGCTCCCGACCAGGGCCACGAGACGACGTCCGAGGCGTTCAGCTACTACCTGTGGCTGGAGGCGATGTACGGCAAGATCACCGGTGACTGGACGAAGTTCAACACCGCGTGGACGACGATGGAGAAGTACATCATCCCGTCGCACGCCGACCAGCCCACCAACGACAAGTACGACCCCAGCAAGCCGGCGACGTACGCGGGTGAGTGGAACGACATCAGCCAGTACCCGTCCCGGCTCGACAGCAGCGTCAGCGTCGGCAGCGACCCGATCGCGAACGAGCTGAAGAGCGCGTACGGCACGTCCGACATCTACGGCATGCACTGGCTGCTGGACGTCGACAACACCTACGGCTACGGCCGCTGTGGCGACGGCACCACCAAGCCGGCGTACATCAACACCTACCAGCGCGGGCCCGAGGAGTCGGTCTTCGAGACCATCCCGCAGCCGTCGTGCGACACCTTCGCATTCGGCGGTCCGAACGGGTACCTCGACCTGTTCACCGGTGACGCGTCGTACGCGAAGCAGTGGAAGTACACCAACGCGCCGGACGCCGACGCCCGCGCCGTCCAGGCCGCCTACTGGGCGCTGACCTGGGCGACCGAGCAGGGCAAGCAGGGGCAGATCTCCACCGCGGTGGCCAACGCCGCCAAGATGGGCGACTACCTGCGCTACGCGATGTACGACAAGTACTTCAAGCAGCCGAACTGCACCAGCACCTCCTGCCCGGCGGGCACCGGCAAGAACTCGTCGAACTACCTGCTGTCCTGGTACTACGCCTGGGGCGGCGCGTACGACACGTCGGCCGGATGGGCCTGGCGCATCGGCTCCAGCCACAACCACGGCGGCTACCAGAACCCGATGGCGGCCTGGGCGCTGTCGAACGTCAACGCGCTGAAGCCCAAGGGCTCGACCGCCGTCAGCGACTGGTCGACCAGCCTCACCCGCCAGCTGCAGTTCTACAAGTGGCTGCAGTCGGCCGAGGGCGCCATCGCCGGTGGCGCGACCAACAGCTGGGAGGGCCACTACGCCTCCCCGCCGTCGAGCCTGCCGAAGTTCTTCGGCATGGCCTATGACTGGCAGCCCGTCTACCACGACCCGCCGTCCAACCAGTGGTTCGGCTTCCAGGCGTGGTCGATGGAGCGCGTGGCCGAGCTCTACTACGCCACGGGCAACAGCGACGCCAAGAGCATCCTCGACAAGTGGGTCGCCTGGGCGCTGTCGGGCACCACGATCAACTCCGACGGCACCTTCCAGATCCCGTCGACGCTGCACTGGAGCGGCCAGCCGGACGCCAGCTTCAGCGGCTCGGGGATGCCGCCGGCCAACACCGGGCTGCACGTGACCATCCAGGACTACACCGACGACATCGGCGTAGCCGGTTCGTACGCCAAGACCCTGATGTTCTACGCGGCCAGGTCGGGCAACGCCCAGGCCAAGAGCACGGCCAAGGCCCTGCTCGACGGCATCTGGCAGAACAACCAGGACGACAAGGGCGTGTCGGTCGCGGAGACCAAGACCGACTACAACCGCCTGGACGACCCGATCTACGTCCCGTCCGGCTGGAGCGGCACGATGCCGAACGGCGACCCGATCAACAGCAACTCGACCTTCATCTCCATCCGGTCCTGGTACAAGAACGACCCGGACTGGCCGAAGGTCCAGTCGTACCTGAACGGCGGCACCCCTCCGGTCTTCCACTACCACCGCTTCTGGGCGCAGACCGACGTGGCCACCGCGTACGGACAGTACGGCCTGCTCTTCCCCAACGGCTGAGCACGCCCCGTAAGCCGGGGTGCGGTGTCGCCTGACCCTTCACCGCACCCCAAGGAAGTGTCCCTCCGGGACACGACCGAGTAAGCCGGGGCGCGGCGGCGCCTGACCCGCCGCCGCGCCCCCGACCCCCCACCTCTGTGAGGCTCATCCCCATGCGGCGTACGTTCCCTGCACTTGCGGCGCTGATCATCTCCACCGCGGTCGTCCCGGCCGCCGTTCCCCAGTCGGCTTCCGCCGCCCCGGCGTTCAACTACGGCGAGGCGCTGCAGAAGTCGCTCTTCTTCTATGAGGCCCAGCAGTCCGGCACACTGCCGTCCACCAACCGCGTCACCTGGCGCGGCGACTCGGCGCTCAACGACGGCAAGGACGTCGGTCTCGACCTGACCGGCGGCTGGTACGACGCGGGCGACCACGTCAAGTTCGGCCTGCCGATGGCGTTCAGCGCGACGATGCTGGCATGGGGCGCGGTGGACTACCGCGACGCCTACGCCTCGTCCGGGCAGCTCACCTACCTGATGAACAGCCTGCGCTTCGTCAACGACTACTTCGTCAAGGCGCACCCCTCCTCCAACGTCCTGTACGGCCAGGTCGGCAACGGCAACGCCGACCACGCCTGGTGGGGGGCGGCCGAGGTGCTGCCGATGAGCAGGCCCTCGTACAAGATCGACGCCTCGTGCGGCGGATCCGACCTGGCCGGTGAGACGGCGGCCGCGATGGCGGCCTCCTCGATCGTCTTCCGGCCCACCGACCCGTCGTACGCCGACAAGCTGCTCACCCACGCCAAGCAGCTCTACACGTTCGCCGACACCGTGCGGGGCAAGTACAGCGACTGCATCACCGACGCGCAGAACTTCTACAAGTCCTGGAGCGGCTACAACGACGAGCTGGTGTGGGGGGCCATCTGGCTCTACCGCGCCACCCAGGACTCCTCCTACCTCGCCAAGGCCGAGTCGTACTACGCCAACCTCGGCACCGAGCCGCAGTCGACCACCAAGTCGTACAAGTGGACGATCGCCTGGGACGACAAGTCGTACGGCTGCTACGTGCTGCTGGCGAAGCTGACCGGCAAGCAGCAGTACGCCGACGACGCGAACCGGTGGCTCGACTGGTGGACGGTCGGCGTGAACGGGCAGCGGGTGAACTACTCCCCCGGCGGCCAGGCCGTGCTCGACTCCTGGGGATCGCTCCGCTACGCCGCCAACACCGCGTTCGTCGCGCTCTACTACAGCGACTGGCTCACCGACTCCACGCGCAAGGCCCGCTACCACGACTTCGCCGTACGGCAGATCAACTACGCGCTCGGCGACAACCCGCGCAAGTCGTCGTACGAGATCGGCTTCGGGAACAACCCGCCGCGCAACCCGCACCACCGCACCGCGCACGGCACCTGGACCAACAACCTGAACGGTGAGCCGGCGCAGAGCCGCCACATCCTGTACGGCGCGCTCGTCGGCGGCCCCAAGTCGGCCGACGACGCCTACACCGACAGCCGCGCCGACTACACGATGAACGAGGTCGCCACCGACTACAACGCCGGCTTCACCAGCGCGCTGGTGCGGCTCTACAAGGAGTACGGCGGCACCCCGCTGTCGAACTTCCCCGTCGCGGAGACCCCCGACGGCCCGGAGATCTACCTCCAGGCGGCGGTCAACGCCAGCGGCCAGAACTTCACCGAGATCAAGACCCTGGTCTACAACCACTCGGCCTGGCCCGCCCGCGCCCTGACCGACGGCTCGTTCCGCTACTACTTCACCCTGGACGGCGACACCACGCCGAGCCAGATCACGCTGACGGCCAACTACAACCAGTGCAAGCCGCCGACCGGCCCGACGCAGTTCTCCGGCAGGGTCTACTACGTCACGATCGACTGCTCCGGCCAGGTCATCGCTCCGCAGGGACAGTCGGAGTCGCGGCGTGAGGTGCAGTTCCGCATCGCCAGCTCCGGTTCGTGGGACCCGTCGAACGACTGGTCGTACACGGGGGTGTCCACCACCCCGTCCACGCCGGTGACGGTGCAGAACATGACGCTGTACTCGGGATCGACCAAGATCTGGGGCAATGCGCCCGGGGCCGAGCCGTCCCCGTCGCCCAGCCCCTCGGTCTCGCCGTCGCCGTCCCCGTCCCCGTCGCCCAGCCCGTCGCCCTCCGCCTCGCCGTCCCCGTCCCCGTCCCCGTCGCCGTCGCCCAGCCCGTCCGTCTCGCCGTCGCCCAGCCCGTCTCCGTCGCCCAGCCCGTCGCCGTCGCCCAGCCCGTCGCCGGCGACCGGCAAGGCGTGCACCGCGACGTACACGCTGGTCAACTCGTGGCAGGGCGGCTTCCAGGCGGACATCACCGTACGCAACTCCGGCGCCTCGGCCATCTCCGGCTGGACGGTGACCTGGTCGTTCCCGAGCGGCCAGACCATCTCCCAGCTCTGGAGCGGCACGGTCAGCCAGAGCGGATCGAACGTCACGGTGACGAACCTGTCGTGGAACGGCAACCTGGGCTCCGGCGCCACGACGAACTTCGGCTTCACCGGCAACGGCTCGGGCACCGCCCCGTCGACCGTCACCTGCACCCCCGCGTAGCCCGCGTTCCCGGGCTCGCCCCAGTCGCCCGCCTTCCCCAGACGGACCCCTCTCTGGGGGAGGCGGGCATCCACGTAAGCGCCGAGCAAGGGAGAGATCGATGATCAGAAGGACGATCGCCGCGACAGGCCTCATCCTGGCGACCGCGGGGATCACGGCCGCCCCCGCATCCGCGGACTCGATCGGCTGCAAGGCGGTCTACACGGTCACCAGCCAGTGGCCCGGAACGCGGGACGCCGTCTCGCTCGGGCAGGTCACGGTGACCAACAGCGGCTCGTGGGCGATCAAGGGCTGGCGTGTGTCGTGGCGCTACACCGACGGCAGCGTGATCACCCAGGTGTGGGGGGCAGTGCCCCTCCCGGTGATCGGCACCGTCGGGTCGTACGCCTTCGGCAACGAGACCTACAACGGCGAGCTGCCGATCGGCGGCTCGACCGTCTTCGGCTTCGCCGCCCGCCTGGGCGGCGGAAGGGCCCCCGAGGTGACCTGCACGCCCGCCTGATCTGCGGGCGCTGCACGGCCCCCTCTCAAGCAGGCGGGTCTCACGCACGTTGATCCGGACGCCGACGATCCCCCGGGACACATTCCCGGGGGATCGTCGTCTCGCGTTATATGGACCTGACGCGGCCGGACATGTCACATCACGACATGCCGGATCACCACGACTCCGGAGGCAGGTTCACGTCGCCGACACGGTCGTAGATGACGGTCTCGTCCTCCAGCCTGACGACCATGACACGGCGGGCGAGTCCCGCTCGCTCCAGCGCCTTCGCCGACTCGACGGCGTTCTTGGCGTAGTGGTAACGGTCACGGCTACCGGTGAACGGGCTCTCCCTGTCGCACCTGACCTCGTAGCGGTCATCCGGCCAGGGCTGACGAAGCCCGTCAGTCGTACTGCGCTCGGTAGCGGTCGCGGTCATTGCACACCTCTCATGTCGCGGAGGGACCTCCGCTAAGAAAGACCCCCCTGCCCCCCCGAGGCATAAGTATTGCCCATATGCAACATTTGTTTCACAGCACCCCCTCAGATGGGAGCCGTCGTCGAGCCTTCCGGCCAGGAGCACCGCGACGAGCATGCCCGCCCCCTGTGCGGCGACAGCCACCCGGCCTGCCCGGGCGGCATGCCGTCGACCGTCTGGAAATACAGCGGCACCGCGAACGCCGCGGCGAAGGGCAGGAGCACGGCCGACAGGATGCTCGTCAGCAGCAACAAGGGGACGGCGAGGAAGAAGATCCACCGCCAGGACAGCGCGTTGATGACCGCGCCCGCGACGACGGGCCCGGCCAGCATGTGCGGCGGCGGGGCGTCGGACGGCCGCCCGTCGTACGGCGGCGGAGCGGCCTCGGGACCGGGAGCGCCGGCGGCGTGGGCGCCTTCCGCGAGCAGGGTGTCGGCGGGGTGCCCGGCGCCGAGGAGGCGCAGCAGGATCTCCCGGGCGGCTGGGCGGCGGGACCGACCGTCTGCCCGGCGATCTGCTCGGGCGCCATGTAGGCGGGGGTGCCCACGACCGCGCTCGACACGGTGCCGGTGGCGTTCAGCACCCGCGCGATCCCGAAGTCGGCGGCGAGGTCCACGGTGCGGCCCGTGGAGGAGTGACCGGCGCCTTCGAGTAGCATCCGGCAGGCCAGGAGGGATTTGTCCCACGGTGGGATGATTCGGTCGGGCCGTATAGATTACTGACGGCATCTATCACGAGGCCCGACCCACCCCTGCGGCGTGGTGCATGGCTATCCCGCCCTCCGGCGAGCAGGAGACCGATCCCTTGAGCTGGTTCATCACGGACGACCCCGAAGTGCTTCGCTCCGAGGCGGGGTCGTTCCGACCGCACCTGCGCCTCCACCGTCTCGACCGGCTTGTGCGCCCTGACGTCGCACCGCCGGGGGCGCCGCGGGCGGCGACCGGCGATGACCGGGCTCTTCTTCATGACTGGTGCACCCGTTTCGTCACGGAAGCCGGCTCGCTCGGAGCCGATCTCGACGTGTTCGTCGACGAGCGGCTGAGCCAGGGCGGCTGGCGGCTGTGGACGGTCGGGGACGAACCTGTGGCCATGGCCGCCATGACGTCGGTGGTGGCCGGCACGGCCCGCATCACTCCCGTCTACACGCTGCCCGGACACCGCGGCCGGGGCCACGGCTCGGCCGTCACCGCGGCCGTTTCCCAGGCGGCTCTCGACGCCGGCGCGGAACACGTGCTCCTCTTCACCGACCTCGCCGACGCGACGAGCAACAGCGTCTACCAGCGCATCGGATACCGCCCCGTCTCCGACTACCGGATCGTGGTGCCTTGACACCGCAGCCGGCTGCCGGTGAGAGCCGGCCGGGACAGGACACGAGACACCCTCGGCCGCCCAGGCCCGAGGCTTCCAGACAGAGGTGACACCCATGACGAACGTGTCAGGCGGAGCCGATGAACAGCTCGCGGCGGCCGCGTCCCCGGGCGGCCGTGCCCCGCGAGCCCTGTGGCACCCCGGGAGCATGGCCCGCGTGACCGCCAACTTCCGCCAGTACCTCACCGGTTGGGGCGTGGCGGACCGTGGTGAGGGCGACCTCGACTACTTCCGCAGCGGGCTGGCTCAGCCGCAGTTCAACGGAGTGGTCCGGATCCGCTCCCTGGATGCGGTCGAGCAGATCGCTGCCACCGCACGGGACCGGCTCGCGGGAGTGCCCTGGTGGTGGTGGATCGGCCCGGACAGCCCCGCGGGCACGTCGTCCGCCCTGACCACGCTCGGAGCACAGGAACTCACAACGCTCCCCGTGATGGCCAGATCGCTCGACCAGGCTGTGGATCCGATGGATCAACCAGCCGGCCTGCGGATCGAGGCGGTGACCGGTTACGACCGGCTGCCGGAACTGGTACGCACCTACAGCGCTTCCATGGGCATCGCGCCGGACCTCGAACCCGGCATCGTACGGATCGAGTCGCGACGCCGGGACAACGCGGACATCGTCCGCCTGGCGGCGGTTCTCGAGGACCGTGTGGTCGGGACGGCCACAGTGATCGCAGCCCACGACGTGGCCGGGATCTTCCTCGTCCACGTCGCGGACACGCATCGCCGGCGCGGCATCGGCGCGGCACTGACCGCGGCGGCGCTCCGCGCGGGACAGGACCGCGGCACGCGGCTGGCAGCACTCGCCGCGAGCCCGGCCGGTGAGCCGCTGTATCGGCGCTTCGGTTTCGTCGAAGTCGCGCAGTACCGCCTCTTCGCCTTCCCCGCCTAGCGTCATCTGTCACCTGTACGGAGTGAGGATCAGCCGCTCGCCACGCCCCCTCATCATGCGAGGGCGTGCCTGAGCCGCGTGGCGGCGGCCACGGCGGGCCACAGGCGGGTGGCCAGGTTCCTGGCGACGATGCCGCCTCGCGTCGCGGGGACCAGGAGTGCCGACGCCTGCGCGACGTTGCGCTGCCTGGGGTCCACCAGGCGCCGGTGCGCCGCCTCGTACGCGCGGAAGGCCGCCGCGGGATCGCCGGAGTGGGCGGCCAGCGCCTCGGCGAGGGTGAACGCCCCCGCCATGGCCAGGGTGGAGCCGTCCCCGAACAGTGACACGCAGGACGCGGCGTCGCCGAGGAGCGCGACGCGGCCATTCCACCAGCGGGGCAGGCGCACCTGGCTGACCGAGTCGAAGTAGAGGTCGTCGGCGGCGCGCACGTGATCGAGCAGTTCCGGCGCCCGCCAGGCCACACCGGCGAAGGCGTCGATCAGCATCCGCTTGTGCTGCTCGGTGTCGCGGTGGTCGAAGCCGGGCTCCTCGGGGCTCCGGTAGAGGAAGAACGCGCCCGCGGGCCGGGGATTGACGGCGACCGCCTTGCCGGGCGTGTTGTGCATGAGGATGTCCCGGCCGCCCCCGGCGGCCCCTTCGGGCAGCGGCGTCGTCGCGACGTACAGGCCCATGTGCCGCACGAGCCCGCTCTGCGGCGTCCCCGTCTCCCGGCCGAACGCGAGGCGCCGTGTCACCGAGTGCAGGCCGTCGGCCCCGATCACCAGGTCGAAGCGGCGGGGCGCGGCGCGCTCGAAGGTGACGTCCACCCCGTGCTCGTCCTGGTCGAGCGCCGTGATCGAGTCGTCGAAGAGGAACTCGGCGCGGTCGCGGCTCGCCTCGTAGAGGATCGACGCGAGGTCGCCGCGCGGCACCTCGACCTCGTCCGGCCGCTGCACGGCGCGCATGTCCATCCGGCCGACCCGCCTGCCCGCCGCGTCGACGAAGCCGACCCCCGTCGTGCCGGTGGCGGCCCGGCGCAGCCGGGGCATGACGCCCATGCGTTCCGCGACGGGGACGGCCGGCCCCCGGACGTCCACCGGGTTGCCGCTGGACCGGAGCCGTCCCCCGCGTTCCACGACCGTGACCCGGAATCCGTGCCCGGCCAGGCAGTAGGCCAGCGTCGGCCCCGCGATCCCGGCCCCCGAGATCAGCACAGTGCTCATGACACACCCCTAACCGGAGGATTTTCCTCCATATAAGCGACGGTATCCTAAACGGAGGAAAATCGTCCAGATCCTTCTGATGAGGTGGCCGTGGAGAAGGGGCTGCGCGCCGACGCGCGCCGCAACCGGGACCTGATCATCGCCGCGGCCCAGGAGCTGTTCCTGGAAGAGGGCATCGACGTGCCGCTGGAGGAGGTCGCCCGCCGCGCCGGCGTCGGCGTCGGCACGCTCTACCGCCGCTTCCCCGACCGGGACGCGCTGCTCCGGGCGGTGGGCGAGAAGAACCTCCGCCGCCTGGTGGACCTGGTGGAGACGTCCTGGCGCGAGGAGCCGGACGCCTGGCACGCGTTGTGCCGCTTCCTGCGCGGCTCGGTCGCCCTGCGGATCGGCGTGCTGGCGGCGAAGCTCCAGCCGCATCTGCACCAGCAACTGCGCACCGGCCCCGGCCTGAACGCGATGCGGCAGCAGGTGATCGCCGGTGTCCTGCGCATGGTCGAGCAGGCGCAGGCGGACGGCGCGCTGCGCGCCGACATCGGTCCCGTCGACGTCGCGCTGCTGATGACCCTGAACGTGTACACGCCGCCTGGCATGCACAGCGAGCAGGCCATGGAACGCGTGGTCGAGATCATGCTGAACGGCCTGCGCGCCGACGCGGGATCACCCCTCCCCGGAACCCGGCTCGGCGAGGACGAGCTGAGCCACTACATCGCCGTACGGTTCCCGCCCGACGAGTGACGCCCGGGCGACGGCGAGCCTCCGGCAGGGGCTGTCGCAGAATTATTATGTGCCGCATAATAATCGCGTGGTGAGCGAGGAGGCCGTCGCGGCGATCAGGTCCTGGACACGGCTCGACCAGGCGATCACCGCGTTCAACCGGCGGGGGGAGGCGCGGTTCGGCGTTACCGGGGCGCAACTGGCGATCCTCCGGCTGGTGGCCGAATGGGGGCCGCGGTTGCGTCTGGCCGACCTGCGCGACCGGCTGGTCATGCACCCCGCCACCATCGGCCAGCTCCTGGACCGCCTGGCCGCCCGCGGCCTGGTGGAGCTGACCCCTGATCCCGACGACCGCCGCCGCCGCATCGTGAGCCTGACGCCGGAGGGCCGCCGCGTCGCGGAGGAGGCCCCGCTGTCCGGTCCGGTGCGGCTGCGCCACGCCCCCGCGGACGCCGAACGCCTGCGCCGGTTGGCGGCCGCTCTCGACGACGCGGTCGTCCTGTTCGGACTGGAGGATTACGCCACATGACCTCACCGGAGAACGGCATCACGGTGCTCGGCGTCGACAACGTCCTGTTCACCATCGGCGACCTGGACGAAGCCGTGAGGTTCTACACCACGCTCGGTCTTCCGCTCGCCTTCCGGATGGACGAGCGCGGCATCGCGCTGTTCCGGCTGGGCGGCGAGCCGGCGGGGCTGCTCGTACGCCGCGGCGATGTCTCCGCGGGTTCCGGCGACGGGCGGCCGCGGCTGTGGCTGGAGGTGGCCGACGCCCGGGCCGTCGCGCGAACCCTGCGGGAGGCGGGTGTCGCCGCCCTCGCCGACCCCTTCCCGGTCGCGACCGGCTGGACCGTCGAGGTCGCCGATCCCTGGGGCAACGTGGTCGGCTTCACGGACTACACCACCATGCCCGAGCGAGGCCGCGGCGCCTGACGCCCTCCCGAACCCGCGACCCCAACGGAGCGTTGTCCACAGGCGGCGGCGGAGCGGCCGGGGAGCCCCGTCACCGCTGCTAGCGTTCCGACTTGGCGGGAGGAGACGGTGTGCCGGTGATTCGACACGGCCTGCGGCGGCGGGCGGTCCGCGCCCTGGGTGACGGAGACGGCGTGCTCGTGATGCACGCCGCCCGAAGCCGGGCGGAGGAGGCCGCATGGTCGTGATCCACGCCGCCTGGGACGGCGGGAGACTCGTGCTCTGGGCGGAGCAGACGTCCGGCGCGGAGCCTGTGGTCTCCCGTGCCGAGGTGCGTCCCCATCCCTTCGCCGTCCCGGCGAGCGTCCTGGCCGCGGAGCTGCCGCGCTGGGGGGACGCCGCGGCCGAGGCGGCCGGCAAGGCCGTGGCCGGCGACGCCGTGCTGCTGCTGCCGAGTTCGGCGACGAGTCCCCTCCCCTCTCCGGAGACGGGCCTGCGGATCACCGCGCGCCGCCCGAGGATCAGCCCGTGGCGGGTGCCCGCGCTGCTGGTCGAGCCGGGGCCCGCGCTGGGCCTGCTGACCGAGGCGTTCGAACCGCCACCCGTCGCCGGGCCGTCCCTGCGCTATCTCGCGGTCGTCGCCGTCCACGCCCGTGACCTGGTGCGGCGTGGCCGGGTGCTGCCCCAGCTCGTCACCGAGGCCGGCGGTTACGCGGCGCGCTGGCGGCCGGTGCTGACCGGCGCGCATGCCGACCGCTTCCGCGAGCTCGCCGCCGCCATGCCGCCGGTCTGCCGGGCGGTGGGGCAGGAGCGGCCGTCCGCCCGATTGCTGGCCGAGGCGCTGGCGTGCCTGGCCGACGCCGCCGTACGGCAGGCGCTGCCGGAGCGCCTGCTCGGCGGGCACCGTCCCGGGCTGCGCGGCCCCTTGGCCGACCGGTGGACGGTGGCGCTCACCGGGGACACGGCTGCCCTCCCCGGCGCCCGCCAGGAAGAGGCGGAGGCGCTGGCCCGGCCGTTGGAGGACTGGTTCAGGGCGGCTCACCAGCTCGACGGCCCGGTCAGGGTGTGCTTCCGCCTCGTCGAGCCCCTCCCGCCCGAGGATCAGCCGGATCACGAGACGAGCGCGAACCCGGGTCAGACAGCCGAGCGGGCCGCCACGCAGACGAACACCACCGCGCGGACGGACACCGCGTATTCCGGACCGGGAGGCAGGGCAGCGCCGCCTCCTGCGGGGGGCCTGGCCGGTGACGTGCGTCGAGGCGCCGGAGGCGAGGCCACGGGCGCCGGCGCGTGGCGGGTCGAGTTCGCCCTCCAGTCGGCGGAGGACCCGAGCCTCTACGTGCCCGCTCCCCTCGTCTGGGCGGGCGAGAGCATGCCCGGGCTGCCGGGACGGCCGGACGAGACGCTGCTCGCCGGGCTGGGCCGGGCGGCCCGTCTCTACCCGAAGATCGACGACGCACTCCGCGGCCCCCGGCCGACGCACGTCGGCCTCGACGTGGAGGGGGCCTTCCACTTCCTCCGGCACGCCGCGCCTCTCCTGCAGTCGGCCGGCTTCGGCGTGCAACTGCCCGCGTGGGCGGGCCGCACCCGGCTCGGCCTGAAGCTCACCACGCGGTCCCGCTCCGGACCCGGCGCCGCCTCCGACCAGGGGTTCGGGCTGGCGCAGCTCGTGGACTTCCGGGCCGAGCTGGCCGTCGGCGACGAGACGATCAGCGAGGCGGAGCTGGCCGAGCTGGCCCGGCTCAAGGTGCCGCTGGTGCGGCTGCGCGGGCAGTGGGTCGAGCTGGACGCCCGGCAGCTCGGGGCCGCGCTCAAGGCGGTGGAGCGCCGCGGCTCCGGTCAGATGACGATCGGCGAGGTCGTCCAGGAGCTCGTCCACGGCGGGGACGACGACCTTCCGCTCGTCGAGGTGGACGCCGACGGCCTCCTCGGCGACCTGCTGTCGGGCGAGGCCGACCGCCGCCTCGAACCCGTCGCGACCCCGGCCGCCTTCCACGGCACGCTGCGGCCCTATCAGGAACGCGGCCTGGCCTGGCTCAGCTTCATGTCCCAGATCGGCCTCGGCGCCGTCCTCGCGGACGACATGGGCTTGGGCAAAACCGCCCAGACGCTGTCACTCCTACTGAAAGAGCGCGAGTCGAGCGAGCGGTCCGGGGCGACGCTGCTGGTGTGCCCGATGTCGCTGCTCAGCAACTGGCAGAAGGAGGCCGCCCGCTTCGCGCCCTCGCTCGACGTCTACCTCCATCACGGCGCGGGCCGCCTGCGCGGCGAGGAGCTGGCCGAGCGGATCGGCGCGGCCGACCTCGTCCTCACGACGTACGGCACGGCGTTACGCGACCGCGACACCCTGGCCGGGTTCACCTGGGCCCGGGTCGTCTGCGACGAGGCCCAGGCCGTCAAGAACGCCGCCGCCCGGCAGGCCCAGGCGGTGCGCTCGCTCCCGGCGCGTACGCGGCTGGCGCTGACCGGCACCCCGGTCGAGAACCATCTGGCCGAGCTGTGGTCGATCATGGACTTCTGCAACCCCGGCCTGCTCGGATCGGCGCGGGCCTTCCGTGAGCGCTACCAGGAGCCGATCGAACGGCGGGGCGACGAGACGGCGGCCGCCGCGCTCAAGCGGGCGACCGGCCCGTTCGTGCTCCGGCGCCTCAAGACCGACAAGACGATCATCTCCGACCTCCCGGACAAGATGGAGATGAAGGTCTGGTGCACGCTCACCCCCGAGCAGGCGAGCCTCTACCAGGCGGTGGTCGAGGACATGATGGGCCGGATCGCCGACAGCGAGGGCATCGAGCGGCGCGGGAACGTCCTGGCCGCGATGACCAGGCTCAAGCAGGTCTGCAACCATCCCGCCCATCTGCTCAAGGACGGCTCCCGGCTGTCCGGCAGGTCGGGGAAGCTGGCCCGGCTGGAGGAGCTGGCCGAGGAGATCCTCAGCGAGGGCGACAAGGCGCTGGTCTTCACGCAGTACGCCGAGTTCGGCTCGATGCTGCAGCCCTACCTGGCGGCGCGTCTCGACCGCCCGGTGCTGTGGCTGCACGGCGGGCTGCCGAAGAAGACCCGCGACGCGCTGGTGGAGCGGTTCCAGACCGAGAACGAGCCGATGATCTTCCTGCTGTCGCTCAAGGCCGCCGGCACCGGCCTCAACCTCACCGCCGCCAACCACGTCGTGCACGTGGACCGGTGGTGGAACCCCGCCGTGGAGGACCAGGCGACCGACCGGGCGTTCCGCATCGGCCAGACCCGCAACGTGCAGGTCAGGAAGTTCGTCTGCGTGGGCACGCTGGAGGAGCGGATCGACGAGATGATCGAGCGCAAGAAGGCCCTGGCCCAAAGTGTCGTCGGGACGGGCGAGGACTGGATCGCCACCCTGTCCACGGCGGAGCTGCGCGAGCTGTTCCGCCTGTCCCCCGAGGCGGTGAGCTGAATGCCGGTCGGTCGGGACGGCTGGTTCGAGGCCGCACGGCCCATCAGGGTCGAGGGCGGCATCAAGGCGCGCTCGAAGCGGGGCACCATCGGCGAGCAGTGGTGGTCGCGCCGGTTCGTCGACATCCTGGAGCGCGTCTGCGACCCGGGCAGGCTGAGCCGGGGCCGCGCGTACGCGCGCCGCGGCCAGGTGCTCGGCCTCGACCTCGGCCCCGGCCTGGTGAAGGCCCGGGTGCAGGGTTCGCGACCGGCCCCTTACGACGTGAGCGTGCGCATCACCGCGTACGGCGAGCGGGAGTGGGCGGGGCTGGTCGATGCGCTGGCCGCGCAGGCCCTCCACCGGGCCAAGCTGCTGGCCGGGGAGATGCCACCGGAGATCGAGCAGGTCTTCGAGGCGTGCGGGCTGCCGCTGTTCCCCGGCGAGCGCGGCCTGGACATGGACTGCTCCTGCCCCGACTGGGGCTTCCCGTGCAAGCACCTGTCGGCCGTGCTCTACCTGCTGGCCGAGGCGTTCGACGACGACCCCTTCCTGGTGCTGGCCTGGCGGGGCATGGCCAGGGAGGCGCTGCTCGACGCCCTCCGCGCCACCGGCGGCGGGCGGGCTCCAGGCGAGACAGAGCCGGCAGGCGCCGGGACAGAACCGGGAGGCGGCGGGACAGAACCGGGAGGCGGGACATCCGGGCTGCTCGGCGTGGCCGACGTCCCGTTCGCCGAGCGGATCGGCGACTTCTACGAGTCCGGCGCCTCGGCGGCCCGCCTCGGCCCGCCGGCCGATCCCGGGTCGCCTCCCGACCTGCTGCTGCGCGCGCTGGACCCGCCGCAGGTCAAGGCCAGGCACATCCCGTTGCTCGACCTGCTGCGGCCCGCGTACCGGACCCTCGCCGCCTGGGGAGACGAGGAGGCCGGGTAATCCCTCACGGCCGCGCAGAACGAGACGGCCGAACAACCCTCACAGCCGCGCAGAGGGGAACCCCTCACGGCCGCGCAGAACGAGGGAAGCCCTCACGCCAGGTGGCATAACCCCCCGCGGCCGGGGAGAACGAGGCGGCCGAGCGGGAGGGTCCTCGGCCCTGTTGCGCCGGATGCCGATCCGCCACCGCCCCTGTCACCGACTCCGCCTGGCTCTGGCGACGCCGCGACCGGACTGATCAGGTGTCCTCGAAGCTCTGCGGGACCATCACGCGGACG
The DNA here is from genome assembly GCF_008033685.1 of Microbispora sp. CSR-4. Taxonomy (NCBI): domain Bacteria; kingdom Bacillati; phylum Actinomycetota; class Actinomycetes; order Streptosporangiales; family Streptosporangiaceae; genus Microbispora; species Microbispora sp. CSR-4. Next base: position 56,869 of record NZ_VJVX01000032.1, read on the forward strand.
CCGTTCGGGACGGTCCTGAGTATGAGCGGGGTGCGCAGTCTCACCTCGCCGTCGATGTCGGCCGCCATCGGCGGGTCGGTCTCCAGCAGTATCTCCTGGCCGGTCACGAACGGCCCGCCCGCGAGGCTGGTCCACTTGCCGGTGGTCGCCCGCACGAGGGTCTCCCCGAGCAGGCGCAGGCGCTTGCCCGAGCCGAGCTGATAGGCCACCAGCTTGCGGTTGTCGATGCTGACGTCCTTGGCGATCTGCCAGCCGCCGTGGAAGCGGCCGTTGGCGATGTTGAGCTGGTGGGTCAGCAGCTCGTGGCGCTTGCCGTCCACGGTCAGGTACGCGCGGAACGGCCGGTGCCTCGGCAGGATCGTCATCGCGGTCAGCGGGTAGGCGGCCCGGCCGAGCATCCGCTTGAGCCACGGCTTGACGGTGCCCGCCACCTCGACCGAGACGCCGAAGCTCGCGAGGTTGGCGAAGGGCCGGTCGCCGCAGATGCCGAGGTCGATGTCGGCCACCTTGCCCTCGGTGAACACGCCGATCGCCCCGGGCAGGTCGAGCGGCAGGCCCAGGCTGCGGGCGAAGTTGTTGGTGGTGCCGAGCGGCAGCACGCCGAGGGCGATGTCGCGGCCCGCCACGTGCCTGAACGAGCTGCTCAGCGTGCCGTCGCCGCCGCCCACGACGAGCAGATCGGGGCCGGAGTCGAGCGCGCGGGTCAGGATGTCGCGCAGCCGTGAGGGGTCGGTCACGGGGTGGACGCCGGTGAGCCGGAAGTCCCGCTCCTTCAGCAGCCGCAGCACCTCGGCATAGTGGCGGCGGCCCCGCCGGGACTTGGTGTTCACCACGACCGCGGCCTTCCGCTCCCGGTGGATGGCCGCCGTGTGATCCGCCTTGGTCCGCACGCTCACATGCTAGGGGCAGCCGCGCCCGGGCGCGCGGGCCCGGCGTGACCGCGCCCGCCCGGCATAGCCGGGCCCCGGCATGAGTGTGCCCGGCGGCCGTCCGGAGCGGACGGCGGCCGGGCACGGGGACCACCTGGCGGTGGTTACTTCTTGGCCGGGGTCACCTGGATGATCGCGGCCAGGTTGGCCGGCAGCGGGCTGATCAGCTTGATCTGCACGCCGAGCTGCTTGCCCTCGTCACCGGGGTTGCCGGAGCCGAGGATCGCGCCGCCGATGTCGGTGCCGTACAGCTCCTTGGCCGGGGTGCCGTCCGGGTGGACGATCCGGGTGGTGTACGGCTGGTTGTCCTTCGACGGGACGACCGCCGAGGAGTCACGCTGGCGGTAGTAGAGGCTGCCGTCGCGGATCTCCAGGCCGGGGTACCAGCCCTTGGCGTCCGTGAACGACTTCACCGCGGCCTGCTTGCCGAACGAGGTGCAGTACTCCTTGAACGGCTCGCCCTCGACGCACTCCTTGAACGGGTAGGTGCCGACGAAGTTGAACGCCGCGTTGGACGACTGCGGGCGGGACGGCAGGTTCTTCAGGACGGTCGGGTCCTTCTGCGCCGCCGCACCCGTACGGCGCAGCGGGTCGAAGTGCGAGTCCACGATGAGCAGCTCGCCCTTCGGGCCCACCGACGGCAGGTCGAACGTGCGGCCCGAGACGTCGTTGTTGGACACCGAGGTGTCGCGGTACCACACGAGCAGACCGGGGGCGTTGTACTTGACCTTCTCGACCTTCCAGGCGCCGTCGCGCAGCCAGGTCGTGTCGTAGGCGTACTCCAGGCCCTTGTCGAACCCGTCGAAGTTGCGCCACTCGGCCAGGTAGTACTGCGCCGCCTGCTCCTCACCGGGGTGGATGATCCAGCCGGCGCCGCTGGTGTCGGTGAACGTGCCCTTGGTGGTCGTCCAGCCGTTGGCGCCGCCCTCGACGTCGTCGGTCCAGACCGCGGTGGCGCCGCTGTTCAGCGAGAAGTCGTCGTTGAACCAGCCGCGCTGCACGGACGCCGCGTCCGTGGCGTAACGCAGGCGGATCTGGACGGACGTGCCAGCGAACGGCGCGAGGTCGACGTACAGGTGGTGCCAGCCGCCGCTCTCACCGGTGAGGCCGTACTTCTTGTTGCCGTAGTCCTTCAGGCGGCCGTTCGGGTCGGTGTAGTCGTCACCGGTGGTGGCGAGGCTGCCGTCCTCGTTGTAGATCTTCTGCTCGGTCCAGGTGGCGCCGCCGTCCGTGGAGATCTCGAAGAAGCCGAAGTCCCAGTCGGTCTCGATGCCCCAGTCGCTCCACCACCAGAACTTCGCGTCCGACCCGGCCGGGACGTCGACGGTCCTGCTCAGCTTGTTGTCGGCCCAGTCCTGGTCGCTGTTGGACCACCACATGTTCGTCCCGCTGTGCGGGACGGACATGATGTTCTGCTTGTCCGGCAGGTTGATCCGGACGCCGTCCTCGGTGCCCTTGGGCGTACGCGAGGTCTGGCCGACCACCAGGAGCTGGTCCTTGCCGCCCGGCTCGATGACCTTCGGGTTGGCCCAGCCGAGCACCCACTTGTCCCACAGGCCCATGTGGGTGGGCAGCGACTGGAAGATCGGCCCGGAGTGCGAGCCGCTCGACATCAGGTCCCAGAAGTCGACGTCGGAGTCGCCGGCGCCGGTGGTGTCGTACAGGTCCGGCAGGCCGAGGTCGTGGCCGTACTCGTGGGCGAACACGCCGACCCCCGCGTCCTCCGGCTGGAGGATGTAGTTGGAGATCTTGATGTTCGTGCCCGGCACCGTGTATCCGCCGGCCACGTCGCTGGAGTGGGCCCACAGGGAGAACGTGCCCTCGGCGCCGCCTCCACCGGACTTGTCCTCACCGGCGTGGATCAGCACGAGGTGGTCGATGACGCCGTCCGGCTCGTCGTAGTTGCCGTCGCCGTCGGCGTCGGAGGTGTCCTCGACGTCGTAGTCGGCCCACGGGAAGTTCGGGTTCGACTGCACGAGCGCGTTGACCGCGTCGATCGCGAGCTGGGCGGGGCCGCGCGGGTTGTCCGGGTGACCGGTCATGTCCTGCGGGTAGGTGTGGCACTTGCCCGCGCCGTACCACGCCTCGGAGTGCGGCACCTTGAGCCAGCCGACGGCCTGACCGGTGACGGTGTAGGCGCCCTTGGACATCTCCTCGTACATGTTCTTCAGGGTCGAACCGGAGATGTCGATGCCCTTCTTGCCGTCCCGGGGGTCCTTCAGGTCCGGACGGACCCGGGTCGTGATCCCCTTGGAGGTGTAGAGCATGTTGTTGTAATGGGCCGTGTTGAAGTCGGCCACCCACATGGAGTTGTTGTCCTTGCCCCCACCGCCGGCGGTGGCGGGGTTGGGGATCGTGTTGTGCAGCGGGCCGTTCAGCTTGGTGCCCGGCGGCTCGGTGATGCAGTCGTCGACGTCGTCGATCGTCCTCGGGTGCGACCAGCCGGAGAAGTCGTCGTTGGCCTGGTCGTTGAACTCGACCAGCAGCGTGAGGAGCTTGGCGGTCCGGGTCGTCTTCGCCTTCTTGTAGATGAAGTCGAAGGGGTTCTTCCCGGTCCTGATCGCCTGCTTCTCATGCTTGGCCAGGACCCGCGCCGCGACCGGGTTGCCGCTCGCGAACTTGTGGTCGATCGCCCGCGCCAGCGCGGCGGTGCGCTTGACGCCCTGGGACGGGACCTTCTCCTCGGTGGTGGTGAAGTCGCCCTGAACGCGCGGCGGCGCGTAGTTGATGTAGTGGTCCTTGGCGGAGGGCTGGTAGCCCGCCGTGGGCGCCGCAGCCGCGCCTGCTGCGGCCAGACCTCCTGCCGCCAGCCCGAGCGCGGGCACGATCGCGGCGAGACGCCGGATTCTTCTGGACAACGAGATCCCTTCCCGTCCGGGTTCCCCGGACACCCATGCACAGCGCGCCGGGATGAGCGCGCATGCGGGACCTTAAACGAGGGGGTAAAGGCCGGGTAAAGAGCGATCCGGCATGGTTGTCAAAATGTGATCTGTACCGAAAACCGTTAATAATTCCGGATGGGACCTGATACCGAACAGTGCCGTAAAGTCCAGACGTGAACGAGCTGACTTCCGCGCTCGCCGCGGCGCTGCCGGACGGGCGAGTCCTCACCGATCCCGACGTCGTCGACTCGTACGCCAGGGACCGCACCTTCGTGCCGCCGGGCAGGCCGCTCGGCGTGGTGCTCGCGCGGTCCCGCGACGACGTCGTGGCCACGATGCGCTGGGCGACCGAGCACCGCGTGCCGGTGGTCCCGCGCGGCGCGGGCACCGGGCTCGCCGGCGGGGCGACGGCCGTCGACGGCTGCGTCGTCCTGTCGCTCGCCCGGATGACCGCGATCCGCGAGCTGTCGCCGCAGGACGAGATCGCGGTCGTGGAGCCCGGCGTCATCACCGCCGACCTCGACCGGGCGGCCCGCGAGCACGGCCTGATGTACGCCCCCGACCCCTCGTCGTACGAGATCTCGACCATCGGCGGCAACCTGGCGACCAACGCGGGCGGGCTGCGGTGCGTGAAATACGGCGTGACCCGCGACTCGACGCTCGGGCTAGAGGTCGTGCTGGCGGACGGGCGGGTGCTGAACACCGGCCGCCGCACGATGAAGGGCGTGGCCGGATATGACCTGACCGGCCTGTTCGTCGGCTCGGAGGGCACGCTCGGCGTGATCACGGCCGCGACCGTGCGGCTGCGGCGGGCCCCGGGCGAGCTGGCCACGATCGCCGCCGAGTTCACCTCGCTGCGCGACGCCGCGGCGGCCGTCTCGGCGATCGTCGCCGCGGGCTGCCGGCCGTCGATGCTCGAACTCATGGACCGCACGACGCTGCAGGCCATCGACGACTGGAAGAACATCGGGCTTGAGCCGTCCACCAGGGCGATGCTCATCGCCCAGGCCGAGGGCTCGGCGGACGAGATGGCCGCGCTGTGCGGCGCCGCGTCGTTCGTGGCGGTGTCGTCCACGCCGGAGGAGGCCGCCGAGCTGATCGGCGTCAGGCGCCTGGCCTACCACGCCAAGGAGCGGCTGGGCCAGTGCCTCGTGGAGGACGTGTGCGTGCCCCGCTCGGTGCTCCCCGAGATGATCACCGCGATCGAGGAGGCCGCGGCACGGCACGGCGTGCTGATCGCGACGGTCGCCCACGCGGGGGACGGCAACGTGCACCCGGTGTTCATATTCGACCGCGGCCTCGCCGAGCCGCCGGAAGAGGTGTGGGCCGCCGCCGACGAGGTCTTCCGCGCCGCGCTCGACCTCGGCGGCACGCTCACCGGCGAACACGGCGTCGGCCTGCTGAAAAAGCGCTGGCTCGGCCTCGAAACCGGCCCGGTGGCCGCCGAACTGCACCAGGGCATCAAGCAGGTGTTCGACCCTTTGAACATCCTCAACCCCGGTAAGGCCATCTGACCACTGGTAGCGTTTGGTGCCATTGTCAGGTTGCGTGGTAATCGGGGGCGATGGTGGCGTTAGAGGCTGGGGATCCCGACCGCCTGGGCCCGTTCACGCTCGTCGACCGGCTCGGTGAAGGCGGCCAGGGAGTCGTCTTCCTCGGGCGCGGGCCGGCGGGCGAGCAGGTCGCGGTCAAGTTGCTGCACACCCGTCTGACGGCCGATCCGGAGGCGCGGGAGCGGTTCCTGCGCGAGGTCGCGCTGGCGCAGCGGGTCGCGCCCTTCTGCACTGCCCCTGTGCTGTACGCCGACCTCGCCGGCAATCAGCCGTTCATCGTCAGCGAGTTCGTGTCCGGGCCCTCGCTGCGGCAGCTCGTCGACCGGGAGGGGCCGCGCCGGGGCGCCGCGCTCGAACGGCTCGCCATCAGCACGGCGACGGCGCTGGCCGCCATTCACCGGGCGGGCATCACCCATCGCGACTTCAAGCCGGCCAACGTCCTGATGGGGCCCGAGGGCCCGGTCGTCATCGACTTCGGGGTGGCCAGGGCGCCCGACTCGCCCCAGTCAACCGCGACCGGCGCGTCCATCGGCACGCCCGCCTACCTGGCCCCCGAGGTGCTCTCCGGCGGCACCGCGGGCGCGTCCGCCGACATGTTCGCCTGGGGCGTCACGATGGTGTTCGCCGCCACCGGCAGGCCCGCCTTCGGCGCGGACTCGATCCCCTCGGTGATCACCCGGATCCTGAACACGCCGCCCGACCTGGGCGACCTCACGGCACCCCTGCGCGACATCGTCGCCGCGTGCCTGTCGAAGGACCCCGCGCTGCGTCCCTCGGCCGAGGACGTGGTCGCGCGGCTCACCGGACAGCCCACCGTTCCCGTACGGCAGGCCGCCGCACCGCAGGCGCCGGGACCCTACGCGACCGGGCCGCAGGCGCCCCCGGCGGGACCGCAGGCCGCCGCACCGCACGCCCCCATGCCGGGACCGCACGCCCCCATGCCGGGACCGCACGGCCCCGCACCGGCACCCGGACCACAGGCACCGCAGGGGCCGGGGCCGCACGGGCCGGGGCCGCACGGGCCGGGGCCACAGGCACCCGGACCACAGGCACCCGGGCATGCACCCGGACCGCAGGCACCGCAGGCGCCCGGACCTCACGCGCCCGCTGCCGGGCCGCGGGGTGCCGGAGCGCCCACGCCGCCCGGATCTCCCACGCGGCGGCCCGTGCTGACGTGGACGGCGGCCGCGGTCGGCGTGTCGGCCCTCGCGGCGGCGGCCTTCCTCGTGCCGACGTGGGTGTCCGCCAAGCAGATCTCGTCCGAGGACGCCCTCGGCCCCACCGCGACGCCCGCGGTGATCGAGTCCCAGGACGTCGAGGTGCCCCTCCCGCAGCCGTCCGAGCTGGTCACCGAACCCGCCCGGCCGAAGGGCGGGAAGCCCTCGCCGAGCCCCTCGGCACACCGGCAGACCGTGGCGCCGAAGCCGGGCGCCACCCCGGCGCGCACCCGCCAGGCGCGGCCGTCGCCCTCCCGCACGGCACGGGCCCAGGCCAAGCCCACCCACAAGGCCACCACACCGACGCAGACCAACCCGCTGCCCGCGCAGACCACCCCGGCCCCGGCGAAGACCACCGCCGCACCCAAGCCCACCGCGACGAAGACCACCGCCGCACCCAAGCCCACCGCGACGAAGACCACCGCCGCACCCAAGCCGACCGCGGCGAAGACCACCGCGGCGCCCAAGCCCAACCCGTACACCGCCGCGGGCGTGTGCGGGAGCGGCTACAGCGTCATCGACTCGCACTCCTTCGGCTCGGCGACGACATACCTGCTCTACAACGCGTCCAACGGCTACAACTGTGTGATCACGATGTCGAAGTACGTCGTGCCCGGGAAGATCAAGATGAGCGCGGTGCTGAAGGTCCAGAACGGGTCGTCCAACAGCGACTCCGGCAGCTACACGACGTATGCCGGCCCGATCCGGCTGGCCGCGAAGAGCAAGTGCGTCATCTGGGGCGGCGGCTACGGCAGCGCCTCCTGGAGCAGCGCGTGGTCGCACTGCTCCTGATCCCGGAACCACAGGGCTTGATCCCGGAACCACAGGGCTTGATCCCGAACCCACACGGCCTGGTCCCGAAGCCACCGGGGCCGGGCAGGAGGCCGGGCCCGGCTCGTTGACGTGACGGCGGCTCACCACGGAGGATCATCAGGTGACAGAACTCGGTTCGGTGGTGCGATGACGGTGCTCGTGAGCCGGCTGGAGACCTCCAGCGGCGAGTACGGCACGCGGCGCGAGGCCATGCTGGCGAAGCTCGCCGAGCTGGAGGCCGAGCACGCCAAGGCCGTCGCCGGAGGCGGGCCCAAATATGTCGAACGGCACCGGGAGCGCGGCAAGCTGCTCCCCCGCGAGCGCATCGAACTGCTCGTCGACCCCGACTCGCCGTTCCTGGAGCTGTCGCCGCTGGCGGCCTGGGGCACCGAGTATCCCGTCGGCGCGAGCGTCGTCACCGGCATCGGGGTGATCGAGGGCGTCGAGTGCGTCATCACCGCCAACGACCCGACCGTGCGCGGCGGCGCGTCCAATCCCTGGACGCTGCGCAAGACCCTGCGCGCCGCCGAGATCGCGCTGCGCAACCGCATGCCGTACGTGAACCTGGTGGAGTCGGGCGGCGCGGACCTGCCGTCGCAGAAGGACATCTTCATCCCCGGCGGCCAGGTGTTCCGCGACCTCACCCGGCTGTCGGCCGAGGGGATCCCGACGATCACGCTGGTCTTCGGCAACGCCACCGCGGGCGGCGCGTACGTGCCGGGCCTGAGCGACCACGTCGTCATGGTGCGGGAGCGGGCCAAGGTGTTCCTCGGCGGCCCGCCGCTGGTGAAGATGGCCACCGGCGAGGAGTCCGACGACGAGTCGCTGGGCGGCGCGGAGATGCACGCGCGGACCTCCGGGCTGGCCGACCATCTCGCCGCCGACGAGTTCGACGCGCTGCGGATCGGCCGCCGCATCGTGCGGCGGCTCAACTGGCGCAAGGCCGGGAACGTTCCCGCGTCCGGTTACGCGGAGCCGCTGTACGACGAGGACGAGCTGCTGGGGATCGTGCCGGAGGACCTGAAGGTCCCCTTCGACCCCCGCGAGGTCCTGGCCCGGGTGGTGGACGGCAGCGACTTCGACGAGTTCAAGCCGCTCTACGGGCCGAGCCTGGTCACCGGGTGGGCGAGCGTCCACGGCCACCCGGTCGGGGTCCTCGCCAACGCCAGCGGCGTGCTGTTCGGCGCGGAGTCGCAGAAGGCGGCCCAGTTCATCCAGCTCGCGAACCAGACGCGCACGCCGCTGGTCTTCCTGCAGAACACCACGGGGTACATGGTCGGCAGGGACTACGAGCAGAGCGGCATCATCAAGCACGGCGCACTGATGATCAACGCGGTGGCCAACTCGACCGTGCCGCACATCACGATCGTCATGGGCGCCTCCTACGGCGCGGGCAACTATGGCATGTGCGGGCGGGCCTACGACCCCCGCTTCCTGTTCAGCTGGCCGAGCGCGAAGTCGGCCGTCATGGGCCCGGCCCAGCTCGCGGGCGTCATGTCGATCGTGGGCCGGGCCGCCGCGCAGGCGCGGGGGCAGGCGTACGACGAGGAGGCCGACGCGGCGATGCGCGCCGCGGTCGAGGCGCAGATCGAGTCGGAGTCGGCGGCGTTCTTCCTGTCCGGCCGCCTGTACGACGACGGGGTCATCGACCCCCGCGACACCCGTACGGTGCTCGGGCTGTGCCTGTCGGCGGTTGCGGGGGCACCGGACCCGGGCCGGGCCGGCTACGGCGTCTTCCGGATGTGACCGGCATGCTCACTGGCACCATGCTCATCGGCACCATGCTCATCGGCACCATGCTCATGAAGATCGACGGGGGTGAGGGGTCATGATCGGGCGACTGCTGGTCGCGAACCGCGGGGAGATCGCCCGCCGGGTCTTCCGCACCTGCCGCGAGCTGGGAATCGAGACCGTCGCCGTCTTCACCGACGCCGACGCGTCCGCCCCGCACACCGCCGAGGCCGACCAGGCCGTACGGCTGGGCGCGCCCCTGGCGTACCTCGACCCGGAGCGGATCGTCGAGGCGGCCCGCAGGTCGGGCGCCGACGCGATCCATCCCGGCTATGGCTTTTTGTCGGAGAACGCCGGTTTCGCCCGCGCCGTGCTGGAGGCCGGGCTGACCTGGATCGGCCCCTCCCCCGAGGCCGTCGCCGCGATGGGCAAGAAGATCGAGGCGAAGGCGCTGATGGAGGAGGCCGGGGTGCCGGTCCTGCCGACCATCCCGCTCTCCCCGGACGCCCCCGTGGAGCTGACCGGTCCCGTGCTGGTCAAGGCGTCGGCGGGCGGCGGCGGGCGCGGCATGCGGGTGGTGCGCGATCCGGCCGGCCTCGCCGGGGCCGTCGAGTCGGCCCGGCGGGAGGCGCTGTCGGCCTTCGGCGACGGCACGCTGTTCGCCGAGCCCCTGCTGGAGGGCGCCCGCCACATCGAGGTGCAGATCCTCGCCGACGCCCACGGCACGGTCTGGGCGCTCGGCGAGCGCGAGTGCTCGATCCAGCGCCGCCACCAGAAGGTGATCGAGGAGGCTCCCTCCCCCGCGGTCACCCCCGAGCTGCGCCGCGAGCTGAGCGACACGGCGATCCGGGCCGCCCGCGCGATCGGCTACCAGGGCGCGGGCACCGTCGAGTTCCTGCTGTCCGACGAGGGCTTCTTCTTCCTGGAGATGAACACCCGCCTCCAGGTGGAGCACCCGGTCACCGAGAGCGTCTACGGCGTGGACCTGGTCCGGCTGCAGATCGAGGTCGCCGAGGGCGCCCACCTCGCCGCGCTGCCGCCGAGCCCGGTCGGTCACGCGATCGAGGCCCGCCTGTACGCGGAGGACTCCGAGGGCCGCCCGCAGAGCGGCGTGCTGCGCCGTTTCGAGATCCCCGGCGTGGACGGCGAGTTCGGGCACGAGGCGCGGCTGCGGCTCGACTCGGGCGTGACGTCCGGCACCGAGGTGGGCGTCCACTACGACCCGATGCTCGCCAAGGTCGTCTCGTACGGCCGCGACCGGGCGGAAGCTGCCCGGCGGCTGGCGGACGTGCTCGCGCGGGCGCGCATCCACGGGCTGACGACCAACCGCGACCTGCTCGTGGGAGTGCTGCGGCACCCGGACTTCCTGTCCGGGGCGCTCGACACCGGTTTCCTCGACCGGCATCCCGCACCGGCCCCGCTCGCCGGTCCCGAGGCCGTACGGCTGTCGGCGCTCGCGGCGGCGCTCGCCGGAGCGGCGGCCAACCGCGCCGCCGCCCGCCGCGACGGCGTGCTGGGCGGGCTGCCGAGCGGCTGGCGCAACGTTCCCTCCCAGCCGCAACGTGTGGCGTTCGACGCCGAGGACGGCGGGCGGCTGGAAGTCGCCTACCGGCTGACCAGGGACGGGCTGCGGGCCGAGGGCTTCGATGACGTCACGCTCGTGGCGGCGGAACCCGGCCGGGTGGTGCTGGAGACCACGGGCCTGCGGCGCACCTTCGAGGTGGCCGCCTACCCCGGGGCGCACCCCGGTGTGGTGCATGTCGACTCCCCGCTCGGACCGGTGCGGCTCACCCCGGTCGAGCGGCTGCCGCAACCGGCCGCGAGCGTGACGCCGGGGGCGCTGCCCGCCCCCATGCCGGGTACGGTCCTGCGCGTCGAGGTCAAGCCCGGCGACGTGGTCGAGACCGGGCAGCCGGTGGTCGTGCTGGAGGCGATGAAGATGGAGCACCTGATCGTGTCTCCCGCCTCGGGCACGGTGGCCGCACTGCACGTGACGCCGGGCACGCAGGTCGAGGCGGGCGTGCCTCTCGCCGTGATCGAGCCGTCGCCGCCGCAGGAACCGGACGGCGGCCCGCGGACGGAGGCTCCCCCGGCAGAGCCGGGCCCAGAGGCAGGGACAGGGACAGAGACAGGGACGGATTCGGGGGCGGACACAGGGGCGGACACAGGGGCGGCGACCGGCCCGGTGATCGGTGGGGTGACCGACCCCGTGATGGATGCGGGCCCGGATCCGGACCTCGGCGAACGTCCCGGCGCGGAAAGCCTCCCGGAGACGAGGCCAGAGTCGAGCCCTGAGGCGAGACCGGAGACGTTCTCGGCGACGGGCGCGCCACCGGAGACGGACGCCGCAAGCCATCGTGCGATGGACACCGGTGCGCATCCGGCATTCGGCACCGCCGGGCATCCGGGCACAGCGACCGGCCCGGTCATGGGGACGGGCGTTCCCTCCGGCATCGAGACGGGCGCCGGTCCGGGCACGCAGGGCGGCCCGGAGATCGGCAGTCCGATCCCCAGTCCGATCGGCAGTCCGATCGACGCTGATCGGGGCGGGGAGGCGACGCAGCCGTGAGCGAGCCCCAGGACGTGCTGGTACGCCGCGAGCAGGCGGGCGGCGTGGCCACGATCACGCTCGACTCCCCGCACAACCGCAACGCCCTGTCGTCCCGGCTGCTGCGGCAGCTCGACGACGCCCTGTCCTGGGCGCTCGACGAGCCCGCCGTACGGGTGATCGTGCTGACCGGCACGGGACCGGTGTTCTGCGCGGGCGCCGACCTGAAGGAGCAGCGCGGCGGAGGGGCGCCGGTCACCGCGTCGTTTCCCGACATCATGCTGCGGATCTGGGAGAGCCCGAAGCCGGTCGTGTGCCGCCTGAACGGCACGGCACGAGCGGGCGGCCTCGGGCTGGTGGCGGCCTGCGACTTCGCCATCGCCCCGGCGACCGCTTCGTTCGCCTTCACCGAGGTGCGGCTCGGGGTGGTCCCCGCCATGATCGCGGTCACCTGCCTGCGCCGCCTGGAGCCCCGGGCCGCGGCCGAGTATTTCCTCACCGGCGAGGTCTTCAGCGCCGGACGTGCGGTGGAGATCGGCCTGCTGACCCGGGCCGTGCCCGAAGAGGACCTGGACGCGACCGTGGCCCACTACACCGGCATGCTGCTGCGCGGCGGCCCGGAGGCGCTGGCGATCACCAAGCGGCTCGTGCGGGAGGTGCCGCAACTATCGGTCGAGGAGGGGTTCCGCGCGATGGCCGCGCTGTCCGCGGAGCGCTTCACCTCGGCGGAGGGGCAGGAGGGCATCCGGGCCTTCGCCGAGAAGCGGCCCGCCGCCTGGGTTCCCGCCGACGCGCCGTCCCCGGAAGCCGGGCGATGACGGCGCAGGCCGGGGCGATGACGCCGAAGGCCCGGCAGATGCCCGCGAAAGCCGCGCGGAGAACACCGGAGGCGGGCGGATGACATCGAAGGCCGGGCTTACGACGGCGCAGGCCGGGCGGCAGGGACCGATCCGGGTCGCGAACTGCGGCGGCTTCTACGGCGACCGGCTGTCGGCCGCCGAGGAGATGGTCGAGGGCGGGCCGATCGACGTGCTGACCGGCGACTGGCTGGCCGAGCTCACCATGTCGATCCTCGCGGGCAACCGGCTCAAGGGCCGCCCCGGCTACGCGCGTACGTTCCTGACCCAGATGGAGCAGGTCCTCGGCACCTGCCTCGACCGAGGCATCAAGGTCGTCGCCAACGCGGGCGGCCTCGACCCGGCCGGGTGCGCGGAGGCGGTCTCGGCCCTGGCCGACCGGCTCGGGCTGCGCGCGTCCGTCGCCCACGTCACCGGCGACGACCTCATGCCGCTCGCCGAGCCGCCGGTCAACATCGACACCGGTGAGACCCTGGGCGCGACTCCGCTCACCGCCAACGCCTACCTCGGCGGCCGGCCGATCGCCGTGACGCTGGAGCACGGCGCGGATGTCGTCGTGACCGGGCGGGTCACCGACGCGGCGCTGGTCACCGGGCCCGGCATGTGGTGGTTCGGCTGGGATTCGGGCGACCTCGACGCGCTGGCCGGATCCGTCGTCGCCGGGCACGTGATCGAGTGCGGCTGCCAGGCGACCGGCGGCAACTACGCCTTCTTCGAGGAGGTGCCCGACCTCGCCCACTGCGGCTTCCCCATCGCCGAGCTGTACGCCGACGGATCGAGCGTGATCACCAAGCACCCCGGCACCGGCGGGCTGGTCTCGACCGGGACCGTGACCGCGCAACTGCTGTACGAGATCGCCTCGCCGCGCTATCTCGGGCCCGACGTGACCGCCAGGTTCGACACCATACGGCTGGAGCAGGAGTGCCCCGACCGGGTCAGGATCACGGGCGTGCGCGGCGAGCCCCCGCCGGACACGCTGAAGGTCGCCGTCACCTACCTCGGCGGCTACCGCAACACGATGACGCTCGTGCTGACCGGCCTCGACATCGCCGCCAAAGCCCGCATCGCGCAGGAGGCGATCTGGGCGCGCGTCCCCCGCGAGTCGTTCGAACAGGTCCACGTGGAGCTGACTCCCCTCGGCGCGGACGGCGCGGGCTCGGCCGCGCCCGGCCCGGAAACCGGCGGACACCCGGCCAGGGGCGGCGCGGGCACAGCCGGTGCCGGCGGCAGCGTCACGGATGGTGCGGGCGAAGGCGGCGCGGGTGCGGACGAGCCCCGCACGGGCGGCATGACCACCGGCGGCGCGGGTGCGGGCGACCCGCGCACAAGCGCCGTAGATGAGGGCAGCCCCCGCACGGGCAGCGTGACCACACACGGTGTGGGCGCGGCCGCGACCGCGCTGTTGCGGATCACGGTCATGGACTCCGATCCGCGCAAGGCGGGGCGGACGTTCTCCTCCGCCGTGGTGGAGACCGGCCTGGCGAGCTATCCCGGCTTCTACGGCCTGACCCCGCCCGGCGACGCCTCCCCCTACGGGGTCTACTGGCCCTCGTCGGCCGACGCGCGGGCCGTGCTCCCGGTGGTGACCGTGGACGGAGTCCGCGTCGAGGTGCCGCACACCCCTCCGTCCGGTCCGCTGCTGGGCGAGCAGGCGGGCGGGCCGCCCAGTGAGACGCCCGGCGACACCGTTCCTCCGTACGCCGGGGATCTCGCGGCCGGGCCGGTCATGCCGCTCGGCAGGGTCGCCGGCGCCCGCTCGGGCGACAAGGGCGGCGACGCCAACCTCGGCGTCTGGGTGCGCGATCCCGCGCGCTATCCGTGGCTCGCGGCGTTCCTGACCGTGAAGCGGCTCAGGGAGCTGCTGCCGGAGGTCGGCGACCTGCCGATCGAACGGTTCGCGCTCCCGAACCTGCACGCGCTGAACTTCGTCGTCCACGGGCTCCTGGGCCGGGGCGTGGCGGCCAGCCCGCTCCTGGACGCCCAGGCGAAGGCGCTCGGCGAGCGGCTTCGGGCTGTATGCGTGCCCATTCCGCTATGACTAGGATTGCGCCGTTCGCCGCCGATCGGGAGAGAAGGACATGCGATTGCGCTTTCTCGGCTCCACCTCGGAGGCGGGGGCCTGCCCCTCCCTCTACGAGACCGGCCGCGGCACGATAGCCGTCCAGGGCCGGGAGGTCGTGGACCACGAGGGCCGCGCCGGCCTGCGCCATGTGCTCGACGGGGAGACGGCGGTCGAGACGGCGGTCGAGGTGCCGGGGGAGCTCCTCGTGGAGATCGCCCGGCGGGTCCTGCCCGATCACGATTGAAGGCCTCCCTCTGGCAGGATCCGGCGCGCCGGGTCTACCTTGAACCGCACCACGGCCGGAGGTGGGCATGAGCGGTTTCCATCAGGCCCGCATGGACCTGGGAGCCCGGCTACGCCGGTTGCGGGAGAACGCCCGCCTGTCCGGGAAGGATCTCGCCGAACGCCTGCGCTGGCAGCCGTCCAAGGTCTCGCGCATCGAGAACGCCCGCCAGACCGCCACCGAGGACGACGTGGCCGCGTGGGGAAAGGCCGTGGAGGCCGACCCGCAGACCATCGACGACCTGATCCGGCAGGCGGCCGGCCTGCTGGAGCGGCACGACTCCTGGCGGCAGCGGAACAGGAACGGCCTGGCCGCGCTGCAGGATGACGTCCGCGACCTGGAGGCGCGCACCCGGCTGTTCCGGGCGTTCGAGCCGGGCGTGGTGATCGGCCTGCTGCAGACCACCGAGTACGCCAGGCACACCTTCGGCAAGGTCAGGCGGGTCCACGAGCCCACCGACGACGTGGACGACGCGATCCGCGTCCGCATGCGGCGTCAGGAGATCCTGTACGACCCGGCTCGGCGGTTCCGGTTCGTCATGCCCGAGGCGGTGCTGCGTTACCGGCTCGCGCCCCCGGACGTGATGCGCGGCCAGCTCGACCGGCTGATCGCGGTGACCACGCTGCCGAACGTGGAGTTCGGGCTGCTGCCGTTCGAGGCGCAGTTGCCGTCCGCGCTGATGAACTCGTTCTGGATCTACGACGACTGCCTGGTCGGGGTGGCGACCATGACCAGGGACCTGCTGCTTCGCGACGCCGAGGACGTCGCCTTCTACGCGGAGACGTTCGAGGAGTTCTGCAAGGTGGCGGTCTTCCACGACGACGCGAGGGCGCTGATCGTCCGCGCCCTCGACGACTACGCCCGCCCGCGCTGACCTCGCCGCACGACTTCATGCCACGTGCCGCACGCACGACCGTGCCGTACCACCGGGCCGTACCACCGGGCCGCACGCCCTTGCGGCACCACCGTGCCGCCCATGCGTCGGCGCCCGGACGCGGGAGGTCGCGGCCAGGGCCGAGCCGCGACGTCCCGCCTCACTCCGCGTGCCGCCGTCCGTCACTTCCCCAGGGCGGTCTGCAGGTCCATGACGTGGTCCTGCGTCTGCTGCAGCAGCGGGCGCAGCGCCTCGGCCACGTCGCTCAGGCCGAGCTCCTGGGCCTGCTCCACGCGCTCGCGATAGCGGCGCAGCTGCTCCTGCTCCAGCTCCAGGTCGAGCCGGAGGGCGTCGGCGCCGTCGGTCGCCACCGGCACCTCGGGAACGCGGACGCTCGGGACGCCGCCGAGGAAGTCGATCTGCTCGGCCAGCGTGCTCGCGTGGTCGAGCTCCTGACCGAGGTGCTGCCTGAGCTCCTCGATGATCGACAGATACTCCGCGCCCTTGATGGTGGCCGTGTGCTGCACATACTGGACGATCGAGCGATACTCGCTCTCCAGGTCCTCGTTGAGCAGGGCGATGAAGCCATCCGTGTCCATGGGAGTCCTCTCGTCGGTCGGAAGGCCCGCCACCTACCCGCCGTGGACGCCGCCGAACGCCGTCAGCCCACCTTGTAGAGCGAGGATCCGCCGCCGTCCGCGAAGACGGACGTGCCGGTGGACGTGCCGCCGTACTCCGCGGGGTCGACCTGGGTGCCGTGCGCCTTCACCCATGCGGTGACGTCCGCGCTCGCGCCACGTCCGAAGCCGCCGCCGATCAGGACGTACTTGAGCTTCCCCTCGGCCACGTACCGGCGCAGCTTGTCCACGCTCATCGCCGGGTCCGAGCCGGTGAACCCGCCCATCGCGATGACCGGCTCGCCGGTGGACAGGATGAGCGACGACGCGCTCTGCGCGCTGTCCACCGCCACCAGCCAGGTGGCGCTCCCCTTGTTCCGCTTCAGGTACGCCGCCATCGCGGCGTCCACCTGCCCACCGGGCCCGCGCATGCCGGGCCCGCCCTGCCGGTTTCCGCCGGGCACGGCCTCACCCGGTCCGCCGTACCTGCCGAAGCCTGCGGGGCCACCGAAGCCACCGGGACCGCCACCAGGACCGCCACCGGGACCTCCACCAGGACCGCCACCGGGACCGCCACGGGGGCCGAACCCTTGCGACGGCCCCGCCGTGGGGTTGGTGCCGTTCACCGCCGCACCCAGCGGCGTCACCGCGTACGCCGCCGGACCGGCCAGCCCGGCCGCGACCGCCGCCGCGAGAGCCACCGCCGTGACCCGCGCGGCCGTCCGGCCCCCACGCCCGGCCGGGCCGCCACCCGCCGTGCCGCGGCCCGCGAGCGCCGTGCCCGCCAGGACGAGCACCGCGACCGCCGTGCCGCCCGCGACGGCCCAGGCGAGCCACGGCACGAACTCCGGCGTACGGCGCAGCACGACGAACGACCAGGCCCCGGTCACGGCGATCGCGGCGGCCAGGACAAGCCGCCACGCGGCCGAGGCGCGGGCCGCCCGCCACATCAGCCCCCCGCCGATGCCGGTCAGCGCGGCGACCGCCGGGGCCATCGCGGTCGTGTAGTACGGGTGGAAGGTGCCGCTGGAGAAGCTGAAGACGGCGTAGTGCACGAGCAGCCAGCCGCCCCACACCAGCAGCGACGCGCGTACCGTGTCCCTCACTGTGTCCCTCACCGGGTCCCTCACTGCGTCCCTCGCCGGACCCCCGGCCGGACTGACGGCCGGACTGACGGCCGGGCCGAAGGCCGATCCGGCGACCAGGACGAGGCCGCAGACGAGGGCGACCACGGCGAACGGGAGCAGCCACGAGATCTGCCCGGCCATGACGTCGTTGAACAACCTGCCCGCGCCGGACGCGCCGCCGAAGCCGCCGCCACCGCCGGGACCACCGGGACCGCCGCCGAAGGCACGTGTCACGCCTTCCGGGACACCGGCGGGAAGCCTGCCCCGGCCGCCGCCGTCGCCCTCGCCGCCGAAGATCCGGCCCAGGCCGTTGTAGCCGATGACCAGGTCCCAGACGGTGTTGTCCGTGCTGCCGCCGACGTACGGCCGCGACGACGCGGGCCACCGGTCCACCACGACCATCCACCACGCGCTGGTGACCACGAGGACCGCTCCGGCGGCCGGCAGACGGCCGAGCCGGCGTACGAACGCCCCCGGCGCGGCGTAGAGGTAGGTCAGCGCGAACGCCGGCAGCACGAGGTAGGCCTGGAGCATCTTGGTGTTGAAGGCGAGGCCCACCAGCACGGCGGTGCCCAGCAGCGTGCGCAGCCGCCCGGTGCGGATCGCCTCCAGGCAGAGCCATCCGGCCGCGACCAGCAGCAGCACCAGCACGGTGTCGGGGTTGTTGTCCCTGTTGATGGCCACGGTGATGGGCGTCAGCGTCATGACGAGGGCCGCCAGCAGGGCCGCGGCCCCGGCCGCACGGGCGTCCAGCCCACGCAGCGCCCGCCGTACGGCGGAGTGCACCAGCGCGACCGACGCCACCCCGGCCGCCGCCTGCGGCAGCAGCATGCTCCACGTGCCGAACCCGAAGATCCGGGCCGACAGGCCCATCACCCACAGCGCGAGGGGCGGCTTGTCGACCGTGATGTACGACCCGGCGTCCAGTGCGCCGAAGAAGAACGCCTTCCAGCTCTTCGTGCCGGAGTAGATCGCCGCGGCGTAGTAGTCGTTGGCGTACCCGTTGCGGCCGAGCGCCCACGTGTAGAGCACGGCCGCGAGCACGAGGACGGCCCACCTCCCCCAGCGCAGGGCGGGGGTCACACGGTCCGCCGGGGCCCGGTGACCGATCGGCGCCGCGGAGGCGAGGAGGGTCATCGGAAGTCCTTCCGGGGCGCGAAGACCCAGGTGCGCAGGAGCAGGAAGCGCAGCAGGGTGGCCAGGCCGTTCGCCACGACGACGGCGGCCAGCTCGGCCGCCCGTGGCGCGCCGTCGGGCAGCGTGACCAGCCCCGCGCTGGTCAGCGCGAGCCCGGCGACGAAGGCGACGAGCCCGCCGAGGTGGTGCCGCAGCGCCCCCGCCCGCCCCCGTACGCCGAAGGTGAAGCGGCGGTTGGCCGCGGTGTTGGCGACGGCGGTGACGAACAGCGCGACGGCGTTGGCCGCCACCGGCGGCAGCACCGAGCGCAGCATCCAGAACAGCGCCAGGTATGCCACCGTGCTGATCGCCCCGATCACCGTGAAGGCGGGGATCTGCGTGCGCGCCGACGCCCGGGACGGCGGGGCTGCCGGGGCCACGAGACTCCCCCGGGCGACCCGCACCATGCCCTTGAGGTCGTCGACCGCCGTCCTGATGATGTCCACCCGGCTGTCGGGGTCGTCAACCCAGTCGACCGGCACCTCGTGGATGCGCAGCCCGTGCTGCTCGGCCAGCAGCAGCAGCTCGGTGTCGAAGAACCACGCCTCGTCCTGCACAGTCGGCAGCAGGGCCTGCACGATCTCGGTGCGGGCCGCCTTGAACCCGCACTGCGCGTCGGAGAAGCGCGCTCCCATGAGCGAGCGCAGCAGCAGGTTGTAGGCCCTGGAGATGATCTCGCGCTTCGGGCCGCGCACGACGTTGGACCAGGGGGACAGGCGGGTCCCGATGGCCAGGTCGCTGTGGCCGGTCATCAACGGTGCGATCAGGGGAAGGAACGCGTCGAGGTCGGTCGACAGGTCCACGTCCATGTAGCCGACCACGTCGGCCTCGCTGGACTCCCACACCCGCCGCAGCGCCCGGCCCCGGCCCTTCTGGTCGAGGTGGACGGCCCGCACTCCCGGCAGCTCGTGGGCCAGCCGCCGGGCGATCGTCCACGTGCCGTCCGTGCTCGCGTTGTCGGCGATCGTCACGCGGAAGCCGTACGGGAAGTCGCCGCTCAGGTAGGCGTGCAGTCGCTCCACGCTCGCGGCCAGGACGCGCTCCTCGTTGTGCACGGGAACGACGACCTCGACCAGGCGGGTCCTGCGGGACGCCCCCGCCGCCGGCCCGGAAACCGTCGTCGTGCTCATGCCGTCCCCTCGCCCGACGGCCGGGAGTGGCGTCGCACCGGGGGCAGGCCGGTGGCACCGGCGTGAGTCGCGCCGTGCCTGTCGATTCGCTCGCTTCGCTCGCTCATGGGCCCACGCTCGCGAGCCGGAATGGGACCGCTCTGAGCCGTTCATTAAGGCCACATGAATTGCGCCGGTGGCGGTCCCGACGCAGGCCGCCACCCGGCCGACTGTCAGCGGCTCACAGCGGCACTCTGCGCGGGCTCCGGGCGCGGCTCGTCCGGCCCATCCGCCTAGCCTGTCCGGCGTCGGTGCAGGGCGGGCGCCACAACGCATCCCAGGCAGATCACCAGCGAGGCCGCGGACAGCCCGATCGCCCACGCCACCCCCGCGTCCGAGCCGGACTCCGGCGCGGCCGCCTCCGCTCCGGCCGCCGCCTCCGCTCCGGCGGCCGGGGCCGCGCCAGCCGCCGAGCCGGGCGCGGCGGCCCCCTTGGCGGTGAGATCGAGCACCGGCGCGGGCCGCTCCGCCTCGTCGTCTCCCGAGCTCTCCTGGATCCAGCGCACCACTTCGCCGTCGCTGTAGTGCTGGAGCGTCTTGAACGTCAGCCGGTCGGTCTCCGGCAGCGGCCCGGCGCTCACCGAGAACTCGTCGTACTCACCCGGCTTGATCCCCGAGTCCTCATCCGACGCGGTCCAGGTGATCTTCGAGGTCACCTCGCCGATCTTCGTGCCGTGCGACTCGATCGGCGTGGCCAGAGTCGTCTTCTCGATCTTGTACGACCAGCCGGGGTGCGGCTTCACCGAGACCGAGGCCAGCGGGAACTCGGTCGGGAGCCGCACCTCGATCTTGGTGGTGCTCGCGTCGTCGCGCTCGTTGGGGACCCGGAACGTCAACGCCGCATAGCCACCCTGGACCGCGGCGTCCGCGGTCACCTTCACATGCGCGAACGCCGCCGCCGGCAGGACGGCGACCAGGCAGGCCGCCACGGTCGCGACGACCAGCCCGCGTGCCGTACGGCGCAGCGCGCGCACCCGCATCCGCACCCGCATCCCGCGAGGCGTACGGGACGCCGTGCCGCACGCGGCTGCGGCCGGTCCGGGGCGTGCCGGCGCAGCCGCCGCACCGCCCGCGACCGGGTGCGCGGGGCCGACGCCCGTTGCCGCGGGCGCCACACCCGCCCGAAGTGCTCTGCCGCTCAACGTTCCTCCCATCGGCGGGACTCCCACCGTCGCGTTCATCGGTGATCCGCTAGCCGAGGCGGGCCAGCGTCGTCGTCATCAGGTCCTTGACCTTCTCCTCGGTGTCGGACCGGTCGCCCACCTTCTTGATCTGGGTGTAGCCGACGTAGAGGACCGCGTTCGCCTTGTGCACCACGACGGTGACCAGATCGTCGTAGGTGTCCGAGCCCAGGTCCGCCGGCGGGGTGTGCACGAGGTGCTGGGCGAACCCTCGCCACCCGTTCACCTCCACAGGCCGGCTGCTGGTCCTGTAGTCGCCCACGATGGACGGCGGCCCGCCGAGGATGGTGAACGTCGCCGGGCACTTTGCCGACTCGGCCGTCACGGCGTTCATCGCGTTGCCGGCGAGCGTGGAGCTCTCGAAGACCACCGCGCCCTGCGTGACGACCGGGAGCGTCTGCGGCCCCACCTTCGGCGGAGCGACGATGAACCGCCCGGTCGGGTTCCCGCCCACCGGCTCGATGGCCGCTTCCACCGGACCCTTCACGTCGTCGGCACGCTGGACGTACGGGCAGGTGGGGATGCTGTTCGGCGGCGTGTAGATGGTGTGCGACGCGTGGTCCTCGTCCTCGAACGCGACCGCGCCCTTTCCCAGGTCGGCGGCGCCGACGAAGCCGGAACGGATGGTCTCGACGGTGTAGGGCGGCTTGGTCACCGGCTCCGGTGTCCCGCCGGAACACCCCGCCAGGACGCCGGCGGCGATCGCACCGGCGGCGGCCAGGGCCACCCGCGACGCGGGGGCCGTACGGTCAGCGCCTCGCATGTGTCGGCAGCCTTTCAATGTGCGGTGAACGGGACACGCACGCGTGTCTCGTCGAAGTCGGAAACGCGGATGTCCAGCCGCAACGCCCACTCCCCGGGGTAGGGGATGGACATCGAGCCCGCCACGTAGTGCCCGGGTTCGGCCGCCGTCAACGTGACGGGCAGCGCGGGCACGCCGCGGTCCCGCGATTCGAGCGCGCCGGAGATCTCTGGCACCGCGACCAGCCTGCCGTCGCGTCCGGTCAGGTAGATGTCCGCGGTGTTGCCGCCCGGTCTCGCCGGTTCGATCTTCACCTGGATCGAGCCGCCGCGCAGCCCGCCGTACGGGCCGGACGCGTTCACCGCGGCGGGGAACGGGACCGTGGTGTCCACCGGCGGCGCGTAGCTGGTGCGGGCCGGGGCAGTGTCGACCAGAACGGCGGTGACGGACACGACGACGATCCCGAGCACGACCTCACCGGCGACCGAGCGGCGCAGCCTGCGCACCGCAGCAGCAGGGTCCTGCGGCGTACGGCGGGCGCGGTCGCGCCGCTGTACGAACCGCCGCGATCCGGAGGCGAGCGCCAGCACCCCGAGCACGATGGCGAGCTTGACGAGCAGCAGCCGCCCGAAGCCGGTCGCGCCGAGCGCGCCCCACGTTCCCACCTGACGCCACGACAGGTACAGCCCGGTGACCGCGATCACCGCGAAGCACAGCAGCGCGAGCCGGGAGAACCTCGGGAGCGCGGGCTCCAGGGAGAGCAGCCCGGGGTCCCGCTTGCCGGCCGGGGCGAGCACGGAGAGCGCGAGCGTCACCAGGCCGCCCAGCCACAGCGACATGGCGAGCAGGTGCAGGCTGGTCGCCGGGACGGCCAGCCAGGTCTGCGTGCCGCTCTGCGCGTGGTCCGCGAGCGTCCAGGTCAGCGTCATGGCGACGGCGCCGACGGCGACCACGGGCAGCGCGATCCTGCGGCCGACGCCGCCCGGCTCGGGAGCGTCCGTCTCCGCGTCGGCGGCGGCCGAGGGGCGGATCGCGATCAGGAAGACCACACCGAGGACGGCCACGAGCACCAGCCGGGCCAGCAGCGCGTACCCCAGCCGGGTGGACAGCGTCGCGCCCAGCAGGCCGGGGTCGAACACCCCGGTCAGCGGCCTGCCGTCGGCGTACGGCCCTTGGACGAGCAGCACCACGGCGGTGCCTGCGGCCAGCGCGGCGAACCCCGACCAGACGACGCGCCGGCCGCGCCGGTCACCACGTCCCGCGGGCCAGAGCGCGGCCACGAACATCCCGCCGCCGAGGACGAGGGCCACACCGAGGTAGGCCACGCCACGGCCGATCGCGGCGACGACGGGGACCACGCGGTCGGCGTCCTGCTCCACGTCGGCGGCCATCGCGCTCGGGTGGCCGACGCTGAAGCTGAACGCCCCCGACACAACGTGCGAGCCCACGGACGTCACCCGCCACGACACGACGTAGGTTCCCTCGGCCAGGTCCCGGGGCAGGCTCGCCCGCGCCGTGTCGGCCTTTCCGTCGGCGAACCCCGCCGCGCCGATGGCCAGCTCCTTGCCGGTGGGGTCGAGCAACTGGATGGACCGGCCGCTCAGGCTCACCGCCTCGTCGAAGCGGAGCCGCACCTCGGCCGGGGGCGAGGCCAGCACCTGTCCGTCGACCGGCGAGCTCTCCAGCAGGTAGGCGTGCGCGTACGCCGGGCGGGCGGCCACACCGGGGAGGAGGCCGACGACCAGGCCGCCGGCCAGCAGGAGCACTGCTGCCACGAGTCGCGCGACGGGCACGGCGTATGTCGTCTCCCGCGTGAGATGTCGGCGTCGCACCGTCACCCTTCCACTCCGTCAGGGCGGAGCCTGCCCGAGCGGGGAGTCCCGCCCGGACCGGCTCCGGCTCGGACGGTCACTTGTCGCAGGAGTTCCAGCAGATCTTCTTGTCCGGCTTGCCCGCCAGCTTGCCGTCGAACCGCAGCACGTCGACGCCCCGGTTGTAGTCGGCGACGTAGACCAGGCCGTTGTGCCAGTACGCGGCCGACGCCGAGCCGCCGGTCACGTCCGTGCCGGACGGGACCCGGAAGTAGCCGACCTGGGTCGGGTTGGCCGGGTCGGACACGTCGAGGAACCGCGTGCCCTGGCCGTACCATCCGATCGCCACGATGTTGCCGTTGACGGTGAACCAGTGGGCGGAGCAGCTGCCGGTGGTGGCCGAGCCCTCCTTGCCCCAGGGCGACCAGTGGCTGACCAGGTTGAGCCGGAGCGGCTTGTCCGGCGTGGACTTCCAGCCCTCGCCGTCGTAGCTGCCCTTCAGCGACACGATCTTGAACTCGCCCGCCTGGGAACAGGTGGTGATGTTCTCGTTGGTCACGTAGACCAGCTCGCCCTTGTCGAAGGAGCCGAGCTTCTCGGTGTTGTGGTAGGCGTTGTGGTCGAAGTAGTCGAAGAACTCCGTGCCCTGCGGATTGGTCGGCATGGCCGTACCGCCCGCGTACGGGATCGGGTCGTACGCCGTCGCCACCCGCTTGGTCTTCCGCACCGGGTCGTAGTGGTTGCCCTTGGTCCAGTAACCGCGGACGCCGCCCTCGCCGGAGACCCAGGCGACGCCGTCCTTGTCGACGTCGACACTGTGCACGTAGTCGGTGACGCCGTCGAACCGGCCGAGGTCGAGCGCCAGATCCAGGGTCTTCGGGTGCTTGGGGTCACGGATGTCGGTCACCCGGACCGGCACGCCCTTCCATGACGGGTCCTGGCCCGGCGTGCCGGTGTTGGCCGGTCCGACCGACCACAGGTAGGAGCAGTCGTTGATGCAGGTGGCCGTGTGCCCGGCCGCGACCGGCTGGAAGACGACGACCTTCGGCTGCCAGGGGTTCTTCACGTCCACGATGTAGACGCCGGACTGGCCGGTCGAGACGGTGCCGCCGAAGCCGCGCGGGTCTCTGCTGAGGAAGACCAGCTTGCGCTTCGGGTCGACGGTCATGTTCTCGCCTTCCCAGAACCTGTCCTGGGTGTCCCCCGGCTGGCGCAGCTGGGCGGCCGTGATGGTGGAGACCAGCGCCGGGTGCTCGGGGTCCTTCAGCGACCAGACGGCCAGGCCGCCGGTGCCGTTGGCGAACATGAAGTCGTAGCCGTACTTGTCGTAGCTGATGAAGTTCAGCCCTGAGTAGCCGCTCACGCCCTTGACGTTGTCGAGGAACGTCACGTTGCTCTTGACGGCGGTCGTCGGAACGTTGTGCACGTCGTCCAGGACCGGCCCACCATGGGCGGAGTTGTCGGATGGACGCTGGTCGGACGGTGTGTCGGCGAACGCCGAGCCTGCTGCGGGGATCTGCAGTGCTGCCGCGGTCAACAGCGCGGCTGCGGCCGCTACGAGAGGTTTCACTCTCACAAACCCTCCTTGAGGGGCAGCGAAGCGGATGTAAGCCGCATCGCCGAAGATCGTGATCAAACTGACTCTAATCACCACGAGAGTGGATGTCAGTAGTCAAAGATCTCAGAAGGGTATCTTTAGGGACTCGGAGAAAACCCTGGTTTCAGGCCAACCACATCACGCCGAGCACGTCAAGCCCCGCATTCACGCGCCCACACCAACCGGCCCCGATGCTGCGGCGGCCCAATGACGACCTATCGGCTGCGCTCGGGTCCGGAGAGGCGCGGTCAGCTCGGCCCAGCTCGTGCAGACGCTCGCTACGTGTCGAGCAGATCAAGCGTGCGTTTGAGGGTCGTTCCCGTTCCTGCACAGCCCGCGTCGCGGGTAGTCCCGTTGTCCCCTTGCAAACGCCCCACGACTATTCCCGGAGCGATTTTCGATTCACCGACTCCGGCACGGGGTGCTCATGAGGCGTCAAGGAATCCGGGCGCGGACGGATTGAGGCGATGGAATGAACGATCGGGAGCTGGGCCGGCGGGTGGCGTACTGGCGGCGTCGGCGCGGCCTGACTCAGCAGATCCTTGCCGACCGGATTGGCCGTTCGACCAGTTGGTTGCGCAAGGTGGAGGCCGGGGTTCGAAGCGCCGACCGGCTTTCCGCCCCGGACTCGCTCTGCGAGGCGCTGAACGTCGATCTGCAAACCCTGATCGGCGAGGAGCCCGCCCGGAGCGGAACCGTGTGCATCGACGACGCCCAGGTCGAGCACATCCGGAACGCGATGGAGCGTTACGCCCTCGATGCCGGACCGGGAGACCTCGTCCGGTTGCGCCGCCAGGTCGCGTACGCCGCTCGCGCGGGAGTGCAGGCATGAGCCGGGGCGTGCTGTACGTGCCGGCGTCAGGCGGCCGGCGGGTTGCCGGGGAGCTCGACGGTGGCGAGGGTGCCGCCACCGGGGGCGTTCTCGATCGCGACCCGGCCCCCGGCGTCCCGTACGGCCTGGGCCACGATCGACAGGCCGAGACCGGATCCGGGCAGGCTGCGCGCCGACGGCGAGCGCCAGAACCGCTCGAACACGTGCGGCAGCTCGTCGTCGGGGATGCCGGGGCCCTCGTCGCGCACGGTCAGCACGCCGCCCTTGAGCCGCACGGTCACCAGGCCCCCGGGCGGGCTGAACTTCACGGCGTTGTCGAGCACGTTCACCGCGGCCCGCTGCAGGCCCCTGGCGTCCCCGTGCACCTGCCACGGCTCCAGGTCGACGTCGAAGCGCAGCCCTGGACCGCGCCGCCTGGCCCGCTCGACCGCCGAGGCCACCACCTCGTGCAGGGCGATGTCGGACGACCCCTCGCCGCTCTCCGGCTTGCGCGACAGCTCCAGCAGGTCGCCGATGAGGCTCGACATCTCCTCGAACTGCTCCTTGACGTTCGCCAGCAGGCGCCGCTTGGCCGAGGGCTCGATGGCGCGGCCGGTGTTCTCGCTGCGCAGCAGCAGGTCGATGTTGGTACGCAGGCTCGTCAGCGGGGTGCGCAGCTCGTGTCCCGCGTCGGCGACGAGCCGCCGCTGGCGCTCCTGGGAGCTGGACAGGGCGGCGGTCATCGTGTTGAACGACCGGCTGAGGCGGGCGATCTCGTCCTCCCCCTCCACCGGGATCGTCACGCTGAGGTCCTCGGTCCTGGCGACGTGCTCGACCGCGCGGGTCAGCCGCTCCACCGGGCGCAGTGCCGTACGGGCCAGCCAGAGCCCGGCCACGGCGGCGCCGAGCACGCCGAGCACGCTGACCGAGCCGAAGACGAGGGCGAGGATGCGGAGCGTCTGGTCCATCTCGGCGGTGGAGCGGAACACGCTCACCGTGACCGGGCCCGGCCGCAGGGGCGGCTCCGCGAGCTGGGCGACGTCACCCGGAGGGACGCCGGGACGCGGCTCATATCTGAAGGTGTAGACGAGCACGGAGGTGCCGTCGGTGGCGACCGCGTCGCGCAGCACGGGCGTGCCGCCGGAGGCGGCCATCGTCCGTTCCTGTGCCGTCGGCGTCACCTGGGCCGACCCGGACGCGACGCACACCGAGCCGTCCGGCAGCACGACCTGCCAGCTACGCCCCGAGGGGTCCCAGTCGGGCCGGGGGCGGGCCTCCTTGCGCCCCTGACCGGCGCAGTCCCGCAGCGCGAACGCGACCTGCTGCGCCGGCGGCCGCAGGTGCGTGATCGAACCGACGATCTGGCCGCGCATCTCACTGCGGACGAGCAGCCAGCACACGGCCGCCGCCACCGCGACGGCCAGGGCGACCCCGGCCGCGATCAGCAGCGTGAGCCGGGACCGCAGGGATCGCCGTCTCACGGCGACGGCCGGAGCACGTAGCCCACGCCGCGCACCGTGTGGATCACGCGGGGCAGCCCGCCCGCCTCGGTCTTGCGCCGCAGGTACATCACGTACACGTCCAGCGAGTTCGACGACGGCTCGAAGTCGAAGCCCCACACCTCCCGCAGGATCTGCTCGCGGGTGAGCACCTGGCGTGGGTGGGAGAGGAACAGTTCGAGCAGCAGGTGCTCGGTGCGGGTGAGGTCGAGCCTGCGGCCGGCCCGGGTGACCTCCCAGCTCACGGTGTCCATGCGCAGGTCGCCGAAGGCGAGGACGTCGCCGCCGCTCTCGTTCCGCACGTACTGCCCGCCGCGCCGCAGCAGCGCCCGCACGCGGGCGAGCAGCTCGTCGAGCTCGAACGGCTTGACGAGGTAGTCGTCCGCCCCGGCGTCCAGGCCGGAGACGCGGTCGCCGACGGCGTCGCGGGCGGTCAGCATGAGCACCGGCAGCAGGTTGCCCGCGGCGCGCAACCGCCGGCAGGCCGTCAGCCCGTCGAGCCGGGGCATCATGACGTCGAGGAGCACCGCGTCGTACGTCCTCCCGTCCTGCCCGGCGCGGTCGAGGAGGTCGAGCGCGGTGAGCCCGTCGGCGGCGGTCTCGACCGCGTAGCCCTCGAACTCCAGGCTGCTGCGCAGCGCCTCCCTGAGTGCGGGCTCGTCATCCACTACCAGCAGTTTCGCCGATTCCTCACGCACCGGCACAAGCTACCCGAGCGTCATGAAGGTTCCGTTAGAACGGCCATCGCGGCGTTGTGGCCGGGGATGCCGCTGACGCCGCCGCCGCGCCGGGCGCCCGCGCCGCACAGCAGCACCCGCTCGTGCGCCGTCTCGACGCCCCACTGAGCGGGCCGGTCCCCGTGGCCGCCCTCCTCGGCGTACGGCCAGGACAGGTCGCGGTGGAAGATGTGGCCTCCGGGCAGGCCCGCGTCGCGCTCCAGGTCGAGCGGCGTCTTGACCTCCAGGCAGGGCTCGCCCGAGGGCGCGCGCAGCAGGCAGTCCTCGATGGGCTCGGCGAGCACGGAGTCGATCGAGGCGAGCGTGCGGGCCAGCGCCTCCTTCTTCGCCGCCGGATCGGCGAACAGGCGCGCCGGCATGTGCAGGCCGAACAGCGTCATCGTGTGCGCCCCCGCCTCGCGCAGCTCCGGGCCGAGGATCGAGGGGTCGGTGAGCGAGTGGCAGTAGACCTCGGCGGGCGGCAGGTCCGGCACCTTCCCCGCGGCGGCCTGCGCGTACGCCGCGGCGAGCTGGTCGCGGGTCTCGTTGATGTGGAAGGTGCCGCTGAACGCCTCGGCGGGGTCCACGGCGGGGTCGCGCAGCCGGGGCAGCCGCGACAGCACCATGTTGATTTTGAGCTGGGCGCCCTCGGGCCGCTCGGGCGTCTCCCCGAGCAGGCGGGCGAGCACGGCGGGCGGCAGGTTGGCCAGCACCTTCCCGGCGGTCACCGCGTGCTGCGCGCCGTCGTCGAACGTGACCTCTCCCGTGTCCGGGTCGATGGCCAGCACCTCGGCGCCGGTGCGGATCTCGGCGCCGTGCCGCCGCGCGACCTCGGCGAGCTCGGCGGTCACCGCGCCCATGCCGCCGACCGGGACGTTCCAGTCGCCCGTGCCGTCGCCGATGACGTGGTAGAGGAAGCACCGGTTGGCCAGCAGGTCGGTGGCCGGGTCGGCGAAGGTGCCGATCAGGGAGTCGGTGAGGACGACCCCGCGCACGGTGTCGTCGGCGAACCGCTCGTCCACCACCTCGCCGACGGGCCGTTCGAACAGGTCGCGCCACGCCTCGTCGTCCCCCACGACCTCCCGAAGTGCCGTACGGCCGCGCAGCGGTTCGAGCAGCGTCGGCGCGACCCGCTGGGCCACGTGGGCGGTCATCCCGTAGAACCGCTCCCAGGCGGCCAGGTCGTGCCGTCCTCCGGTCACCGCCTCGAAGGAGGCGGCGGTGCGCGCGGCGTCCTCGTTGTCCACGAGCAGACCGGTGTCGCCCGCCGGCGTGTAGGAGGCGAAGCGGCGGCGGCGCAGGTCGAGACGGAGCCCGAGGTCCTTCACGATCTTCGTGGGCAGCAGGCTGACCAGGTAGGAGTAACGCGACAGCCGCGCGTCCACGCCGGGGAACGCTCGGGCCGACACGGCGAGACCGCCCACGTGGCCGAGGCGTTCCAGGACCAGCACGCTGCGTCCGGCGCGGGCGAGGTAGGCCGCGGCGACGAGGCCGTTGTGCCCGGCGCCGGCGATGACGACGTCGTAGTGCGAGCGTGGCATGAAGGCGTTCTCCCGGGTCGTACGTGGCTCGGTGTCTCAGTGGGCGGGGCCGGATGCGGGTCGTGACGGCGGGCGTGAAAGGGTCTCGGAGGGCCGACGGGGGGCCGGCGACGGGTGAGGCTGGGCGGACGCCCGCAACTTATCGCAAGTTCCCCCTCGATACCCGGGCAGAATATGCCGAAGCGGACAATCTTCCGCCAACGAGAGAACCCCAAGCGGGAAACACACCGAGCGATCCGGAGGGGCGCGCCGCCGATCTGGACCGAGCAGCGCGCGGGAGCGAAGCGACCCGAGCGCGACGAGGGAGGCGCCGACGGCGCGCCTTCGGCACGGCCAGGCGGAAGTGAGCGCCCCGATGGTGAGCGGGAAACACAGGAGAGACATGCGCGTTTCCGATGAGGTCGCCGAGGCGCTGGCCGCCGGCCGTCCGGTGGTCGCCCTGGAGTCCACCATCATCTCCCACGGGCTTCCCCAGCCCCGCAACCTCCAGGTCGCACTCGAACTGGAGGACATCGTCCGGCAGGCGGGGGCCGTGCCGGCGACGGTGGCGGTGCTGGACGGCGTCCCCCGGGTGGGCCTGGACAAGGAGGGGCTGGAGCGGATCGCGACCGAGCCGGGCCTGCGCAAGCTCGGCTTCCGCGACCTCGCCCCGGCCGCCGCGCTCGGGCTCAGCGGCGCCACGACCGTCTCGGGCACCTCGTTCCTGGCCGCCCGCGCGGGCGTGCGGGTGTTCGCCACCGGGGGCCTCGGCGGCGTCCACCGCGGCTGGACCACGGTGCAGGACGAGTCTGCCGACATCGACACGCTCAGCCGCACGAGGATCACCGTCGTGTGCGCCGGGGTGAAGTCGATCCTCGACGTGCCCGCGACGCTCCAGCGGCTGGAGACCAAGCAGGTCACCGTCGTGGGCTACCGCACGGACGAGTTCCCCGGTTTCTACCTGCACACCTCCGGCGAGCCGGTGGACTGGCGCATCGAGACGCCGCAGGAGGCCGCCGGCGTCATGCGGGCCCAGGACGCGCTCGGCGGGCTCGACACGGCGCTGATCGTGGCGAACCCGGTGCCGGTCGATCTCCAGCTCGACCCCGAACTGCACGACCGGGTGCTCGCGGACGGCCTGCGCGCCGCCGAGGAGCGCGGGGTCACCGGGCAGGCCATCACGCCGTTCCTGCTGGAATACCTGGTCGAGGGCACGGGTGGCGCCTCGCTGGAGGCCAACCTCGCGGCCGTACGCGGCAACACCCGCCTGGCCGGGGAGATCGCGGCCGCCTGGGCGGCCGGGTGAGCGGTCTGCTGGTGATCGGCGACGTGGTCACCGACGTCGTCGCGCTGCACGACGGCCCCGCGGCCACCGGCACCGACACGCCCGCCGACATCGCGCTGCACCCGGGCGGCTCGGGGGCGAACACCGCCTCCTGGGCCGCCCGGCTCGGCGCGGACACCCGCCTGCTCGCGCGGGCCGGGTACGACACCGGCGAGTGGCACGCGGCCCAGCTCACCAAGGCCGGGGTCCGGCCGCACCTGCGGATCGACCCGGAACGGCCCTCGGCCGTCGTGATCGCGATGGTCGACTCCACCGGCGAGCGGTCCATGCTCACCAACCGCGGGGCGAGCGGCCACATCGGGGTCGGCGACTGGACCCCGGACCTCCTCGACGGGGTCGGGCACCTGCACGTGTCGGCGTACACGATGTTCGCCGAGCCGGGCCTGGAGCTCGTACGGCTCGCCATGCGCGAGGCAGCCGGGCGCGGGATCACCATCAGCGTCGATCCGGCCTCCAGCGGGCCGCTGCGCGCCTTCGGGCCCGAGCGGTTCCTCCGCGAGAGCGCCCCGGCGAGCATCGTGATCCCCAACCTGGAGGAGGCCCTGCTGCTCGCGGACGCCGCGGATCCCGAGACGGCCGCCGGCACGCTCAGCGCCCACTACGGGACGGCTGTGGTGAAGCTGGGGGCCGGTGGTGCCCTGCTGGCCCGCGATGGCCGTATAGTCGCCAGAGCGGCCGCGCCCACGGCGGAGGTCGTCGACTCGACGGGCGCGGGAGACGCGTTCGCCGCGGGGTTCCTGGTCGCCTTCATGGCCGGGGACACGCCCGAGGAAGCCCTGCGTAAGGGGTGTGAGACGGGTGCCGCGGCGGTCGCGCAGATCGGTGCCCGGCCGGATCCTGGGAACTTTACCCTATTGACACCAATTGCTGGTTTGCGGCGTAAGCTGCACCATTAGCAACATGCGTCACTCTCGGGAGGGTGCGGTCATACCGATGGACGCCGAGTCAACGATCTGCCTGAGCGACCTGGTCCCGGCCCTGCGCTGGAGCCGTCCTCAGCAGGTGGCCGAGCTGCTGGCCGACCCGCGCCTGCCCGGCGGCTGGTGGGCCTCCGTCGGAATCGGCCGCGCGATGCGGGCGACCGGCGTCGACTGGCTCTGCGAGCGGCTCGCCCGCCTGGCGGTCGGGCGCTGGGACCACCTGCCCCTCACCGACCTGCTTCCGGCGCTCCAGGTGCACACCGTGGACCCGGCCATGCCCGGCTGGCCCGACCCCGTACGCACGGTGGTCAACCACCTCGGCGGCTGGTATCGGCTGCGCCGCCTGACGCCGTGCGACCTCCAGGCCCCGGCCGCCCCGGCCTCGCCCGAGGTTCTCCTGACCACGGTGTTCCGGGAGGTGTTCGGGCGCCTGGAGAGCGAGCTGGCGTCCGGGCGGTCCGCGGAGGCCCTCGCCGGGGCCGAGGCCGCACCCCAGGCCCAGGCCGCCCAAGCACAGGCACAGGCACAGGTCCAGACTCCGGCACCGCCTCAGCCGCAGGCACAGGCACAGGCACCGGCACCCGCACAGGCACAGGCCCCCACACAGGCACCGGCACCCGCACAGGCACCGGGTCAGGGCCAGACGCAGGCGCCCGCCGGCCCCGCCTCCGTGCCCTTCCCGCAGGCCGTGCCCGGGACCTCCTCTCAGGCGTTCCCCCAGGTCGCCGCCGCGCAGGCACCGGCTCAGGCACCCGCCCAGACGCCCCCGCAGCCGGGGCAGGCGCCCGCCCGGCCGGGGCAGGGCACGCCGCCGCCACCCACCGTACCGGGGGCGGCGCCGGCGGCAGGACCGGTCAGGCCCGCCACCCAGCCCTTCGCCCGGCAGCCCGGAGCCTCGCTCCCGCAGGTCCCTGCGGCCCCTGCGCAGCCACCCGCCCAGCCCGCCGCTCAGCCGGCCGCCCAGCCTGCTCCGGAGGCGGCGCGGCCCGCCGACCTCAGCGCGCACCCGATGGTCGCGGTCATCGAGGGCCTGTTCCGCGGCTGGGACCCGCTCGCCAGGGCCGTCGCGGCCGAGCGGCTGTTCGCCGCCGAGCCGGTGAGCCTGCGCACGCTGGCGCACAACCTCAACGTTGACCGCGACCTGCTCTCCCAGGCCCAGCGCGCGGCCGAGGAGCGGGTGCTGCTGTGGCTGCGCTCCCCCGACTCCGCGCCGCTCACCGGCCACCTGTTCGGGCTCACCGAATGGCTGGGCGCGGCGGCCACCCAGGAGCAGCTCATCGCGGCCGACCCGTCCCACCCCATCGAGGTGCCGGCCCTCGGCACGCCGCTGTGGCGGGTGCTGGTGACGCTGATGCCCGACCGCCGCCTCCAGGACGGCTGGCTCGTGGTCGGCGCCCTCGCGGGGCTGCGGGAGAAGACCCGCCAGCTGCTGGCGAACAAGCCGGCGGACGCCGACGTCGTGGAACTGCTCGGCCAGCTCGGCATCCGTGCCCACTCGGCCAAGGCGTGGCTCGAATCCATGCCGCAGGCGAGCTCGCCGGCCGAGCCCGGCCCCCTGCCCACCCGGCACGGCCCCGACCAGTCCGCGCGGCCCGCGCCGCTGCCCCGCCGTACGCCGGGCGCGAACGGGCACCATCACGGCCGCGGCGGGGTCCCGATCCCCTCGCAGGCCAACAACGGGCCCGACGCCGCCACCGCGCTCGCCGCGCTCAACGCGCTCACGAACGGCAATCTCAACGGCAACCTGAACGGACACCAGAACGGGCACCAGAACGGGAACCACCTGGGCGGCAATCTGAACGGGGGCGTGCCGCGGCCCCACCTGGTGCCGAACCCCCGCCCGACCTCCAGCCCGGCCTCCGACCCGCGCCGCTGGCAGCGGATCGACGTCACCAGCGGCCACCTGCGGGGCGAGCCGGTCGCGGTCCCGGAGGGGTACGCCGCCCAGCTCGGCATGCGCCCGGGGACGCTGCTGTCGGTCACCGGCCCGGGGGACAACGCCGTCGTGCTGGTGTGGCGCGACCGGCAGCCGGTGTTCGACTCGCTCCAGCCGGTGCTGATGCGGCTGAACGCACGGCCCGGCGACTCGGTCTACGTGACCGTGGACGGCTATCGCCTGGACGCCCAGCTCACGTCTTCGGTCTGAGCATCTTGCGGTAGTAGGTGGCCGACACCTCGTAGCCGAGCGCGCCGTAGAACTCGGCGGCCCTCCGGGTCGCCAGTGCGACGTATCCGGCCTGCCGTGAGCGCGCCCACGTCTCGAACTCCTCAAGGAGCCGCCGCCCGATGCCGAGACGGCGGTAACCGCTCTCGATCATCGCCTCCTCCACCCACGCGACCCTGCCGTTGGCGAACAGCGTGAGGTGGGTGAAGCCCAGCAGGTAGCCGCGTACGGTGCCGTCAACGGTGGCGACGAGCAGGAAGGCGTCCTCGTTCTCCAGGAGTTGCGGCAGCGCGGCGTCGAACGGCGCCCGCTCGGGCCGGAACGTCACCGCGAACTCGCGGGCGAGCGCGAAGATCTCGTCCGCGTCGCTCTTCTCGGCCCTCCGGAACTGGAGATCACCAGACGTCATGAAAGGGACTCTAGGAGTGCCCGGGCACATACGTCCAATCCGGAGTCCGGCGATTCTCACGCCGGAGGCACGGCGAAGGAGCGCCGGGCGTGCCGTACGAACTCGCGTACGGCCGGGCCCTGGCCGCCGCGCCACAGCAGCGCGAGCAGGGCGGGCGTCTCGACGTCTTCGATGGTGAGCGCGGTGAGCCGGTCCCGGTAGGCCGCGGCCATCGACTCGCTGAGGACGGCGACGCCGAGCCCGCGGGCCGCGAGGCCGGCGATCGCGTCGGCCGCCCCGGCCTGCAGCGCGATCACCGGCTGGAGACCCCGGGCCGCGCAGGCGCGGTCGAAGACGGTGCGCAGGCCGGTGCCGTACGGCATGCAGACGATCGGGTGCGCGGCGAGGTCGCTCAGGGTGACGCCGCCCCGTCCCGCGAGGGGGTGATCCGGAGGGACGGCGGCGACGAGCCGCTCGCTGACGATCGTCAGCGTCTCCAGGCCGTCCGGGGCGGCGGCGAGCCCGGCGAGGGCCAGGTCGAGAGCCCCGGAGCGCACCCCTTCGACGAGCCGATCGGAGTTGTCCTCCAGCAGGGCGATCTCGACCCCGGGATGGGCCCGGTGGAAGGCGGCGAGTGCGTCGAACAGCGGCGTGACGGTGCAGCCGACGACCATCCCGACGGTGAGCCTGCCCCGGATGAGTCCGGTCACCTCGCCCACCGCCTGGCCCAGCGCCCCGGCCGCGGCGAGCGCGGCGCGGGCGTGGTCGAGCGCGGCCTTGCCCGCGACGGTCAGGGTGACGGTCCGCGCGGACCGGTCGAACAGCTCGGCGCCGAGCTCGCGTTCGAGCTGCCTGATCTGGGCGCTGACGCCCGGCTGGCTGATGTGCACCCGCTCGGCGGCGCGGGTGAAGTTGCGCTCCTCGGCGACCGCGACGAAATACTCCAGCTGGCGCAGCTCCATAACTTTTGATTCTAGTTGCCAGCAGAACCATCTGTTGGACTTCTGGAAGGCGGCTCGGCAGGGTGGAGGCCGTACGAGATTCGCCGTCGAGATTCGGGGAGGAACCGATGCCGGATTACGAGAAGGCCATGCGGCCGGAGGACATCACCCGCCTGTTCGTCGAGCGGTCCAACGCCGGTGACGCCGCGGGCGTGGCGGCGCTCTACGAGGAGAACGCCGTGCTGGCCTACCCGCCGGGCAGCGTGACGGCCGGCCGGGAGGCGATCCGCGCCCTGTGGGAGAAGGTGCTGGCGAACCGCCCCCGCTTCGAGCCCGAGGAGCCCCTTCCGACGCTGGTCAGCGGCGACATCGCGCTCACCTCGACCCCGCCCAGGGACGGCGCCGGCGCCCGCGCCCAGGTCGTACGGCGCCAGCCGGACGGAAGCTGGCTGCGAGTGCTCGACCAGCCGGAGTTCCAGCCGCCGTCCCGCTGAGCGACGTGCTGCCGGCACGCCCCGGGGAGCGGCGCTCCCCGGGGCGTGCCGGAGCGATCAGGAGTGGACCGGTGTGGCGGCGGGTTCGGCCCCGGGAGCCGGGGCGTGGCCCTCGTCCACGAACGTCGCCTCGTCGAAGGGCACCCGGCCGGCCAGCACCTCCTCGGCCCGGGAGCGGTCGAAGTCGCCCACCCATGAGCCGATCAGGACGGTCGCGACCGCGTTGCCCGCGAAGTTGGTCAGCGCCCGGGCCTCCGACATGAACCGGTCGATGCCCACGATCAGGCCGACGCCGTCCACGAGAGCCGGCCGGTGCGCCTGCAGGCCTCCCGCCAGCGTGGCGAGGCCGGCGCCGGTGACCCCCGCCGCCCCCTTGGACGCGATGATCATGAAGACCAGCAGCCCGATCTGCTCCCCGGCGGAGAGCGGGAAGCCGGTCGCCCGCGCCACGAACAGCGTCGCCATGGTCAGGTAGATGGCGGTACCGTCGAGGTTGAAGGAGTAGCCGGTCGGCACCGTGATGCCGGCGACAGCGCGGCTCACCCCCAGATGCTCCATCTTGGCGATCAGGCGCGGCAGCGCCGACTCGGAGGAGGACGTGGACAGGATGAGCAGGAACTCCCGGCCGAGGTAGCGCAGCAGCGACAGCAGGTTGATCCGCGCGCCGAGCCACAGCACCGTGCCGAGCACGACTCCCACGAAGAGCAGGCACGTCAGATAGAAGCCGCCCATCAGCAGCGCCAGGCTGCGCAGCGCGTCGAAACCGCCCGCGCCGACCACCGCGGCCATCGCGCCGAACGCGCCGACCGGAGCCGCCCACATGATCATCGCCAGCACGCGGAAGACGAGCCGCTGCACGTGGCCGAGCCCCCGCAGGATGGGCGCCGCCCGCTCCCCCATCGCCTGCAGCGCGAAGCCGGTCAGCAGCGCGACCAGCAGGGTCTGGAGCACCTGGCCCTCGGTGAACGCCGAGACGAACGTCGCCGGGATGATGCCGAGCAGGAACGACGTGGTGTCGCTCTCGCCGCCCTTGGCCGCCTGCTCCTCTGCGGCCTTGCGCAGCTCGTCGGTCAGCTGGAGCCCCTCGCCGGGGTGCAGGACGTTGCCCACGAGCAGGCCGATGGCCAGCGCCACCGTGGACATCACGAGGAAGTAGCCGATGGCCAGCCCGCCCACCTTGCCGACCTTCGCGGCCTGGGCCACAGAGCCGACGCCGAGCACGATCGTGCAGAAGATGATCGGGCTGATCATCATCTTGATCAGTGCCACGAAGGCCGTGCCCAGCGGTTTCAGCGCCACCCCGGCGTCCGGCGCCACCAGGCCCAGGGCGATCCCGAGGAGGACCGCGACGATCACCGCCAGGTAGAGATAGTGGGTCCGGTCACGGGGTGCCGGGTTCGGTGTGGTCGTCACGCGACCCTCCTCGTCCTCATACGGCCCACGACAGACGCGGGCGACAACGCGATCTGGTCGGTGACTATGCGCCCGGTAGTGACCTGGGTCACTATTGCGTACATTTCGTTCACGGCGGTTTTCACCGGCGCGCGCCGCGGCGGTGAATCCGCGCAGACCGCGCAGGACCGTGCAGGACCGCACCGGGAGCGAGGACGCTGAGGCCGTGACGACGATGACCGCCAGGCTCGGACGCTGGAGTCTGGCCCGGCAGGTGCTCGTGCTGCAGATCCTCGTCGTCGCGATCACCGTGGCAGGCGCCACCTTCCTCGGTTTCCTCCGTACCCGTCAGCTTCTCGACGACGAGGCCGCGAGGACGAGCAAGGCGGTGGCGATCAGCCTGGCCGACGCGCCCACCGTGCTCGACGCGCTGGACGACCCCGATCCCTCGGCCGTGCTCCAGCCGTACGCGGAACGGGTGCGCACGGAGGCCGGGCTCGACTTCATCACGATCATGAACACCGAGGGCCGCAGATACACGCACCCCAATCCCCGGCAGATCGGCGGGCACTTCCTCGGCACCACGGCGCCGGCGCTGGCCGGGCGCACGTTCACCGAGACCTACACCGGCACGCTGGGGCCGTCCGTACGGGCCGTCACCCCCGTGCGGGACGCCACCGGCCGGGTCGTGGCACTGGTCAGCGCCGGCATCACGGTGGCGAAGATCAGCGCCGAGATGCGCGGGCAGCTCGGCTCGGCCGTCCTCACCGGCCTGCTCGGCCTGGCGGCGGGCATCGCCGGCGCCTACCTGGTGGGCGCCCGCCTGCGCCGTCAGACGCACGGGCTGGGCCCGGCGGAGCTGAGCCGCATGTACGAGTACCACAACGCGATCCTGCACGCGGTGCGCGAAGGGCTGCTGCTCGTCGACCGGGACGGCCGGCTGACCCTCGCCAACGACGGCGCCCGCGACCTGCTCGGCCTGCCCGAGGACGCGGAGGGACGGCACGTCGGCGACCTGGGCCTGTCGCCCTCGCTGGCCGAGATGCTCGGCTCCGGGGAGAGCCGGTCGGACGAGATCCACCTGACCGGCGAACGCGTGCTGGTGGCGAGCGCCGCCGTGGTGCGGTCAGGCGCGCGTTCGCTCGGCACGGTGGTCACGCTCCGCGACCACACCGAGCTGCAGGCCCTCGCCGGGCAGCTCGACGCCGAACGCGGCTTCGCCGAGTCGCTCCGCTCGGCCGCGCACGAGGCGGCCAACCGGCTGCACACGGTCGTCGCGCTCGTGGAGCTGGGCCGCACCGACGAGGCGGTGGAGTTCGCCACCGCGGAGCTGCGGGCGGCCCAGCGGCTCACCGACCGCGTGGTGGGCTCGATCCGCGAGCCCGTCCTCGCGGCGCTGCTGCTCGGCAAGAGCGCGGCCGCCGCGGAGCGCGGAGTCGATCTCGTGATCAGCCCGGACAGCGAGCTCGACGACGTCGCCCTCGACGCCCGCGACCTCGTCACCATCGTCGGCAACCTGATCGACAACGCGATCGACGCCGCCGTACAGGGCACTGTTCAGGGCGCTGTTCGGGGAACGCCGCCCGCCCGGGTCCGTGTCCACCTGCGCGCCGAGGACGGCACGTTCCTGATCAGGGTCGCCGACAGCGGCCCCGGGATCGACCCCGGCGTCGTACGTGACGTGTTCCGGCGCGGCTGGTCCACGAAGGGGGACGGCCGGGGGCTCGGCCTCGCGATGGCGGGGCAGGCGGCCCGGCGCCTCGGCGGCGACATCGAGGTCTGCGCCGGCGAGGGCATCGGCGGTCAGGGGGCGGTGTTCACCGTACGGCTCCCGCTGCCGCGTCAGTCTGATGGGCCGGACGGGCCGGACGTGCTGGACGTGCCGGACGTGCCGGACGTGCCGCGCCGGGCGGACGGGCTGGGACGGGCGGCGGCGGACGTTCCCGGCGGCGGCCCGGGGCGCGCGGAGGTCCGGCCGTGATCTCGGTGCTGATCGTGGAGGACGAGGAGCTGACCGCCGAGGCCAACCGCCTGTACGTCGAGCGGGTGCCCGGCTTCCGCGTCGCGGGCGTGGCCAGGTCGGGCGGCGAGGCCGTACGCGCGCTGCGCCGCGAGCCGGTTGACCTCGTGCTGCTCGACCTCTACCTGCCGGATATGCACGGGCTGGACGTCTGCCGGGCCATGCGGGCCGCAGGCCTGCCCTCCGACGTCATCGCCGTGACCTCGGCGCGGGACTTGTCGGTGGTCAGGTCGGCCGTCTCCGCCGGGGTCGTGCAATATCTGCTGAAGCCCTTCACCTTCGCCCTGCTGCAGGAGAAGCTCGAACGATACGCGGCGTTCCGGTCGTCGATCAGCGGGCCGGGCGAGGTCAGCGGCCAGGGCGAGGTGGACCGGGCGCTGTCCACCCTGCGCGGGACCGCCCGCCCCCACCTGCCGAAGGGGATGACGGCCGACACCCTGGAGGCGGTCGCGGGCGCGCTGCGGGACGCCGCCGACGGCATGTCTGCCCAGGCCGTCGGCACGGTCGTGGGCGTGTCCCGGGTGACGGCCCGACGTTACCTGGAACACCTCGTCGACACCGGCGTCGCGCGCCGGGTCCCCCGATACGGCGGCCCCCGCCGCCCGGAACTCTGCTACACCCTCGCCTGATCAACCATCCGCCCCGACGACCACGCGCCAGCTCCCCCGATACGGCGGCCCCCGCCGCCCGGAACTCTGCTACACCCTCGCCTGATCAACCATCCGCCCCGACGACCACGCGCCAGCTCCCCCGATACGGCGGCCCCCGCCGCCCGGAACTCTGCTACTGCCTCGCCTGGTCGAGGCCGTCAGCAGCCCCCGCCCCGCTCAACCTCACCGTCCTCCCGCCCTTGGCCGTGCCCTGACGGCGCGCGGCCCGTCGGCAGCGCCCGCCTCGGCAAACGCAGCGAGGCCGCAGCTCGCACCAAATCGCCCAACGACTTTGCTCGGGTTGAGCTGAGGCTCCAACCCTCCGCTTCGCACGGTTGTCACTCGCTCACAGAGTGTGAGATAATCCATACAACAGTTCGAATGAAACGAGGAGGGTGTGATGGATCTGTTCGATATCGATCCTGAGCGCCTTAGTCATTCGAACGATGTCGACGGTGAGTGGTGGGACGGCTGGTGGGATCGCCTGATCGCCAATTCCCCACTGTGGTCGTCCGACGGCTCGTCCGCCCGCGAGCCCTTCCCGATCATCAACTTTGGGCCCCGGCAGCACGCAGACGCGCCCGGCACCGATAGCGCGGACGCTCCAGGCACGGACGCCCCAGGCACGCATACCGACAGGGCAGATAGCGACGGCGCGGAGTCCACGGGTAGGGCTGCCGCCGGTGCGGATGCCGCTGGCATAAGCGGTGCTGGCACGGACGGCGCTGACGCGAACGCCGCGCGTTGGACCGCCGACAGCGCGGGATCTGACGCGGGTGCCGCCCGTGGGGCTGCCGATCGTGCGGCTGCCGCCGGTGCGGACGCCGCTGGCGCGGATGGTGCTCGCGCGAACGCCGCGCGTGGGGCCGCCGAGAGTGCGGCATTCGCCGGTGCGAATGTGGGTGGCGCGAACGGCGCTGGCGCGAATGCCGCCCGTGAGACTGCCGAGGACGCGGCTCCCGCCGGTGCGAATGGCTCCGGCTCTGGCGCTAGCGCGGATGGCGCTGGCACGGGCGGCTCTGGCTCGGGTGCGGGCGCAGGTGCGGGTGCTTCCGGCGGTGTGGGTGGGCGTGATCGTGGCCGTGGTCGTGGTCGTGTGCGGTCGTCGTGGGTGGTGGTGGGGTCGGTTCGTGAGGTGGCCCAAGAGCTGGCGCTGACCCCGCTTCCCGACGATGTGGACATGTGCCTGGCCGAGGCGGAGGAGTTGCTGTTCGCCCGGGATCGGATCACCAGCGCGCTGGCCGACCGCGTCGGCCGGGTCCACCGAGCAGGTCAGGCCAAGCAGCATGGGCATGCCTCCACCCGCTGCTGGTTGCGCACCAGTGGGGGGATGACGGTGGGCGGTGCGGGCCGCCTGCTCACGTTGGGCGCGGAGCTGCCGCGCCTCCCTACCGTGTGGGAGAAGTTCGCCACAGGGGAGTTGGCGGCGGGGGTGGTGGAGGCCATCTGCGCCGCTGTGGCCGGACTATCGGATGAGCAGGCCGGCCTGGCGGAGCCGATCTTGGTGGACCTGGCGGGCAAGGCCGGGGCGGCGGAGGTCGCCAAGGCCGGCCGCCACCTGCGGGCGGTGCTGGACCCCGATGGGGAAGAGCGGGATGAGCGGGCCGATTACGGGAGGCGGTTCCTGCGGGTCCGCCCGGGCAAGGGCGGCGGCGTGGAAGGGGAGTTCTACCTGCCGCGTGAGGCCGGCGCCCGGTTGATGGCGTTGTTGCAGG
>NZ_VJVX01000320.1:0-325 GCF_008033685.1 Microbispora sp. CSR-4
GTCGATCTTGACGACCTGGCCCGGCCGCAGCTCGCCGTAGAGGATCTTCTCCGACAGCGTGTCCTCCAGCTCGCGCTGGATCGTGCGGCGCAGCGGACGGGCGCCCATCACCGGGTCGTACCCCCGGTCGGCCAGCAGCTGCTTGGCGGCCGGGGTCAGCTCCAGGCCCATGTCGCGGTCCTTCAGACGCTCGGCCACCTGGGCGAGCATCAGGTCCACGATCTGGATGATCTCCTTGGGCGTGAGCTGGTGGAAGACCACGATGTCGTCGACGCGGTTGAGGAACTCCGGCCGGAAGTGCTGCTTGAGCTCCTCCTGCACCTTG
>NZ_VJVX01000321.1:0-324 GCF_008033685.1 Microbispora sp. CSR-4
CGAATTTCCGCGCGAGTTGGCCGCGGACCTCGCTGGAGATCGCCATACCATCTCAACGAGCCGAAGATCACGAAGCAACGCCTTATTTCTTGACGGCTTCTGTGAAACCAGCACCTTTGAGCCCTGGCCTGCGGGAACACCTCACCGAGGGAGGCCCAGAACCCCAGTGCGCCGTCCCCGACGGCCAGTACCGGCGCGCGCATTCCCCGCCGTTTGCAGTCGCGTAGCAGGTCGGCCCACGACTCGGTCGACTCGCGGTAGCCGTCGGACAGCGCGATGAGCTCCTTACGGCCGTCGGCGCGCACGCCGATCATCACCAGCAGG
>NZ_VJVX01000322.1:0-323 GCF_008033685.1 Microbispora sp. CSR-4
TCCCCCCGACGCGCCAATCCGATACCGCACTGCAGCAAATCTGCTCGCCGCAGTGCCAAACGACCGCGACACACCGACAAGTTGATCTTTTACGGCTTCTGTGAAACCAGCACCTTTGAGCCCTGGCCTGCGGGAACACCTCACCGAGGGCGGCCCAGAACCCCAGTGCGCCGTCCCCGACGGCCAGTACCGGCGCGCGCATTCCCCGCCGTTTGCAGTCGCGTAGCAGGTCGGCCCACGACTCGGTCGACTCGCGGTAGCCGTCGGACAGTGCGATGAGTTCCTTGCGGCCGTCGGCGCGCACGCCGATCATCACCAGCAGG
>NZ_VJVX01000323.1:0-317 GCF_008033685.1 Microbispora sp. CSR-4
GGTCTTTGTCCTCGGCGTTCCAGATCTCCGCCAACGCCTTCTTCGCGCCGCTCTGTGCGGACTTCGGCATGGCTCCCAGCACGTTGGCGATTTTGTGAAACCAGCACCTTTGAGCCCTGGCCTGCGGGAACACCTCACCGAGGGCGGCCCAGAACCCCAGTGCGCCGTCCCCGACGGCCAGCACCGGCGCGCGCATCCCCCGCCGTTTGCAATCGCGCAGCAGGTCGGCCCACGACTCGGTCGACTCGCGGTAGCCGTCGGACAGCGCGATGAGCTCCTTACGGCCGTCGGCGCGCACGCCGATCATCACCAGCAGG
>NZ_VJVX01000324.1:0-303 GCF_008033685.1 Microbispora sp. CSR-4
GGCCGGCCTTTCCGCACCGTCCGAGGCCGCCACGCAGGGGCCGTGCGACATCTACGCCGCGGGCGGCACGCCGTGCGTGGCGGCGCACAGCACGACCCGCGCTCTGTATGGCAACTACAACGGCCCGCTTTACCAGGTGCGCCGTTCCTCCGACAACGCCACCCGCGACATCGGCGTGCTGAGCGCGGGCGGCGTCGCCAACGCCGCGACGCAGGACTCGTTCTGCGCCGGCACCACCTGCGTGATCACGATCATCTACGACCAGTCCGGCCGCAACAACCGCCTCACCCAGGCGCCTCCCGG
>NZ_VJVX01000325.1:0-302 GCF_008033685.1 Microbispora sp. CSR-4
GCGCGGCCCGTGGAACGGCCTGGACGACGTCGAGATCGCCACCATGGAATGGGTCGACTGGTACAACAACCGGCGCCTCCACAGCGCCTGCAACGACCTCCCACCAGCCGAATTCGAGACCCACTACCGAACACAAACCGCCACGGCTATCCTCACCCCAGCCAGCTAACCCGGCCTCCACGAAACTCGGCGCGGTTCACTTCAGTGGGTGCGGCAGCGCTGCCAGGAGGCGCCGGGCAGCGTGGCGGCGATCGCGTCACGTAGCCCGGCGTGGCAGTCGCTGGTGACCAGCAGGACGCCGG
>NZ_VJVX01000326.1:0-298 GCF_008033685.1 Microbispora sp. CSR-4
CTTGGCCACCTCGACGATCTCGGCGTTGCGGACCGCGATCCCGGCCACGTGCTCGGCTGTGACGGTCTTTTCGTTGTCAGTCAGCGCATAGGCCGGCACTGAACCGCGCCGAGTTTCGTGGAGGCCGGGTTAGCTGGCTGGGGTGAGGATAGCCGGGGCGGTTTGGGTTCGGTAGTGGGTCTCGAATTCGGCTGGTGGAAGGTCGTTGCAGGCGCTGTGGAGGCGCCGGTTGTTGTACCAGTCGACCCATTCCATGGTGGCGATCTCGACGTCGTCCAGGCCGTTCCACGGGCCGCGC
>NZ_VJVX01000327.1:0-298 GCF_008033685.1 Microbispora sp. CSR-4
AGGTGGGTCACACGGTCGCCGGTGCGGCTGCCGCGCAGGGTTTTGCCGTCCACGGCCAGGCCGAGTAGCGCTGTTCTGCCGTTCGTGCCGTTCGTGCCGTTCGTGCCGGTCGCTGGTGGCGCGGCGGCCAGCCTGGCCAGGTAGGCGCAGGTCGCAGCGTCGAAGTCGTCGCCGTCCAGGCGGGCCAGCAGCCGTCCCACCTGAGTTGGCTCAATTTAGTGCGCACCTTCGGGGCTGCGGATCTGCTTGAGTGCGTCGCGTAGGTCTGTGGGCAGGGGGTCGGCGGCGGTCAGGACGT
>NZ_VJVX01000328.1:0-295 GCF_008033685.1 Microbispora sp. CSR-4
AGTGGGGGGATGACGGTGGGCGGTGCGGGCCGCCTGCTCACGTTGGGGGCGGAACTGCCGCGCCTCCCCAAGGTGCGGGAGAAGTTCGCTGCGGGTGAGTTGGCGGCGGGGGTGGTGGAGGCCATCTGCGCCGCTGTCGCCGGGCTATCGGATGAGCAGGCCGGCCTGGCCGAGCCGATCCTGGTGGACCTGGCCCGCAAAGCGGGGGCGGCGGAGGTCGCCAAGGCCGGCCGCCATCTGCGGGCGGTGCTGGACCCCGATGGGGAAGAGCGGGATGAGCGGGCCGATTACGGGC
>NZ_VJVX01000329.1:0-292 GCF_008033685.1 Microbispora sp. CSR-4
CGAACGCCGTGCGTGGGGCTGCCATCGGTGCGAACGCCGCTGGCACGGACGGCGCTCGCGCGGACGCCGCCCGTGGGACTGCCGATGGTGGGGCTGCCGATGGCGCGGACGCTGCTGACGCGGATGCTTCTGGCGCGGATGCTTCTGGCGCGGATGGCGCCCGTGGTGATGCCGCTGACGCGGGTGCTTCCGGTGTGGGTGGCCGCGGTCGGGGTCGTGTGCGGTCGTCGTGGGTGGTGGTGGGGTCGGTTCGTGAGGTGGCCCAAGAGCTGGCGCTGACGCCGCTTCCCGA